>CAZIYA010000095.1:0-11359 GCA_964543355.1 uncultured Polaromonas sp.
TCCAGGCGGCACAGGGTGAGCTCAGCTCGGCCCTGTCGCGCCTGCTGGTGGTGACGGAAAACTACCCCAACCTCAAGGCCAACCAGGGCTTCCAGGACTTGCGCGTGCAACTGGAGGGCACCGAGAACCGCATCACGGTGGCACGCAACCGCTACATCCAGGCCGTGCAGGCCTACAACGTGCTCGCCCGCAGCTTTCCCAACAACCTGACGGCCATGGTTTTCGGCTACACGGTCAAACCCAACTTCAGTGTGCAGAACGAAGCTCAGATCTCTGCGCCCCCGACGGTGGACTTCAACAAAAAATAAGCAGCCATCGTGACAAGCCGCTGGATCGGAGCTGTGGGCACGGACTGGGTGAGCCGGTGTATGGGCCTGTTGCTGGCGGGCTGCTGCCTGGCAGGGTCGGCACAAGCCCAGGACCTGCAGGCCATCCCGCCGCTGACGGCCCGCGTCATGGACAGCACCGGCACGCTGGATGCCGGGCAGCGCCAGGCCCTGGAAGCCAAGCTGGCAGCCTTCGAGAAAGCGCGGGGCACGCAAGTTGTGGTGCTGATGCTGGCAAGCACCCTGCCCGAGGACATCACCGACTACACCCAGCGTCTCGGTGACGCCTGGAAAATAGGACGCAAGGATGTTGGTGACGGTGTCCTGCTGGTGGTCGCCAAAAACGATCGCAAGGTCCGCATTGCCACCGCCAAGGCGGTCGAAGGCGCCATCCCAGACCTGGCGGCGCGGCAGATCATCGACCGCGCCATCACACCGCGTTTCAGGCAGAACGATTTTGCCGGTGGTCTCGATGCCGGGGTCGACCAGATCATGGCTCGCATCACCGGCGAAAACCTGCCGTTGCCCGGGGCCGACGCGGGCAAACCTGCAGCGCCGGGCTTCCAGTGGACGGACCTCGCTGTCTTCCTCTTCTTTGCAGTGCCGATTGGCGGCCGGGTGCTGGCCGGCATGTTCGGGCGCAAGACTGGATCGCTGGTCACCGGCGGGGCGGTCGGTTTCCTGGCCTGGATCGTCACCTCCAGCCTGCTGATTGCCGGCGCAGCCACTGTCGTGGCCATGCTGTTTGCACTGGTTTCCAGCGTGATGCCCACTGGCCGGCGCGGCGGGCTCGCAGGTTGGGGCGGCCACACGGGCGGCGGGGGCTGGAGCAGCGGAGGAGGCGGTGGCGGCTTCAGCAGCGGTGGCGGCGGCAACTTCGGCGGCGGCGGCGCGTCGGGCAATTGGTAAGGATCCGACCATGGGCCATTTCTTCTCGCGCCTCCTCAAGCACCTCTGGCTGGATGAAGACGACACGCGCCGCGCCATTCCGACCGATTTGCTGGAGCGCCTGGCGCAGCGCGTGGCCGCCAGCGAAAAACGCCACAGCGGCGAAATCCGCATTTGTGTGGAAGCCGGACTGCCGCTGAGTTACCTGTGGCGGCGCGCCAGCCCGCATGACCGGGCAGTGAGCCTGTTTGGCAAGCTGCGCGTCTGGGACACCGAGCAGAACAACGGCGTGCTGATTTACCTGCTGCTGGCCGACCATGCGATTGAAATCGTCGCCGACCGGGGCCTGTCCCGGCATGTGAGCCCGGCACAGTGGCAGGCCATGGTGGCGCGCATGGCGCAGGCGTTCAGGGAAAAACGGTATGAAGACGGGTTGACGCAGGCGCTGGAAGAAACTTCGGCGCTGCTGATGGCGCACTTTGCCATCGACGGCGGGCAGGACACACCCCACAATCCCAATGAGTTGCCCGACACACCCTTGCTGCAATAGCCAGATGGGCGTCAGGCTACTTCAGGGCGCCAGGACCACGGCCAGTACAAAAAGGGCAGCCACCGCAAGCACAACCCGCGTCAACCAGACCTTGCGCGCGCGCCTGGCCTTGCGCTCTGGCGACGCTTCTTCTTCCCATGTCAGGCTGTCCAGAAGACTGTCCATTTCGCACCTCGTTGTTGACTTGCACCCACCGCAACAATAAGGGGACAGCCCGCTCAATGGCTGTCATTTAGCGTGTCCAGTTGTTACCTCGCCACCCCGGAGCATCGCGGCGCCACCCGGAGCGCTCCCCATTTGATAGCTGCTTGCGCGCACCCCATATGGGCTAGAGGCATATTTTGCTTGAATATATGCGGCAAGCGGCATCCATATGGCGAAATGAGAACGTGGCGCCGCAACCACTCACGGCTGCGGGACTTGCAAACAACCCCGGAGCAAAAAGCAGTAGCTGCCAGATCGCGCGCCGGAGGCGATCTGCACTTGCCCCTTCAGTCCATTGGCGTCCACTTCTGTTCGCTGCGTGCCGACTGCACCACCTTCTCTATGAAACGAACGCCGCGCGCCCCGTCTTCGATGCGCGGGTAGTCGACGTCAAGTGGATCAGCCTTGCACCGGTCTGCGCGCGCGCGGATGTCGGCCGCCACGCCCAGGTAGATGTTCGCAAAGGCCTCTATGAAAGCTTCGGGGTGGCCGGCTGGCAAGCGGCTGGCTCGCTGCGCCGAGGGACATAGCCAGGGCGATCCGCGCGTCAGGATGCGGCGCGGCCCGTCCAGCGGGGAATGCAGCAGCTGGTTGGGTTCTTCCTGCCGCCAGTCGAGCGTGCCGCTGCTGCCGAAAACACGCAGGCGCAAATCGTTCTCGCAGCCAACTTCAATCTGCGAAGCGACCAGCACGCCACGGGCACCGTTGGTAAACCGCAGCAGCAGATTGCCGTCATCGTCCAGCCTGCGGCCGGGAATAAAAGCCGTCAAGTCGGCGCACAGGCTTTCAAGCTCAAGCCCGGTGACCGTGGCAACAAGGTTCTCCGCGTGCGAGCCGATATCACCGATGGCCCCGGCCGCACCGCTGCGCGCCGGATCGGTCCGCCAGTCGGCCTGTTTGTTGTTGCCGCCCTCGAGGCGGGTAGCAAGCCAGCCCTGGTTGTATTCGACGATGACCTTGCGTATCTCGCCGATCGCGCCCTGGCGCACCATGTGGCGTGCCTCGCGCACCATGGGATAACCGGTGTAGTTGTAGGTCACGCCGAAAACGATGCCGCTTTTGGCGGCCACGCTGATCAGCTCTTGCGCCTGCGCACTGGTGTGAACCAGCGGCTTGTCGCACACCACATGAATGCCGGCCTCCGCAAAGGCGCGCGCGACAGGGAAATGCACATGGTTGGGCGTGACGATGGAAACGAAGTCGATGCGTTCGTCCTGGGGACGTTTGAGCTCGTCGCTCAGCAGCTCTTGCCAGGTGCCGTGGTTTCTTGCTGCAGGCAGGCCCAGGTCTTGCCCCGAAGCCCGCGCCTTGCCCGAATCCGACGACAAGGCGCCGGCGACCAGTGCCATCTGCCCGTCCAGTGCCATGGCTTTGCGGTGCACGGCGCCGATGAAGGCATCGCGGCCGCCCCCGACCATGGCGTAACGCAGCGTTCTCATGCCGCCGACCCCGCCATGCCGCCCTGCTTCGATTTGTCAAAGACCGCATCGAAAGCGCCTGCCGCAGGCTTGAAGTCCAGCCGCTTGCAAAATGCCGCGCTTTCCGTGGCGCCGTGCACCCGGTCCATGCGGCTGTCTTCCCACTCCACACTCAGGGGACCGGCGTAGCCGATGTCGTTGAGTGCGACGATCAGCGATTCGAAGTCGATCATGCCGCGTCCCACGCTGCGGAAATCCCAGAAGCGCCTTGCGTCGCCGAAGCTGGTGTGGCCGCCGAACACGCCCACGGTGCCGTCACCCTTGTTCCACCAGACATCTTTCATGTGGGCGTTGTAGATCCGGTCGGGGAAGGTGCGAATGAACTTGATGTAGTCCACCCCCTGGTAGCCCAGATGGCTGGGGTCGAAGTTGAACCCAAAGCGCCTGTGCCGCTTGACTGCCTCCATCGCTCGCTGGCTGGAGGCGATGTCGAACGCAATCTCGGTGGGATGGACCTCCAGCGCAAAATTCACGTCAACGGATTCGAACACATCGAGGATAGGCGTCCAGCGCCGCGCAAAATCGGCAAAGCCCTTGTCCCAGAAAGCCTGGGTGGTTGGCGGGAAAGCATAGTTGGCGTGCCAGACGGACGAGCCGGTAAAACCCGTCACGGTTTTGACGCCGAATCTGGCGGCTGCGCGCGCGGTGTCCTGCATTTCGCGCGCCGCGCGCTGGCGTACGCCTTCCGGCTGGCCATCGCCCCATATCTCCTCGGAAACAATCGCCTGATGACGTTCGTCAATCAGGTCACAAACAGCCTGCCCCACCAGATGGGCACCAATTGCAAAACACTGCAGGCCGTGCTGCTCGAGCAGCTTGCGCTTGTCTTTGACGTAACTGTCGCTCTTCAACGCTTCCTGAACATTGAAGTGGTCACCCCAGCAGGCCAGCTCCAGGCCGTCGTAGCCCATGCTTCGGGCCAGCGGCGCCAGTTCCTTGAGCGGCAAATCGGCCCATTGGCCGGTAAACAATGTGACGGGTCTTGCCATGGCAGTAGTTCCAGAATGGTTGGACGCTTCGCCCCGCCTCTTCATTCAGGAGGCAGGAGCGAAAGCGAAGGTTGGATGCCTTAGAACGGAGAAGCAGGCTCGTAGTACTGCTTGGCGTTTTCCTTGGTGATCAGGACCGAAGGGATGATGGTCGTGGCAGCAACCTTCTCACCCTTGACGCGCGCCGCAGCGGTGAGTTTCATCGCGTCAGCAATCATGCTGGGCGAATAAGTGACATCCGCGGTCACCAGCTTGTCGCCGTCCATGACTTTCTTGATGTACTCCTTGGAACCCGCGCCGCCAAGCACCAGCTTGATGTCGCTGCGCTTGGCCTGGTCGATGGCTTTCTGCACGCCCACCGCCATGTCGTCGTCGGACGCCCAGACCGCGTCAATTTTCTTGAAGCGCGTCAGGTAGTCCTGCATGACCTTGAAGGCATCGTCACGGTTCCAGTTGCCGTGTTTGGCATCAAGGATCTTGATGCCCGGATGGTTTTTCATCACTGCAGTAAATGCATCGACGCGCTGGTTGTCGATCACTGTCGGAATGCCGCGCAGGACGACCACATCGCCCTTGCCGCCCAGGGCCTTGGCCATGTACTCGGCCGAGACTTTGCCGAAACCGGGGTTGTCGCCGGCCACATACGCGTCCTGCGCACTCGGGTCTGTCAATCCACGGTCCACAACCGTGACGTAGACGCCCTTGCCTTTGAGCTGCGCCACCGGCTGCGTCAGCGGCGCCGACTCGAACGGAAGAATCACCAGGGTGTCGATCTTGTTGGCCGTGTGCAGGTCTTGCACCTGGTTGGCCTGTTCGGCGGCGGAGCCCGCGGTTTTCACGGTGACTTTCAGGCCGGGGTACTGCTTTTCAAGCTCGGCCTTGGTGCGATTGGCCCAGTAGACAACGCCGCCCGCCCAGCCGTGTGTGGCGGCGGGAATAGCCACGCCAATATGGGGTTTGTTCTGCGCAAAAGCCGCTGGCGCCGTACCCAGGCAGGCCAGCACCGCGGCGCCGGCTGCCAGTTTCCGAATCATCGATTTCATGGTTGTCTCCTTGCTGGTTGGAAAAGTAGTAGCCTGCGCTACCGGGGGAAAACCTAGCGGCGGCCTCGCTGGAAGAACGCAACCGCGATGATGACAAAGCCCTGCACGGCAGCATTGAGGTACACACTGATGATGCTGGTCAGGTTGAGAATGTTGCTGATCACGGAAAGCAGCACGGCGCCGATGACCGTGCCGGTGATGCCGCCCGCGCCGCCTTTGAGGGCGGTGCCGCCCACAATCACCGCGGCAATGGCTTCGAGCTCCCACAGCAGTCCGGTGGTCGGTGAAGCCGACCCCAAGCGCGGCACGTACAGGAGGGTGGCAATGCCGACGCACACCCCCAGCAATACGTAGGTGATGATCTTGACGCGATCGACTTCGACAGCCGCGTAACGCGCCACCTGTTCGTTGGAGCCGATGGCCTGGACGTAGCGGCCATAGGCCGTCCGGTTGAGAATCAACGCGCCAAGCATGGCCACCACGATGAAGACCCACACCGGAATCGGGATACCGGCCAGGCTGCCGTAATAGACCGGGCTGTAGACCGTCGACAGGCTCGAGTCCAGCGTGATGGCGCCGCCATTGGAGAAATAGGTGAGGTAGGCCCTGAAGATGCCCAGCGTACCCAGCGTGACGATAAAGGGTTCGATCCGGCCTTTGGTGATCAGCAGGCCATGGGCCAGGCCGAACACCGCCCCCAGCAGCACCGCGAAGGCCATGCCGAGCGCGACCACCAGCACAGCGGACGCCATTGTTGCCGCGACCGCATTCATCATGAGGATCGTGCAACCCGCAATCAGCGCTGCCATCGAGCCAACCGACAGGTCGATGCCACCCGAGATAATGACAAAACACATGCCCACGGCAATGATGCCGATGAACGCGGTGCGGGTCAGCACGTTCATGGCGTTGTCCAGCGACGCAAAATTCTCGTTGAGCAGCACACCTGCGATGCACAGCAAGACCAGCCCCGCGAGCGGACCCATGCCATGCAGCGAATGCCGCCAGGACAGGCTTCGGGAGGCCAGGCGCTCGGCGGCGAAGCCGGTGGCCGACGGGGCTTCAGTGTGTTCCGGTGGCATGGGCGATCATGACCTCTTCAGTAAGTTCGTCGGCCTTGAGCATGGCGACCAGCTTGCCGGCACGCATCACGGCAACGCGATGGCACAGGCCTATCAATTCCATCAGCTCCGAAGAAATGACAATGACGCCGTGCCCTTCCCGCGCCAGACGCTGGATCAGAAAATAGATATCGCGCTTGGCGCCAATGTCGACGCCGCGTGTGGGTTCATCAAGCACAACGACGCGGGGGCCGGGATGCAGCACCTTGGCCAATGCCAGCTTTTGCTGGTTGCCTCCCGACAACGCAGAAGCCAGGTTGTCGAGGGAGCCGGTGCGAATACCAAAATCATTGACGGCTGTTTGCAAGGCACGCCGTTCGGCGTCTGGCGACAGCAGAGGCTGCGCATAACGTTCCAGGGCCATCAGCGTCAGGTTTTGCCGCAAGCCGAAGTGGACATGAAGCCCCTTGTTTTTCCGGTCTTCGCTCAGATAGGTCAGGCCCCTGCGAACGGCCGCGCGAGGGTTGCGGTGCACCCAGTCTTCGCCGTCCAGGCGTACCCGGCCACCGGATGATTTTCGCAAGCCCAGCAGCCCTTCAAACAGCTCTGTCCGGCCAGCGCCGACCAGTCCCGCAAAACCCAGAATTTCACCCGCCCGCACTTCAAAACTGATGTCGCCGGCCCAGCCGGGAACGTTGACATGTTCGACCTGAAACAGGGTCGGGGCATCCGCCGGCGACGGCTCCTTGACAGGGTACAGGTCCGAGAGTTCGCGGCCGACCATCAGGCTGGCCATTTGCTGGCGGCTCAGGCTGGAGGTGGGTCGGCGTGCGACGAAACGACCATCCCGCATCACGATCACTTCGTCCGTGATCCTCTCCACCTCGTCCAGCTTGTGCGAGATATACAGGACCGTCACGCCTTCTGTTTTGAGTTGGGCGATCAGCGTGAACAGTCGCTCGGTTTCGCCCTGCGTCAACGTGGCCGTCGGCTCGTCCATCACCAGCAAGCGCGTCTTGCGCGCCAGGGCCTTGGCGATTTCCACCAGCTGCTTTTCAGCAACGATCAGCTGGCTGACGCGGGTATCGGGGTTGATGCGCAAGCCCACCTGATCCATCACGCGCATCGCCTCGCCACTCATGGCCTTGTCGTCGAGCAACCAGCCGCGCTTTTTTTCGTGACCCAGAAAAATGTTCTGGGCAATCGTCAGGTCTTCAGCGAGGTTGAACTCCTGGTGGATCATGACAATGCCCTCGGCCTCCGCTGCGCGCGAACCACCGAAGTGCACGGCCTGGCCATTGATGGTCAGCTCGCCGCTGGTCAGCGTTTCATAGCCCGCCAGGATTTTCATGAGGGTCGACTTGCCCGCCCCGTTTTCACCCAGCAAGCCATAGACCTTGCCGGGTGCGAGTTCAAAGCTGACGTCGTGCAGCACCTGCACCGGGCCAAAGCGCTTGACGACATCCTTGAATCCTACGGTGAGACTCACTGTTGACCCTGCTTTGTCAATGAACGTTGGTGGATGCCAGGAAGCCCTCCCCGCGCCAGTCGAGGCACGGGGAATCCAGCTTCGCAGCGAAGGCCGAGCACATCAAGCCACGCCTCCGAAAATCGCGGCGTTGACCCGGTTTTCCAGCCATTCCTGACGGCCGCTCACCGGTATCGGGTTGAATTCATTAACAAAAGCATGCTCGGCGACCTGCGCCAGACTCATGTCGCCAGCCAGAATTCGGCGTCCCAGGTCCTGTTGCCAGCCGGCGTAACGCTGCTGCCTGAAGCGCCCGAGTTCGTCCTGCTCGACAAGGCGCACAGCACTCTTGAGAGCCAGGGCCAGCACGTCGATGGCCCCCACATGCCCGTGCACGATATCAACCGCATCCATGCTTTGGCGCCTGACCTTGGCGTCGAAGTTGAAACCGCCATTGACAAACCCGCCGGCCTTGATGATTTCGTACATGGCCAGCGTCAGGTCTTCCACGCTGTTGGGGAACTGGTCGGTGTCCCAGCCGTTTTGGGGGTCGCCCCGATTGGCGTCAATGCTGCCAAACACACCCAGCGCCGCTGCAGTGGCGATCTCGTGCTGGAAACTGTGCCCTGCAAGCGTGGCGTGGTTGGCCTCGATGTTGAGCTTGATCTCCTGCTCCAGGTCAAACTGCCTGAGAAAACCATAAACCGTCGCACAGTCGTAGTCATACTGGTGCTTGGTAGGCTCCAGCGGCTTGGGCTCGATCAGGATGTCCCCCTTGAAACCGGTCTTGTGTTTGTGCTCCACCACCATGCGCATGAAGCGGCCCAACTGCTCGCGCTCCTGGCGCAAATCCGTGTTGAGCAAGGTGTCATAGCCTTCGCGCCCACCCCACAGCACGTAGTTCGCGCCGCCAAGCTGCCTGGTGGCATTCATCGCACTGAACACCTGGGTCGCCGCATAGGCGAACACTTCGGGGTTGGGGTTGGTCGCTGCACCTGCGGCATACCGGCGATGACTGAACAGGTTGGCCGTGCCCCATAACAGGCGCATACCGGTTTCTTCCTGCTTTTGGGCCAGCACGTCCGTCATCGCCGAGAAGTTGCTGCGGTACTGCGCCAGATTGCCGCCTTCGGGCGCCACGTCGGTGTCGTGGAAGGTATAAAAAGGCACGCCCAGCCGCGTGAACAGGCTGAAAGCCGCGTCGGCCTTGCGGCGCGCCATCGTCAGCTCATCGCCTGCCTCGTGCCAGGGCCGCGAAAAAGTGCCCTGGCCGAACACATCGCTGCCAGGCCAGACAAAGGTATGCCAATAACAGACGGCCAGGCGAAGATGCTCCTGCATGGTTTTACCAAGCAGGCGTTCTTCAGGGTTGTAGTGGCGGTAAGCCAATGGGGAACTGCCGCCGGGTCCTTCGTAACGGACCGGTGCAATGGAGTCGAAGTAGGACATCTAGAAAAACCCGCTCTGAGTGAATCCACAAATGCTACTTCGCACGGGCTGGCAGCTCGATTGTGAAAATGACCAGCAACCATGGCAATATTTGATGCTGCACCGCAAAAAGTGAAGTGTTGAGCGAGAATTCGTGGACAACCTCATCGATTCCATGCCGCCTCACCGCACGCCCGCCAACGCCAGGGTCTACCGCGTGGCCTTGCTGTTTCATGCCAGCAAGGTCTACGACCGGGAAATCATTGCGGGCATCGGCTCTTACGTGAACCAGACACGCGTCGCATGGGACCTCTTCCTGGAAGAAGACTTCCGTTTTCGCCTCGACGGGATAGAAGACTGGGGAGGCGACGGCATCATCGCCGACTTCGATGATCCGGCCGTCTCCCGCACCTTGTCCACCATGGCGCTGCCGGTCGTAGCCGTCGGCAGTTCCTATTTCGACGAAGCCCTTTACCCCGCTGGCGTGCCTTATGTCGCCACGGACAACCAGTTGCTGATCCAGCAGGCCTACCTGCACCTCATCGAGATGGGCTTCACCCGGTTTGCGTGCTACAGCCTGCCCGAATCGCCGCTCAATCGCTGGGCACAGGAACGTGAAAAGGTATTTGACGCGTTGATGCAGCGCGACCGGCTGGCCTGCCATATCCATCGCGGGCTGGCCACCAGCGCGCCCACCTGGAACAGCGCCTCGCACCAGCTCATGAGCTGGTTGAAGTCGCTGCCCAAACCGGTGGGGGTGATCGCCGTCACCGATGCGCGCGCCCGGCAGTTGCTGCAGGCCTGCATCATGGCCGACATCGCCGTGCCCGATGAGGTGGCTATTGTGGGCATTGACAACGACACGCTGGGCCAGCATTTGACGCGTATCCAGCTCAGTTCAGTCAGCCAGGGCACGGAGGAGATGGGTCATACTGCGGCGCACTTACTGCATCAGATTCTGGGCGGCGCGCGACTGAGGGACACACGCATTGTTGTGCCGCCCGCCGGGGTGCACGCGCGTGCCTCCAGCCATCGTGAAGCGGTCCACGGCCCGCATGTGATGCGGGCGCTTCATTACATCCGCCAATATGCCTGCCAGGGCATCAAGACCGAGCAGGTGGCCGCCCACGTCGGCTTGTCACGCTCCTCGCTGGAAACTTACTTTCGCCGCGAACTGCAGCGCACGGTGCACGACGAGATACTGCTGTACAAGCTTCAACAGGCCAAGGCCATGCTCGATGAATCCCGGCTCACCGGTGCGGAAGTTGCCGGCCGCGCCGGCTTCGGTTCGGTGCAGTACCTCAACTCGGTGTTCAAACGCGAGCTGGGGTGCACGCCTCGCGAGTACCGGGAACGCGCGGCAGCCACGAAGTAGGGTTCATAAAAAAAGCCCTGGTCTTTCGAGCAGGGCTTGGGACGCGCGGTCTTTGGTTCGCGCTATTTTTTCTGGCGGTACTTGCGCAAAGCCGCAATCTGCGCAGCCATCACGGCCAGCTCGGACTGGGCCATCGCAATATCAATATCGGTCTTCGCGTTTTTCAGCGCCTCCTCGGCGGCGGCCTTGGCCACGCTGGCCTTGGCTTCGTCAAGGTCCTTGCCGCGGATGGCGGTGTCGCTCAGCACCGTGACGCAGTTGGGCTGCACTTCGAGCAGGCCACCGGCCACGAAAACAAACTCTTCCGTACCATCGGCCTTTTCAATACGCACCGCACCGGGCTTGATGCGGGTGATCAGCGGCGTGTGGCGTGGGTAAATGCCCAGTTCGCCCGCCTCGCCCGGCAAAGCCACAAATTTGGCTTCGCCGGAGAAGATGGCTTCTTCCGCGCTGACAACATCGACATGGATGGTGTGTGTGGTGTCCATCGCTTAGACCTTCTTGGCCTTCTCGAAAGCTTCGTCAATCGTGCCCACCAGGTAGAAGGCC
>CAZIYA010000096.1:0-11254 GCA_964543355.1 uncultured Polaromonas sp.
ACAAAAACTTGGACTACCAGGAGGCAGTTCATGTATTCGTACGAAGACAGGATTCGAGCGGTCGAGCTGTACATCAAGCTCGGCAAACGCGTGAGGCCATACGGCTCTTCGGCGCGTTGCAGGGTCGGTGTGGCTCGCCGCTGATACCGGTGCGCACCGAAACCTTCGGGCCATAGCGTTGCGGACTGCACGGCGACATTCCGCGCATGCCCCCACTACACCGCCGATGGCAACATTAGGCCCAGCTAGGCGCTTGCTCGAAGAAATTGAATGGATGGCCGCCCCGGGCAAGCCCATCAGCATGCTCGAAGATCTGAGAGGTACGACCGGCCGGCGTGCTGCAGCGGCGGTCACGGGGAGAATTGCGGCTTGTGTGTGCCAGCGCACAGACCATCATCAGAATGACCGAGACGATTCACCTCCTTTTCCGCAAAGGGGGCGGTTCTTGCCCGACTCTAAGGGCCGCTATTGTGTTAGCGGCACGTCAAGCGTAGTATCCCCTCCGGATCGTTGTGCGCTTTTCACGGAAGTTTTCATGTCCAAACCAAAAAGCGATCCAGCCGTTGCCGACGATGCCGGCAAAGCGGGCGGCTCCACCAAAGTGCGACGCCAGAAGGCGTTGCTCAAAACAGGAACTCTGCAGAACGCGATTTTCAACAGCGCCAATTTTTCGAGTATTGCTACTGACGCGGACGGCGTCATTCAAATCTTCAACGTCGGGGCCGAACGCATGCTGGGCTACACGGCCGCCGACGTGGTGAACAAGATCACCCCGGCCGACATTTCCGATCCTCAGGAAGTGATCGCGCGTGCGCAGGCACTGAGCGTCGAGTTGGGAACAAGGATTACCCCGGGCTTCGAGGCCCTGGTATTCAAAGCCTCACGCGGCATCGAAGACATCTACGAGCTGACTTACATCCGTAAGGATGGCAGCCGCTTCCCGGCGGTCGTCTCGGTCACGGCTTTGCGCGATGCAGCCAACGCCGTCATCGGCTACCTGCTGATCGGTACCGACAACACGGCACGCAAACAGGCGGAAGACGCGTTGCTCAAGGCGGGGGCCTTGCAGAGCGCGATCTTCAATAGCGCCAACTTCTCGAGCATCGCCACCGATGAGAAGGGTGTCATTCAGATCTTCAACGTCGGCGCCGAACGCATGCTGGGCTACGCGGCGGGCGACGTGGTGAACAAGATCACCCCGGCCGACATCTCCGACCCGCAAGAGGTAATCGCGCGCGCCGAAGCATTGAGCGTCGAGCTTTCCACTCTCATAGCCCCGGGGTTCGAGGCCCTGGTGTTCAAGGCCTCGCGCGGCATCGAGGACATCTATGAGTTGACCTATATCCGAAAGGATGGCAGCCGCTTCCCGGCAATCGTCTCGGTAACAGCCCTCCGCGACGCTGGCAACGCCATCATCGGCTACCTGCTGATCGGCACCGATAACACCGCGCGCAAACACGCCGAGCAGGCTCTGCTTGAAGCTGGAGCGTTGCAAAGCGCGATTTTCAACAGCGCCAACTTTTCGAGCATCGCCACCGACGCAAAGGGTGTGATCCAGATCTTCAACGTAGGTGCCGAGCGCATGCTGGGTTACGCGGCTGCTGACGTGATGAACAAGATCACCCCGGCCGACATCTCCGACCCGCAGGAAGTGGTCGCACGTGCAAAGGCCCTGAGCGTCGAGCTGGGAACCACGATCACACCGGGCTTCGAGGCCCTGGTATTCAAAGCCTCGCGCGGCATCGAGGACATCTATGAGCTGACCTACATTCGAAAGGACGGTAGCCGCTTCGGAGCCGTGGTGTCGGTCACGGCCCTGCGCGACGCGAGCAACGCCATCATTGGCTACCTGCTGATAGGAACCGACAACAGCGCGCGCCAGCAGATCGAGGCAGAGCGCAAGAAGCTCGATCAACGCCTGCGCGACCAGCAGTTCTACACGCGCTCGCTCATCGAATCCAACATAGACGCGCTGATCACGACCGACCCGGCCGGCATCATCACGGACGTCAATAAACAGATGGAAGCCCTCACCGGTTGCACGCGCGACGAGTTGATCGGTGCGCCGTTCAAGAAATTCTTCACCGATCCGGACCGGGCCGAAGCCGGCGTCAAACTGGTGCTGAGCGAAACGAAAGTCACCAACTTCGAGCTCACCGCGCGCGCCAGGGACGACAAGCAAACGGTGGTGTCCTGTAACGCGACGACCTTCTACGACCGAGACCGAACGCTGCAGGGCGTGATCGTCGCGGCGCGCGACGTCACGGAACGCAAAAGCCTCGACCAGTCGCTGCAGGAAACGAATGCTGAGCTAGAAAGCGCCAAGTTCGCCGCCGAAAAGGCCAACCTAGCCAAATCGGATTTTCTTTCCAGCATGAGCCACGAACTGCGCTCACCACTGAATGCGATCCTCGGCTTCGGCCAGCTGATGGAGTCGGGCTCGCCGCCGCCGACACCTGGGCAGAAGGACAGCATCGACCAGATTCTCCAGGCGGGCTGGTACCTCCTGGAGTTGATCAACGAAATTCTCGATCTCTCGTTGATCGAGTCCGGCAAGTTGTCGTTGTCGCCGGAATCCATGTCGCTGGCCGAAGTGCTGAACGATTGCCAAGCCATGATCGAGCCGCAGGCGCAGAAGAGCGGCATACGTATGCTGTTTCCGAAGTCTGACAGCCCGTACTTCGTCAAGGCTGACCGCACCCGGGTGAAGCAGGTGCTGATCAACTTGCTCTCCAACGCGATCAAATACAACCGCGCCGAGGGGACGGTCGAGGTGAAGTGCGTCGAGATCTCGGCGGAGCGCATACGCATCAGTTTTCACGACACCGGCCGGGGCTTGTCGCAAGAGAACCTGGCACAGCTGTTCCAGCCGTTCAACCGTCTCGGACAAGAGGCCGGTGCCGAGGAGGGTACGGGCATCGGCCTGGTGGTGAGCAAGCGGCTGGTCGAGTTGATGGGGGGTGCCATCGGCGCGGAAAGCACAGTCGGCGTGGGTAGCGTGTTCTGGATCGAGCTGAATGCGACGGCCGCACCTCGACTGGCCTCTGGCGAGGACGAACCCAGAGAGCCTGCACCGGCTCCACTGCAATCCGACTCACCGCTGCGAACCCTGCTCTATGTCGAGGACAACCCAGCCAATTTGATGCTGATCGAGAAGCTCATCGCTCGTCGGCCCGACATCCGCTTGCTAAGTGCAAAGGACGGCAGCCGCGGCATCGAGATTGCCCGTGTATCGCTGCCCGATGTGATTCTGATGGACATCAATCTGCCCGAAATCAACGGCATCAAGGCGTTGAGGATCCTGCTTGATAGTCCGGCCACAGCGTGCATCCCTGTGATCGCGCTCAGCGCCAATGCCATGCCCCACGACATCGAAAAGGGAATGGAGGCGGGGTTCTTCCGCTACCTAACCAAACCGATCAAGGTCAATGAGTTCATGGACACACTCGACGTGGCACTGAAATTCTCAGAGACGGGATTGGCTTCCGAAATTTCTAAGGAGGTAGGATGATATTGAACGCGTCCGATATTCTCAGCGCCAGCATCCTGATCGTCGACGATCAGGATGCCAACGTGAAGCTGCTTGAGCGTTTGCTTGGCGAGGCCGGCTACACCAACGTGGTCTCGACAATGAATCCGCAGGATGTCGCAGCGCTGCATCGCAAGAACCACCACGACCTGATCCTGCTCGACCTGCAGATGCCTGGCATGGATGGATTCGAGGTGATGGAGTGCCTCAAGGTGGACGATGCTGATAGCTACCTTCCGGTCATCGTGCTCACGGCTCAGCCCGCTCACAAATTACGGGCGTTGCAGGCGGGCGCGAAAGATTTCATCAGCAAACCCTTCGATCTGGTCGAAGTCAAGACGCGCATCCGCAACATGCTGGAAGTGCGGCTCTTGTACAAGAAACTCGAGAGTTACAACGAGGTTCTGGAACGGACGGTGCGGGAACGAACCGCTGAACTGCGCGACAGTGAGGAGCGCTTTCGCCGCCTGACCGAACTGGCGTCCGACTGGTACTGGGAACAGAACGAGACCGGGGATTTCACCCAGGTCTCCGGTCCGGCCCTGGAAATGGTTGGGATAGGGATGCCCGCGTTTCTCGGTGAAGGGGGTGGGGGAGGGGCCACGGGCTGGAATGAAGGGGAGCGCGCAATGCTTCAAGCAAAGATTTCAGCCCGCGAGCCCTTCCTGGACTTCGCCTTTAGCCGCGTCAACGCAGACGGCTCGGAGCAACAGTTTCGGGTCAGCGGTGAACCGATGTTCAACGAGTCCTGCCGTTTCACGGGCTATCGCGGGGCTGGCGTTGAAGTGACCCCGCAAAATCGAACGCAACGGCGCGGCGACTGGTGATGTCGTCCCCGCACAGTCCGAATCAGAACCATTTGCTCGCCGCGCTGCCCAACGCGGAGTTCGAAGCATTGGCGGCGCGCTTGGAACTGGTCCCGATGATGCTTGGTGACAGGCTCTACGAGCCGGGCGGACAGTTGGAGCACGCCTATTTTCCGACCACCGCTATCGTGTCGCTGCACTATGTGATGGAGTCCGGCGCATCGTCAGAGACCTCTGGTGTTGGCAATGAAGGTGTCGTCGGTATTTCGTTATTCATGGGCGGGGATACCACGCCAAGCTCGGCAGTCGTGCACACCGCGGGCTACGGCTATCGATTGCCGCGCCGAATAGTGAAGCAGGAGTTTGATCGCGCCGGGTTGTTGCAGCGTTTGTTCCTCCGCTACACCCAGTCGTTGATCACGCAGATGGCTCAGACTGCGGTCTGCAATCGGCACCATTCGATGGACCAGCAGTTGTGCCGCTGGCTGTTGATGACTCTCGATCGAATTCCTTCGGGCGAGTTGACCATGACGCAGGAATTGGTCGCCAGCATGCTCGGTGTGCGCCGGGAAGGCATCACGACGGCTGCCGGAAAGTTGCAGAGCTCCGGATACATCCGCTACCGCCGTGGCCACATTTCGGTGCTGGACCGGTCCGGGCTGGAGACCCACGCGTGCGAGTGCTACGCCGTGGTCAAGAAGGAATTGAGCCGACTACTGTCCGGTGTGCGGCGCCCGCACTAGCGGCTTGTTGACGGGCCGCGCATGAGAGCGAGCCTTCCGACGCTTCTTTTGCCAGTTTTACTATGCATCTCATCTCAACCCTTTTGTCGAGGCGCCGTCATGCAAGCGCAAACTAATTTTGGCATTTGTGCCGTGCGTTATTCGAATGAATACATCGCTACCGTTCGAGCGATTACCGATATGGATGATATGGAAGCAACGCCCGTAGAGTTGTCGCGGCAGGCCCTGATGGACGCCATCCAGGCAGGGGCTCAGTTTGTGACGTTACACAAACTGGCTAATGGCAGATGGGGCCACTGGGATGCTGCCATTCTCATCCCTGTTGAGGGAACGCCGTACGTCAAACTTTTTGACGATCACTATGCGTTAGACGATCTGGGCGATCTTCCCGAATATTGACTGCGGTGTTTCACATGCGAAATGAGAAACGACTCGGTGGGCCAATTTTCCGATTGAACTCACTGAACGGCTGTGACTTGGCCGGTTGAACCGGCCCCCATGCACCCATCGCGTCCTGCGGACTGTCACAGATCAGCGCCATCAACTTGCGGCGCTGGGCATGAATTGATGGGCAGCCATCCAATCGCCATTAGCTGTTGCCTCACCAGTGTGCGAGAGCTAGGAAGTTACCCACAAAATTTGTGGATAACTTTCGGCCCCATGAGCGACTTACTACTGCCCATGCGGGCGTAGCTGGGCATCCCATTATTTAAGCAACAACTAGGTTGACCATCCGGGCAGCCGCAAATTTTTGATCCGAGTTGGCGACAACTCGCTTCGAAACCGAAAGACCTCATTTGCGTGAAACCAATCTCGCCACCCTCAGTTTCTTTACCGCATCGGTCACATCTGATCTGGTGGACGACGCTCACCCTCAATGGTTTTGAGTGTCCTGGTCGAAAAACTTGGCTGGGCTGGGAGCGTTGGGCGCGACATATAGGGAACAACTTCGTGAAGCCGCAAGTTGCCTGTCAATCTTGATCTCCTGCAAATGCTTTCTTGCTCTGAGCCTCTTGGCTTGGCCTGTTGCTATTTGCCACAGCCATCTAGAGATCAACGCAAAAGATGAAGGCAAAGCAGAATCAATGTGATACAAGTATTACAGCAGTGCAGACACAATCATTTGCATCGCTGCCTTGCAGGATTTGATCCGGTATAACAATCGCCAGACTCTAGATGTGAACGGTGTTGAAGGTAGTGAGCGGTGAGACCACCTAGCGAGCTGGCGGGGAAAGGCGAAATAGAGAAAATGGGGGGAGCAAACCAACAAATAACCCTGAATCTCGTTTTCCGTGCGTCGGCGAGATCGTGGTGCGGTATTTCCTGTTCAGCCCTTGCGCTGGTTACCATACCGTCAGCTGCCTACGCGCAGTCCACGTTGTACTGGGACACCAGCGCCACCGGCACCGGCGGCACCCCTTCGACCTGGAACAACGGCACTTTTGACAGCGCCATCTTCTCCGGCACGGCTGGCATGGTCACGCTCGGCACGCCGCCCATCACCGAACAAATGGGAGTTTTCACTCATGAATGTCGAGCAAAGAAAGTGGACAGAAGCCTTGGGATGGATCGCCGCATCACGCGGAGGCATCGCAAAATCCTCTCAATTGGTTTTGCTGTTTGGCGCTGCGGCGGCCTTGCAAAAACCTGATCTCGTAGCAGCGATCCGGAAAGACTATCCCGCTGCGTACCTTCTTGGCTGCTCCACTGCGGGAGAAATCTGCGGCACCCAAGTGCTCGATGATTCACTGGTTGTCACCGCGGTGCACTTTGAGCACACCCTGCTCCGCAGTGCCGAAGTCAGCCTGGCTCAAACCCCGGGCAGTTTTGAGGCCGGCGAATGGATCGGGCAAAACCTGCCGCGGTCGGTCCGCGACGCAGCCACCGGCGCGGAGGAAAAACTGGCGCACGTGCTGGTACTGACCGATGGGCTCAAGGTCAACGGCAGTGATTTTGTGTCCGGCGTGATGAAACATTTGCCCGAAGGCGTCACCATGACGGGTGGGCTGGCTGGTGACGGTGCACGCTTTGGCGAGACGCAGGTGTTCCGGAACAGCGTACCGGAAACAGGCACCATTGCCGCGCTGGGCCTGTATGGAAGCCGGCTGAAGATCGGTGTGGGTTCCTTGGGTGGCTGGGATTCCTTCGGCCCAGAGAGGCTCATTACCAAGTCGGAGGCCAATGTCTTGTATGAGCTGGATGGGCAATCCGCGCTCGGTCTGTACAAGCAGTATCTGGGAGTGCATGCAAGCGGGCTTCCGGCCACCGGACTGCTGTTCCCGCTCAGCATCCGTGCCAGGGCCGGTGAAACTCCGGTGGTTCGAACGATTTTGTCTGTTGATGAAAATGCGCAAAGCCTGACCTTCGCGGGAGACGTTCCTGAAGGCGCCTACGCGCGCCTGATGAAAGCCAACTTTGACCGGCTGATTGATGGTGCCACCGGAGCGGCGCGGACCAGCTACGAAGCCATCGGTTCCGTTGTTCCCGATCTGGCGATTTTGATCAGCTGCGTGGGTCGAAAACTCGTGCTAAAACAACGCATTGAGGAAGAGGTAGAAGCCGTGAGCGAGGTCCTGGGAACAGGCGCGGTATTGGCCGGGTTTTATTCCTATGGCGAAATTTCCCCGTTCACACCCGGCGCCAAGTGCGAGTTGCACAACCAGACCATGACCATCACCACTCTTTCGGAACGGTAGCGATGGAGACGATGCATAGCCTGCTGAAGCGCCAGCTCCGGCGTCATCTCGGCGACTTCCCTAGCATCCCGCCAGAATGGCAGGCATTCATCAATGCAGTGAACGACGCTTATCGGGAGTTCGACACCGATCGCCGAATGCTGGAGCACTCCCTCGAGCTGAGTTCACAGGAGCTGCTCGATGCGAACTCGGAGATGCGTGCCGTTTTCCAGGCCATCCCGGACCTGGTGCTTCGGCTCAACCATCAAGGCACCATTCTTGACATCAAGGCGGGCACCAGTAGCGGCCTGATGCTCACGCGCCGGAATCTGCTTGGACAGCAGATTCAGGACACACTTTTCGCGGACGTCGCCGACCAGTTGCAGGAAGCCTTTCAGCGGGTGATCCGGGAAAACACCCCGACAGGCATTGAGTATTCAACCGTGCTGCAAGGAAAAGAGGCTCACTGGGAGGCACGGCTGGTGCCGCTGCTGGAGGCCCAGATCGTTGTCATTGTCCGGGATATCACCGCCCGCAAACATGCCGAAAAGCGTGTGCAGGAGGACATGCTGACGCTGCAGCGTGCCACGGCCGCCGCCCAGGCCATCACGCAACATCAGACGCTGGCGCCCCTGCTCCAGGAGCTGGCGGTCCAGGCCAGAGCCGTCGTCCAGGCTCACCAGTGTTTTGTGAGGCTGTTGCCCAACAGGAATTCATTCGAAGCGGGCAGTGGCGTTTCGCTCTCGGACAAGTTCGCCGACTGGCATGCACGGGTGAACGAACCAGACAGTGTGGAGGTGGGTATTGGCATTGACGCTGCGGTGTGCGAAGCCAATCTTCCGATGCGCCTCACGCAGGCCGGGCTGCAGGCTCATCCGCGCTGGCGAATGCCTGATACCCGCCCACCCATGCGCGGCTGGCTCGCAATACCCCTGAAAAACCGCAGCGGCGAAAACGTGGGTTTGCTGGAATTCTCGGATAAATGCGAAGGCGAGTTCACGCAGCAGGACCAGTACGTGCTGGAGCAACTGGCCCAGATTGCATCGGCGGCCATCGAGAATGTGAATTTGCTGGAAGAGATCAGGCAACTCAACACAAAACTGGAGCTCAAGGTCGTTGATCGCACCGAAGCTTTGGCACGCCAGGAAGCCCTGTTCCACGCTGCGGCCGATCAGGCGCCGCAAGTCATGTGGATTGTCAATACCAAGGGAGCGGTGACCTACCTGAACCGGTTCTGGTATGAGCTGGTGGGGGGCGCTCCTCCCAAGTGGTATGGGCATGAGTGGACCGAAGTGGTCCATGCCGAGGATGTTGCCGAGATGGAAGAAAAGTGGAAACTGGTCAGCCAAAGCAGGGAGGTGTTAACAGGGGTTCGCCGCGTTCGGGCAACGGATGGCAGCTACCACATTCTTTCCTACAGGGCATCTCCGGTGCTGGACTCCCGTGGGGAAGTCACTTGCTGGATAGGCATGGACACCGACATCACGGAAATCAAGGCGATTGAAGCCGCCTTGCGGCTGTCCAACCGGGAGCTGGAGGCATTTTCCTATTCCGTTTCACACGATCTCCGTGCGCCCTTGAAGACCATCGATGGTTTTAGCCAGCTGCTGGCCAAGCAGCTGCACGCAGATGACAGTGCGAAGGTGCACCACTACATGTCGCGGATTCGCAATGGTGTGGCTCACATGGGTCAATTGATCGAAAGCCTGTTGGCATTGGCCCAGGTATCGCGCAATACCTTGCAGCCTGTCCCCCTCAATCTGAGCGAAATCGCAGCGACGGTTTTCTCCGAGCTACAGGCCCGGGAGCCGGATCGGCAAATAACCGTCACCGTGGAGCCAGGGTTGCTGGTTGAAGCCGATGAAGGCTTGCTCTTTGTGGCTATGGAAAACCTGCTGGGCAACGCCTGGAAATTCACATCCCGCCGGAATGACGCCGAGATTGCTGTGGGTCGTCACCAAAAGGCCGGGGCCGAGGACGTATTTTTTGTCTCGGACAACGGGGCCGGCTTTGACATGGCATACGCGGACAAGTTGTTCGGGGCCTTTCAGAGGCTGCACTCGGTCACAGAATTTCCAGGTACCGGGGTGGGACTCGCCACAGTGAGCCGGGTGATCGCGCGACATGGCGGACGGATATGGGCTGAATCTCAACCAGACATAGGCACTACTTTTTTCTTCACCTTGTCCCGCAGTTATTCGGCCGGCGAGAAACTTCCCGGTGGATTCGCTTTGAAAAACGATAGCCGGTTCGGCGCCCTTGGCTGATCAGCGGACTGATGTCGCTACAAGTTTGATAGCTTCAGCAATGCTGTCGCAATGGGAGGTCTAGAGCGAAAACCCTCAGGATCGCATCCGGCTGTTCATTACCTTCGTTAGAGCCCGCGCTAACAATTTTGTTCAATTTCAAAGATCAGCTTGTTTGAAGAGCACTTCGGTCAAAAGGCCGCCATAAGCCATTAATTCATATGGCCGCCTAAATCAATCTTAATTATTAGGCACACAAGGCAAAGCTGGCTGGACAGGTCCTTGACCGCACGGATGCTTATCCAGCTGACAGACCTCAAAAATAAGAAATTTGAGTTGAATTCGGCAACATTGCGCTCACCTTTTGCGGGAGTTGCCACGATTTCACAGCTATGCGCGGTGGGATGATTGAGTTCGGTCTTATCAAAATTGAGGTGAGCAACGCCCGATGGCGCTCGTAAGTCTTTGATTTGTATAGTCGCCCAAATCAATCTTTATTGTTTGAAATCAGACTTAATTATTAGCCACAAAAATTTGACCCGGTATCATTGACCCATGCTCGAACAACGCATTGAACAGCACTTTATAGACAGCGCCGACCTGAAATACCAGGCCGCGCAAATCCTTTCCAAACCGATTGCCGCGGCCGTGCAGGCGATCCTGGCAAGTGTGACCAGCGGCGGCAAGGTGCTGGCCTGTGGCAATGGCGGCTCGGCGGCGGATGCCCAGCACTTTGCGGCCGAATTTGTCGGGCGTTTTGAGCGCGAGCGGCCCGAACTCGGCGCGATTGCGCTGACCACCGACAGCTCCATCCTCACCGCGATTGCCAACGACTATGATTTCAGCGTGATTTTTTCCAAGCAGGTGCGGGCACTGGGCGGCGCCGGCGATGTGCTGCTGGCGCTGAGCACCAGCGGCAACTCGGCCAACGTGCTGGCAGCCATCGAGGCGGCGCACGAGCGCGAGATGACCGTGGTGGCGCTGACCGGCAGGAGCGGCGGAAAAATGGCCGCCGCGCTGCGCGAGACCGACGTGCACATCTGTGTGCCGCACGAGCGCACCGCACGTATTCAGGAAGTTCATCTGCTGGCCCTTCACTGTATTTGTGATGGCGTGGATGCCCAGTTACTTGGTGACCAGGAGAACACTTAAATGACAGTCAAAGCAACGCGCAACCCGTCAGCCATTTTCAGGCGGCTGCTGCTGGCGGCCTGCGCCGCGGCGGCCCTGGGCGGCAGCCTCACCGCCTGTTTCC
>CAZIYA010000097.1:0-11203 GCA_964543355.1 uncultured Polaromonas sp.
GATGAACTCCTGCAGGCGCGGCAGGGTGGCGTTGTATTTTTCCAGCGCCGCATCGAGCAGCGCCACCGCCTCCGGCTTGAGCAGCTCGAAGCCGGGAATCGACAACTCACCACCCAGGTTGAAAAGCTGGTGCTGTACTTCAACCAGTAATTCACGCACATCGACTGGTAATAGTTCACACAATAAGACACCAATGTGCGAATTCAGCTCGTCAACATCTCCCATCGCGTGCACTCGCAGGCTGTCTTTGAACACGCGGGTGTTGTCACCCAAGCCCGTAGTGCCGTTGTCTCCGGTACGGGTGGCGATTTGCGAAAGTCGGTTGGCCATGGGTGATGAAATGCGTTGAAAAGCGCAGGCAATAGATGAAGCCACGCGCTACGCGAATCATTCTATTCCCAAGAGCCCGGCAGCCCTGAAATGTGACCCGACTACGAAACCGTTTCGGCATTTGTCCGCTTGTCGGATAGCTCAAAAACAGCGAAGATGCCAAATGACATATACGACGATAACGATTGACGATATATGCAAATAGGGCAAGCGATGGGCAAGGGGACAACGAAAAAGCAACTTCCACCCATGAGTTGGGGCAGGCCTCAGGTCAGTTGCAAAAATGCAGGACAGTTATGAAGCATTCCGCAAACAGCACGCCAGGGCCGCGAAGTGTTCCTCCATCGACAGGCTACGCTGGCCGGAGTGCCATATGCCTCTTGAGCCTGCACGGCGCATGAGAGCACCGGCTGAGCACCTGCTCAGTTTTTCGCTCGATACGCAACGCTTCGCGCTTCCTCTGGCCAACGTCGAACGTGTCGTGCACGCCGTAGACATCACGCCCCTGCCCGATGGGCCCGGCGTGATCCTCGGGGTCATCAACGTTCAAGGCCGGGTCGTTCCGGTCGCCGATATACGCAAGCGTTTTCGCATGCCGGCGCGGGATCTTGTCCTGAGCGACCACATCGTGATTGCTCGAACACCCCAGCGCCCCCTGGCGCTGGTCGCCGATATCGTCCATGGCGTGATGACGTGGACAGAAGAAAACGGCGCCACGCTAGAACGGCTTGTGCCTGGGCTTGAGTATGTACAAGGCATTGCCAGAACATCCGACGGGCTAGTCCTCATCCACCATCTGGACCGGTTTCTCGCGCTGGATGAGGAAGCCGAGCTACAACGGGCGATGACGAATGACTGAAGCCACAGCAAAAACTATTTTTCAGCACTCGCTCTGGCTGAGCCTGAGCGAGCGCGTCGGTGTACAGATGGGCTTGCATTACCCGGAGGAAAAGCTGGATGACCTGAAGCGGGGAGTTGCCGCTGCAGCCCCGCTGTTCGGCATGGCAGATGCGGACGCATGCGTGCAGCGGCTCTTGTCCGAGCCCTTGACGCGCCCTCATATCGAAATTCTTGCCCGCCATTTGACCGTTGGGGAAACCTACTTCTTTCGTGAGAAGAACACCTTTGATATTCTTGAAACGCAACTGCTTCCGGTGCTGTTGCGGGAGCGCACAGGGAAACAGCGGCGTCTGTCCATCTGGAGCGCTGGCTGCTGCACCGGCGAAGAAGCCTATTCCATTGCAATGACACTCGCCGGAACAATTCCGGATCTACGCGACTGGCATATTTCAATCCTGGCGACTGACATTGACCCGGACTTTCTGCGCAAGGCCGCGCTGGGCATTTACAGCAGCTGGTCGTTCCGCGATACTCCGCCAGCCATCCGGAAAAAGTTTTTCAAACAACAGTCCGATGGTCATTTCGAGATCGTTCCGCAGATCAGGAATCTGGTCAAATTTTCCTACCTGAATCTGGCGCAAGATACCTATCCGTCGGCGGAAAACGGCACGAGTGAACTGGATTTTATTTTCTGCCGCAATGTCCTGATGTATTTCGGAGCGGCTCACGCAAAGAAGGTCCTGCAACAGCTGAGCGGCTCCCTGAAGAAAGGCGGGTGGCTGTTTCTCAATCCGGTCGAGATCCCGCATGGCCCTTTGCCCCAGCTCGCTTCCGTCCATTTTCCCGGCGCGGTCATTCTCCGCAAGAGCAGCACCGCGGTGAATGACAAGGAAGTTTTTTCTCCGGTGGGTCCAGTGCCGACACAGCACATGTTTGTCCCGCGGAATGCAGTGCAGCCTCCGGCACGGCCGATCAAGACGGATCGGGCAGTCGCCAGGCGAGTACCGGCGACAAAGTCAGCCCTCCGGCTCCAGCAAGCCATGGCTCTTTATGACGAGGGCATGTATGCGGCTGCGGCACTCGAAATTCACGCAGTCTTGTCAAGGTTCCCAGACGAGTCAACAGCACTGGCGCTGCTGGCCAGAACACACGCCAACCAAGGCCAGCTGGAAGAGGCGCTGACATGGTGCAACAAAGCCGTGGCCGCCGACAAACTTCACCCGGGATGGTGTTACCTGCTCGCAACCATTTTGCAGGAACTCGGCCGGCCCGAAGACGCCGCCCTCGCGTTCAGGCGCACAATTTTCCTCGATCCGGACAATGCGCTCGCGCACTTCGGGCTGGGTAACCTGGTTCGCCGTCAGGGCCAACACGAAGTTGCCAGGCGGCATTTCGTGAATGCGCTCTCGGTATTGCAAAAATTGAACCCGATAGCTATCCTGCCGGAATTCGAAGGCGTGACGGCTGGCCGGCTGGCTGGCATCATCCAGTCATATGCCGATGGAAAAGCTCCTGCATGAAACCCGGCACAAAAGCGCTTTCAGCCGCAAGCCCGGGAACATCGATCGTCTGGCAGGAGATCCACCGCCGTCTTGAGGCAACCAGGGAGGCGATAGCGCTGGGCCGCGCCTCCAGCCCGGAAGCGACGAGGAAAACCCTTGTTTCGCGAGCCCGTGCGCTGGCACTCGAAACCAGCCCCCTCCATGAGCAGCACGGCGCCTTCGAGGTAATTGAGTTTGTGCTGGCCCATGAGAGATACGCGATCGAATCCATCCATGTCCGCGAGGTTTATCCACTGAAGGATCTCACCTCCCTGCCCTGCACACCAGCTTATGTTCTGGGCATCATCAACCTGCGCGGGCAAATCCTGCCAGTCATCGATATCAAGCGGTTTTTTGACTTGCCGCCAAAGGGTTTGGGCGATCTCAACAAAGTCATCATCCTGCGCTCGGATCTGATGGAGTTCGGCATCCTGGCGGATCAGATTGTCGGAACACGCATGGTCGGCAAGGCTGAACTCCAACCCTCTTTGCCTACCCTGACAGGAATTCGCGAGGACTATCTCAAAGGCGTGACGGTTGACCGCCTGGTGGTGCTCGACGCGGCGAAGCTCTTGTCCGACAAAAGAATCGTGGTCGACGAACGTGCCCACACCAACAACTAGAGGAGCAACATATGCGATGGTTTCTTGATATTTCGACACGCAGCAAACTGATTGCAGGATTCGGGTCGCTAGTGCTCTTGCTGCTTGTCGTGGCGGCAACATCCTACAAGGGAATCACCACGATCCAGACATCCCAGCGGAGTTTGTATGAACGGGAAGTCGCCGATGAAACGGACCTCCGGGAAATCAGGGCACATCAAACTTCGGTGCGAGCTGATGTGGCGATCATGTTTTTCATGGCGAGCAAGCCCGAGATGGATGCGTTGCACCTTGGTATCAAGGCCCACTCAGACCATACGGAAGAGCTGATGCTGCAGATTCTTGAACGCAGCCAACGCCTGCCCCGGCGCCTGGTCAAAGTGCAAGAGTTCGACCTGCTCAGAAAAGCCTACCGCGACACGCGGGAAACTCAGGTTATTCCATTGATCTATGCCGGGAAAGCCGACGAGGCCAAGCGTGTCTTCCTGACGACCCAGGGTCAGCGCAATGCCAGGATGCAGGTCATCGCCGATGAGTTGGTGGATGAAACCGAACAGCTCGCCAGGCAGGCGCTGGCCCAATCTGAACAGACAGCACGTGACTCAATGACGCTCTTCGGGATTCTGAGTGTCATTGCGGTAGTGCTGGGCATTGGGCTGACGGCCTTTCTAACCCGGGTGATGGCCGACCCTCTGAAACAGCTGGCCACGGCAGCGGAGCGCGTGGCAGCCGGAGACTTGTCCGTGAGCCTTCCAGCGGAAACCCGAACTGACGAAACCGGCATTCTGACGCAGACGTTCCGGCAGATGGTTGTAAACCTTCGTGAGGTCATGCGCGAAATCAATGAAGGCGTCAACGTCCTGGCTTCTTCAGCCAGCGAAATCACGGCGGCCACCACACAAGTGGCGGCCGGATCGGCGGAAACCGCCGCTGCCGTCAGCCAGACGACGACCACCGTCGAAGAGGTCAAGCAGACAGCCCAGATGTCTGTGCAGAAGGCCAGGTATGTCTCGGAAGCTGCCCAGAAGTCGGTACAAATTTCGCAAGGCGGCAAAAAATCCATGGATGAGTCTATCGAGGCGATGTATCGCATCCAGGAACAGATGGAGTCGATTGGAAACAGCATCGTCCGGCTGTCCGAGCAAAGTCAGGCCATTGGCGAGATCATCGCTACCGTCAATGATCTCGCCGAGCAATCCAATTTGCTGGCCGTCAACGCCGCGATTGAAGCCGCGAAAGCGGGTGACCAGGGCCGGGGTTTTGCCGTGGTGGCACAAGAGGTCAAGAGTATGGCGGAACAGTCCAAGCAGGCCACAGCCCAAGTGCGCGCGCTCCTGAGCGATATCCAGAAGGCCACCGGGAGAGCCGTTATGGCGACGGAGCAGGGCAGCAAGGCTGTCGAGGTCGGCGTCAGGCTCTCCGCGAATGTGGATGAATCGATCAGGTTGCTGGCAGAAAGCATCGCCGAGTCGGCTCAGGCGGCCATGCAGATCGCTGCTTCTGCGCAGCAGCAGCTGGTGGGCATGGACCAGGTCGTGCTGGCGATGCAAAACATCAATCAGGCCAGTAGCCAGAACGCCGCAAGTACGCGGCAAGCCGAAACAGCCGCACAGGGCCTGCACGGACTGGGACAGAAACTCAAGCAACTGATCGTGCAGTACCGCGTGTGACGCTGTCCTGAACCAAAACCTCGCGTCAGTATGGATAACAAGGAGAAGGCATTCCAGGAGAGGCTGCTAGGCATCTTCCGGACCGAGGCCGCAGAGCATGTTCAGGCCTTGTCATCGGGCTTGGTGGGGCTTGAGCATGCAGCGGCCGCGGAAGAAAGCGCGGCCATCACCGAGACCATTTTCCGCGAAGCACATAGCCTGAAAGGCGCGGCCCGCGCTGTCGGGCTAAGCCGGATCGAGTCCATTTGCCATGCTGTAGAAAATGTCCTGGCGGCCTTGAAACGCAAAGATATGGCGCTCTCGCCGGCTTTGTTCGATGTGTTGCATGGTGCCGTCGATTTTCTCGGCACCCTGCTTGCATCGAATGATGCGGGATCCGCTCCTCAGCGTGCGATGGCAGACCGGGACGTTGTCGGCAGGCTGGAGGCGATCCTGGAGCACGGCACGGCAGCCACAGCTGCTGCGGAACCGCTGGCCCCATCGATAGAGCCGGCAGAACATACGCCGCGCGGGGATCCGGCCAGGGAAAGGTCTGTATTGCCAAGCACAGTCCGAATCGCAACGGACAAGCTCGACGTTTTGTTGCTTAGGGCGGAGGAGCTGTTGTCGGTCAAGCTGGCCGCCTTCCAGCGGGTGGCGGAGATCCGTGAGGCGGTAGCCGAGCTCGCAGCACTGGTGAAGGAACAGGTCCGGGTCTCACCGGTTCAACCAATATTTCAGCGGACCCGGCAATACGATGTGGCTGGCGCCGGCGCTCATGGATCCGGCCGACCGGATCCACAACTGGGCAAACTGCTGGAAACCATGGCCGGAGATGCCGCAGCTCTGAAGTCCCTGCAATCGAAACTTGCAGCGCTGGCCAGTTCGGCAGAGTACGACCGGCGTTCTCTGTCCGCCATGGTGGATGGGTTGCTGGACGACATGAAGAGGGTGTTGATGCTGCCCATCGCTTCCGCGCTGGAGGTGTTTCCGAAGATGGTGCGCGACCTTTCTCACGCTCAGGGCAAAGACGTGGAGCTGGCCACGGCCGGTGGTGAGATCGAAATTGACCGGCGCGTCCTGGAAGAAGTGCGTGACCCGCTGATTCACCTGGTCCGCAATTGCATCGACCACGGCATAGAAACCGTCGAGATGCGGCAACGGGCCGGCAAGCCGCCGCAGGGAACCATCACGCTTGCCATGACCCAGAAGCACGGCAACAAGATAGAAATACTCGTCTCGGACGACGGCGCGGGCATTGAACTTTCCAAAATCCAGGAGGCAGCGCGGAAACTGGGGCTGATATCGCCAGAGGACGCAGACAGTACGGAGATACTGCCGCTGGTCTTCCAGTCCGGTGTTTCCACCGCTCCTATCATCACGGACCTCTCCGGACGCGGCCTAGGGCTGGCCATCGTCCAGGAAAAAGTTGAATGGTTGGGCGGTATCGTTTCGGTCGAGACCGAACCCGGGCGCGGCACGGCCTTCCGCATTGTTTTGCCACTGACCTTGTCGACCTTTCGGGGTGTGCAGGTCCGCGTCAACGAACAGCATTTTGTCCTGCCCACCACCCATGTTGAGCAGGGCCTGAGAGTGAGAAAAGAGCTCATTCAAACGGTGGAAAATCGTGAAACGATTCCCTGGAACGGCCGGGCCGTGGCGCTGGTACGGCTGGCAGATGTACTTGAAATGTCCCCTGCGCGTGGCGACGGCGTACTTGGCCTACCTGGCGCATCTGCAGAGCATATGCAGGTGCTTATTTTGGGCTCGACCAGCCAGCGCATTGCCTTTGTCGTGGACGAGATTGTCAGCGAGCAGGAGGTTCTCGTGAAACCTCTGGGTACACAGCTCGCGCGGGTACGCAATGTTGCCGGTGCGACGGTCCTCGGTACCGGCATGGCCGTGCCCATCCTGCATGTGGCAGACCTGCTCCGTTCTGCCGTCAAGATCACCACCAAGCCGGCTGCGCGGGGAGAAATACCAGCGACCGCGGTCCCAAGGAAGTCTATCCTGGTGGCCGAAGACTCAATCACGTCCCGGGCGCTTCTGCAGAATATCCTCGAATCGGCCGGCTACCGGGTCGCGACCGCAGTTGATGGCATGGACGGGCTCACTCGTTTGAAAACCGAGCCTTTTGACCTGCTCGTGTCGGATGTCGAAATGCCAAGAATGAATGGCTTCGATCTGACCACCAGAATTCGAGCGGACAAGGCGCTGGCTCAGCTGCCGGTCATCTTGGTGACTTCCCTGGAGTCGCGCGAACACCGCGAGCTGGGTGTCGATGCCGGGGCAAATGCCTATATCGTGAAAAGCAGTTTTGATCAGAGTAATCTGCTCGAGACTGTTCGAAAGCTGATATGAATGCCCTCCAGAGCCGAAAGATGATTCGCGTACTGGTGGTGGATGATTCGCCAGCTGCGCGGGCGCTGCTTGTCTACCTGCTTGAGGCCGCCCCGGGAATCCAGGTTGTGGGCACAGCGGACAACGGGCATGAGGCCCTGGAAGCCGTGAAGCGCAAAGCGCCTGACGTGGTTACCATGGACTTCCACATGCCGACATTGAACGGTCTGGAGGCCACGCGGCGGATCATGGAGACCCACCCGGTGCCGATCGTGATCGTGTCAGGAAGTTCGGCACGCGGCGAAGTTGCCTCCGCTTTCAGCCTGCTGGAAGCAGGAGCCCTCGCCGTTGTTGAAAAACCTCCGGGCATCGGCCAAGTGGGCCATGAAGTAGCTGCCGCGCAACTGGTGCAAACCGTCAGGCTGATGTCCGAGGTCAAGGTGATCAGGCGGTGGCCCCGACAAAACCCGCGGGTGCCTGCCGCTTTACCACGCGAATTGGCGGAAGGCAGGGCCGTTCAGACGGGCATCAGGGGCGTGGTCATCGGCGCGTCGACGGGAGGCCCGATTGCCTTGAAAACGATTTTGTCCGGGCTACCAAAAAACTATCAGGTTCCGATCCTCATCGTCCAGCATATCGCCGACGGGTTCACCCAGGGGCTGGTGGACTGGTTGTCCCAAACATCGGGGTTTGCGGTGCATGTGGCCGTCCACGGCGTACAGCCGCTGCCGGGGCATGCCTATGTCGCGCCAGCCGGTGGTCATATGAAATTGGCACCGGACGGCACCCTCGCCCTAAGCAGTGACGCGCCAGAGAACGGCCACCGTCCTTCAGTTTCTTGCCTGTTTCGCTCCGCCGCGACAGCATGGGACCGCCACATGATCGGCGTATTGCTCACCGGCATGGGCAAGGACGGTGCAGAAGAGATGAAACTTATGAGAGACCGGGGCGCCATCACGCTCGCGCAGAATTTTGAAAGCTCGGTCGTCCACGGCATGCCGGGTGTGGCGATCAAACTGGACGCAGCCATGCACATTCTGTCTCCCGAGGAGATTGCTGCAGTGCTTGGAAGTCTGGTGAAATAAGACAAGGAGCCAGCTATGGCATCGCATCCACGCCCCAACAATGCCAACATAGAAGTCCTCATCGCCGAAGACAGCCCCACAGAGGCTGAGCTGCTGACCCACCTGCTGCAAGAGCAGGGCTACCGCGTGACAGCCACCGGCAATGGCCAGCAGGCCCTGGGTGCGGCTCGCCAGCGCAAGCCGACGCTGATCATCAGCGACATCGTCATGCCGGTAATGAACGGCTACCAGCTGTGCAAGGCCGTCAAGGCAGACCTCAGTCTGATGGATATCCCGGTGGTCATCGTCACATCGCTCGCCAGCATTCAGGACATCGTTATGGCGCTGGATTGCGGAGCGGACAATTTCATCCGCAAACCCTACGCTCCCGCGGCCCTGATTTCCCGCATCGAATACATCCTGTCGAACCAGGCACTACGCGGCAACGGAGGCAACCAGATGAAGCTGGGGTTGGAGATTTACCTCGGCGGAAAAAAACATTTCATCACGTCAGAACGAGAGCAGATCCTGGACATGCTGGTCGCCTCTTATGAGCAGGCCGTCCAGGTCAACGAGCAGCTCAAGGAACGTGACCGGATAATTAGCGCCCTGAACGTGGACCTCGAGCAGCATGCCGCCGAGCTGGAAGCTGCCAACAAGGAACTGGAAGCCTTCAGCCACTCTGTGGCCCACGACTTGCGCGCCCCGCTGGTGACCATTGCCGGTTTCACGGATTTGCTGCAGAAAAATTATGGTACCCAACTGGACAACCGCGGCCAGGGTCATTTGCAGCGGGTGCGTGACGCGGCCGCACGCATGTCGCAACTTATCGATGACATCCTGCACCTCTCGCAGGTCAGTTACACCGAACTGCAACGGGAAAAGGCCGATTTGTCGAACATCGCTCACGAAATCCTGGCCAAGCTCCGCAGCAACCAGCCAGATCGCCAGGTGGAGGTCAAGGTCGCGCTCGCAACGGCCCAGTGCGACCCCCGGCTGATGCGGGTAGCCCTTGAAAATCTGCTGGGCAATGCCTGGAAATTCACAGGGAAGCTCGACCAGGCTGTGATTGAATGCGGCATGATCGAGCACGATGGCGAGCCAGCCTATTTTGTGCGCGACAACGGAGCGGGCTTTGACATGGCCCATGCACACAACCTGTTTTCCCCTTTCCAGCGCCTGCATTCGGAAAGCGAGTTTTCCGGCGTCGGTATCGGCTTGGTGACTGTCCACAGAATCGTAAAGCGCCACGGCGGGCAACTTTGGGCTGAAGCCAAGGCCGGTCAAGGCGCGACCTTCTATTTCACCCTGCCCACACACACAAAAGCCGACGACAAGCTCTGATGGAGCCTGACACTGACAGGTAAAGAGCCTACTGCGCTGCGGCTCGCATGCGTTACGTCAAGCAAGAAAGTGTGACCAGAGGCCTCTGTGTGTCAGCGAGGCAACACCGTGCAAGAGTGCTGGCCGGGCGTGCCGGGCTGGGGTGCAATGGCGGCGTGTTCAATTTCACGGACCCCTTGCCTCATGACTCCCACGCCTCATTTTATTCCGAACTTCGAAGTCCGCAGTGTGCTGCTGCTGGCCGCGCTGACCATGGGTACAGCACTGGCCACCCAGGCACAAACAGCCAGCCCGGACCATCCACCGGCAAGGGCCATTCCCGTCGCACAGGAGGTTGAAGCGGCCTTCCAGCGCGCCGATGTCAACAAGGACGGCCGCCTCAGCCGGCAGGAAGCGGCACGTTTCCCCGTGATCGAGCAGAATTTCGACCAGATCGACACCGACCGCGATCAGGTGATCTCGCCCGCGGAGTTTCAGGCGGCGCTCAAGACCTGACGCCCGGGCCGTGGGGCCATGGTTGCTCCGACGCCCGGATGGGCCGGACACGTCGTAAACTGGGGGTCCAGCCTGGAGACACCATGAACGCCCCTACCCATCCCGACCATCTGCTGCCCCAACTCAATCTGCGCGCAGTCCCGCCGGAGCTGATCGAGGCTCTGAAAACACGGTTTGCCGAACGCTGCTCCACGGCCCTCGTGGTGCGTGAGCAGCACGGGCGGGATGAATCCTCGTTTGCCGCACCGCCGCCTTCTGCCGTGGTGTTTGCCGAAAGCACAGCCGACGTGGCTGACGCCGTCAAGCTCGCCGCGCAGCATCAGGTGCCGGTCATTCCCTTTGGTGTCGGCACTTCGCTCGAAGGCCATCTGCTGGCGGTGCAGGGCGGCATCAGCGTTGACGTAAGCCGCATGAACAAGGTGCTGTCCATCAACGCCGAAGACCTGACCGTGACGGTGCAGGCCGGTGTTACGCGCAAACAACTCAACGAAGAGGTCAAGAGCACCGGCCTGTTCTTTCCGATCGACCCGGGCGCCGATGCGACGATAGGCGGCATGAGCGCCACACGCGCCAGCGGCACCAACGCCGTGCGTTACGGCACCATGCGCGAAAACGTGCTGGCGCTGGAGGTGGTGACGGCCAGCGGTGAAGTCATCCGCACCGGCACGCGCGCCAAGAAATCATCGGCCGGCTACGACCTCACGCGCCTGATGGTGGGTAGCGAAGGCACGCTGGGCGTCATCACCGAAGTGACCGTCAAGCTCTACCCGCTGCCGGAAGCCATCTCTGCCGCCATCTGCTCTTTCCCCAGCATCGAAGCCGCAGTGCGCACCACCATCCAGATCATCCAGCTCGGTGTTCCGATTGCACGCGTCGAGCTGATCGACGCCAACACGGTGCGCATGGTGAATGCCTACGCCAAACTCGGTCTGCGGGAAGAACCCATGCTGCTGATGGAGTTTCACGGCTCGCCCACCGGCGTGAAGGAGCAGTCCGAG
>CAZIYA010000098.1:0-11097 GCA_964543355.1 uncultured Polaromonas sp.
GACGAGACCGTGGTCTTCCACTCGCTCGACGCGAAAAACATCGAGTCGATTGCGCGCATCCAGCTCAAGGTGCTCATGGAGCGCCTGCAGAAGATGGACCTCACGATGGAAGTCTCGGAAGCCGCGATTGCCGAACTCGCCAAGGTCGGCTTCGACCCGGTGTTCGGCGCCCGGCCGCTCAAGCGTGCGATCCAGCAGCGGATTGAAAACCCGCTGTCCAAGCTGCTGCTCGAAGGGCGCTTCCTGCCCAAGAGCGTGATCCCGGTCGATGTGGACCCGGTGCGCGAGCCCGGCGTGTTCAAGTTCGACCGCGCCACGCACTGAGCCCTCACTGCGCCCCCGAAGGCGTCGCAGGATGCTATTGAATCAGTAGCTGCTTGCGCCCGCCGTGTGGGGGCGTGCGACCTGTTTGATGCATGAAAACCTGAAAAACCCGCTCTTGCGCAGGCAACGGCGGTTTTTTTTGGATGCGTATTGAGGTACTAAGTGGCATAATTCGAAAATGAAGCGAGTGTTCAAAACCCGTCATTTCAGCCGCTGGATGCGTAAAACAGAATTGACCAATAGCGCCTTGTGCGCTGCAGTGACGGAAATGGCGCAGGGTTTGATTGATGCCGAATTAGGTGGCAGTGTGGTCAAGAAGCGCATAGGGATAGCGGGCCGCGGCAAGCGCGGGGGTGTCAGAACGCTTATCGCTACCAATAAAGGCGATCGATGGTTTTTCGTTTTCGGCTTTGAGAAAAATGATCGCGCGAATATTGCAGACGACGAACTTGAGGCCCTGCAAGGCATTGCTGAGCAGTTGCTGGCCAGATCAGGACCGGAGCTCGATCAAGCCGTTATAGATGCATCGTTAGAGGAAATTTGCCATGACCGCAAAAAAACAGACCCAAGCTAAAGCCCGAAGTACCAAGGCAAAAAGCCCGATCTTTGAAGCTGTGCACGAAACCGCTAGTGATTTTCACCGCCTCGGGTTTATCAACAAGCGCAACATGCATCAATTCGATGCGTTGTGCATGGAGCCCGTACCCGACTATGACAGCGAGAAAATCCGTGCCCTGCGCGATCACCTTCAGCTTAGCCAGGCCGTGCTCGCCGCCGTTTTGAACACCAGCCTGTCAACCGTGCGCAAATGGGAGGGTGGAGAAAAGCATCCGAGTGGCCCCTCTCTCAAATTGCTGAGCCTTCTTGACCGCAAAGGATTGGAAGCGGTTCTTTGACGGGTTTTTTGCAGGGTGGGAAGAGGGCGGAAGGCCAGGCTGAGCGATTAGATGCTATCAAATAGGTAGCTTCTTGCGCCCGCCGTGTGGGGGCGTGCGACCTGTTTGATGCATGAAAACTTGCTTTTGCCTGTGCAGGAGCGGGTTTTCTTTTGGGGGAGAGGCTCCCACTGTCGGCGTCCGGTTTGATGTTCCGGATCGGCGTTAAGCTGCCTGCATTTTTGGTGAGGAGATGAATGTGCAGCTGTCGATAAGGAAAGCAAGCTCAGCCGATGAAGACGGTCTCTGGCAAATCCTTGAGCCCGTCATCCGCGCGGGCGAAACCTACGACTTTCCGCGGGAGACAAGCCGGGAGGATGCACTTCGGGCCTGGCTCGCGCCCGACACCCAGTGCTTCGTCGCCTGCGAAGGCGACAGGTTTCTGGGCACCTATGTGCTGCACCCCAACCGCAAAGGCGGTGGGGCGCATGTTGCCAACTGCGGCTACATGACCGCAAGCGATGCCAATGGCAAAGGGGTGGCACGCGCCATGTGCGCGCACTCGCTTGAAGTTGCCCGCGCAGCAGGGTTCCGCGCCATGCAGTTCAACTTCGTCATCGCAAGCAACCACCGCGCCGTCAAGCTCTGGACAGGAATGGGCTTCGAAACCGTAGGCCGCGTGCCGGAGGCATTTCTCCATCCTGTGCACGGCTACACCGATGCGCTGGTGATGTATCGGCGCCTGTAAAGTCACGTCGTGGTTCGCAATGTCAGCCCCCACTTTTTGCGGGGCATATCAAAGGCGTCTTAAACAATGTTCACTGACCCCTGGCTCGATCGATGGCTTCCTCTTGTGCTCGAGCGGGCGGACTCTCGGCCTGTGCTTGAGATCGGATGTGGCCACGGAGACGACACGGCTGTCCTTGCAGGCGCCGGGTTGAAGGTCCACGCCTTCGATCTCTCCAGTGTTTCAGCCGGCATCACCAAGCTTCGCGTACCCGCGGCGGTGGTGGAGTGCCGGGACGTGCGGGAGCTTTTTCCCGAAGTGGCAAGTGAGCTGGGGGTCATCATCGCCAGCCTGTCGCTCCACTATTTCCCCTGGGCCGAGACGCAGGCCCTGGCAGGGCGCATCCGCTCGGCCTTGCGCCCAGGCGGCGTCTTTTTTTGTCGCCTCAACTCCGACGAGGACCACCACTTCGGCGCCAGCGGGTACCCTGAAATTGAGCCCAACTTTTTCATGGTCAAGGGTGAGCCCAAACGCTTTTTTGATGAAGCCGCGGTCGCGTCACTCTTTGCAGAAGGCTGGAACACGCTTTCGCTTGAGCACTTCGTCACCAAAAAATACGTCAGGTCCAAAGCGCTGTGGGAAGTGGTTCTTGAGCGCACGGAGGCCTGAGCCTTCGTACAGACCTCAAGGCTCAGGCCACTGGCTTCGCAGCATCTCCGGCAACACGCCTGTCAGCAGGTCTTCCGGCGTGGCGCCCGGGTGCATGTACCCGAGTTTTCCGTCGAGGGCGAGGTAGGCGAAGCCGTGCACCATGGACCAGGTTGCCAGCAGCACCGCGTGGGCCTGGGTGTCCAGCGGCTGGCCGGGCGGAATGGTACGCATCGCGCGTATGGTTTCCTCGAGCTGGGCCAGGGCGCGGTTACCCGCTTCATGCAGGGCGACGTGCTCCGCGCTGATCAGGTCCTTGCGGAACATCAGGTGAAACCGCCCCGGGTGGGTCAGCGCGAAACGTACGTAGCCGACCCCCTGTTTCCACAGGCGCTGTGTCGGCGTTCCTTCCTCGCCGACCTGCAGATGCCTGGTCAGCTCCTCAAAGCCGAGAACGGCCACTTCTGACAGCAGCCCGGCCGAGCCGCCGAAATGGTGGGTGGGTGCCGCCGGCGAAACGCCTGCGCGCCTGGCCGCTTCCCGCAGGCTGAACCCCTCCACACCGTTATCCGCCAGGATCTCGTCGGCCGCACGAATGAGCGCCGCCCGCAGGTCGCCGTGGTGGTAGCGGTCCTGGGGGGCGCTGTCGGCGGGGCTGGCCCGCTTCAATGTTGTTGCCATGGTCAATCTTTACGGTGTTTAAATAAGCGTATATACTTCATCTGATCATTGTAAAGATAAAGGTGAGCAAATGGAATACGCAGTCATCAAACAAGGCAGCCCCCGGGCCGGCGGGAGTCGGCGTTCATGGCTGCGCAGCAGGGCCGCGCGCCTGGGTTTGCTGCTGGGGATTGCCGTGTTCGGGCAGGCGGCATGTTCTGCACCGCCGCAAACCCCGGAAGCACATGAGGCACACGGTGAGCTGCACGCGGCGCAAAGTGCTGAAGGGCGCTTTCTCAACCCGAAGGGCAGCCCCACCGTCAGCAACACCTGGCGCGACCACGTCTCGCTGTGGTGGTGGGCTTCCTTCGGTGCGAAAAAGGAAGAGCTCAGCCCGCCCGTGCCGGCCGGGCATGTGTTGCCCACCGGCCAGGCGCTCGCCATGCTGGCCGCCCATACTGCCAATGCCGCGCAGGACTCGCTGACCTGGCTGGGCCATGCCGCCTTCCTGATCCGCCTTGGCGGCCAGACCGTTCTGGTGGACCCCTTCCTCAGCGACTACGCCTCGCCCATCAACGGCATAGGCTCGCGCCGTTATGCCGGGCCAGCCATCACGGTGGACAAGCTGCCCCCGGTCGATGTGCTGGTGATTTCCCACAACCATTACGACCACCTCGACCTTCCGGCATTGCGCCAGTTGCCGGGCAAGGAGAAGGTGCAGGTCATCGTGCCCGCGGGGCTGGGCGGCCTGCTGCGGGAGATCGGGTTTCGCAAGGTCACCGAAATGAAGTGGGGTGATTCGCTGAAGATCGACGGGCTCAAGGTCATCAGCGTTCCCGCTGTGCATTTTTCATCACGCGGCCTGTTTGACCAGGACAAGTCGCTCTGGTCGGGCTATGTCTTCGAGTCGTCCCTGAAGCGCGTGTACTTCGCCGGAGACACCGCTTACCACGACACACTTTTCAAGCAGCTGCGCAAAACCATGGGCCCCATCGATGTGGCGCTGGTTCCGATAGGCGCCTACGAGCCGCACAACATGATGGCCCATGTGCACGTCAACCCGGAAGAAGCCGTGGCACTGGGCCGCGACATGGGCGCCGCAACGCTGGTCGGCATGCACTGGGGCGCCCTCGTGGTGTCGACCGAACCACCGTTCGAGCCACCACGCAGGTTCCGAGCCGAAGGCCTGGCCAAGGGTTATGCCGACAAGGCGCTCTGGACCATGGCGATCGGGGAGACACGGGCACTGGCCGGCATGGCCGCAGATCGCCGTTAACAGCAGGGGAGATCTACACCCGACCGCCGTGGCCAACTGAAGCAACAGGGGCAAAGGGGTCGGCCATTTCACACGCAGTTCACACGCAAGCCTACGGACAAGTTCCATGCCTGCATTTTTTTTACTCACTTAAAGGATTCCCCATGACACAAGCCAATCAAGAAATGACAACGACCAACAAAGACACGGTCGTTTTAAGCCGCCGCCGGATGATGAGCACCGCCGCCATAGGCACCGCTGTCGGTGTGGCCGCAGGCCTGGCCGGCGGCGCGGTGCTTGCCACCGAGGCTAAGGCGCCTGAGGCGCCCAAGCGAATCGGCGCACGCCGCTTTGAAGGCAAGGTCGTACTCGTCACCGGCGGCACCTCCGGCATCGGGCGCGCAGCCGTCAAGGCCTTCGCCAGCGAAGGTGGGCGCGTGGGCTTCTGCGGCCGGCGCGAGCAGTTGGGCCGAGAGGTCGTCGCAGAGGTTAAGGCCGCCGGCGGTGACGCGTTTTATGTGCGCGCCGACGTCCTCAAGGAAGACGAGGTCAAGGCCTTTGTCGACAGCGTGGTCAAGCGTTATGGCCGCCTTGATGTCGCCTTCAACAATGCCGGCATGTCGATTGAAAAGCCGCTGCACGAGTTCAGCTCGGCCGAGTGGGACCTTGTGAACAACACCAATGTGCGCGGCGTCTTCCTCGCCATGAAGTACGAGCTGCCGTATCTGATTGCCGGCGGCGGCGGGGTGATTCTGGTCACCTCGTCCATCGCCGCGCTGGGCAGCAACGCCAAACGCGCGGCCTACAGCGCCAGCAAGAGCGCCCTGCTCGGGCTGGTGAAAGGGGCTGCACTGGACTACGCCGGCCAGAACATCCGCATCAACGCACTGCTGCCAGGCACCATCAACACCGACTTTGTGCGCCAGCTGGGCGGCATGATGGACGCGCCCGATGCCGTGTGGGCCATAGGCGCCAAACAATGGGCCAAGTCCAACGTCCCCGGGCTGGCCCGTATGGGAACGCCCGAAGAGGTCGCCAGCTTCGCACTGGCCCTGGCCAGCGACGAGTTCCCCTACATGACCGGCGCACAGATGGTGATCGACGGCGGGAAGAGGGCGCAAGGCTAGGCTGAACGATCTGGTGCTATTGAATCAGTAGCTGCCTGCGCCCGCGCTATAAGGGCTGGTGGCCTGTTTGATGCATGAAAACTCGAAAACCCGCTCTGGCGCAAGCTGGAAGCGGGTTTTCTGTATGCGACGCTTCGGGGTGACTGGTTGTATGCGATCCAGACCAGTCACCCCTGCGGACTGTGTGAATGACGAAAACATCAGCAATCACTCAGGTTCATGGCAAGAAGCTCGGCCAGGAATTCCCGGAGGAGGTACAGCCAGGCCAGGGCCACCAGTGCAAACATCAACTCGCCGGCCCACGTGCCGCAAAAGATGCGAAACAGATAGAGAGCTGCAACGCTGGTTAGCAGGACAAACACGGCGAGTCCCACGCTTGTTGCGTGGAACCACAAGGATTTGCCGGCTGAATGCCTGGATCGTCCGGTGCCCGTGCTGCTGTCCTCTGGGTAGGCAAGCAGCGTCATCGCCTTACCTCGAAGACGAGGTTAAAGGGTGTCTCGGCGGCGCGACGGAAATGCGTGAATCCCGCTTTGCGGAACACCTCGGCCAGGCGCGCCTGGCCGGCCTGTGCGCCCAGCACAAACCTGCCGCCTTCGGAAATCGCGTGTGCACAGCAGATCAAGCACGAGCCGGCGTAGTAAAGCTGGCCAACCGGCGTGAGGTTGTCCTCGATCTTGTCATTCGCAAAAGGCTCGACCAGCATGATCGTGCCACCGGGCGCCAACACCTCGGCAGCATGCCGTGCAGCGGCCAACGGATCTCCGAGGTCGTGCAGCGTGTCGAAGAAGCAGATCAGGCCGTAGTGCTTGTTGGGATAGTCTGCCGCACGCGCCTCGCTGAAGCTCACCTGGTGGGCCACGCCGGCCTCCGTCGCATTGCGCCGCGCTTCTTCGAGCGACGGCGCATGGGTGTCGAAACCGTGGAAGCGCGAGTTCGGGAAGGCCTGGGCCATCAGCAAGGTGGAGTGACCGTGGCCGCAGCCCACGTCGGCCACATCAATTCCCGCCTCGAGGTTCCCCATCACGCCGTCCAGCGCTGGCAGCCATTCCGGCACCAGGCTGGCGCGGTAGCCGTTGCGATAGAACGCCGCCACGCCGCACGCCAGACGCTGGTGATGCTCGCCCCAAGACACACCGTTACCTGTGCGGAAGGCGTCGAGGAACTTGTCCTCGTCGAACCACATGGACGCGGGCACGTTCCAGGCATGGGGCATGTAGAACGGGCTTTCCTCGTCGGCCAGCACCATTGCATGCTCGGTGGAGAGTTCGTAGGTGTCGCTGACAGCGTGGTAGTCAATATACCCGCCTGCGGCCTGGGCGTTCAGCCACTCACGTACATAACGCTGGGCGCAGTGCGCGCGAGAGGCGACTTCCTTTGCGCTCAGGGGGCCGGCACCGGCCATGGTCTTGTACAGGCCCAGCTTGCTGCCCAGGCTCACCATCACACCGGTGTAGCCGGCGGTCAGGTCCACCACGTTGCGCATGGCGAAGGCCTGCAGTTTTTCCTGGTCGATCACAGGGGTTTCCATGGTTTTCATTTCCTTTTGAAGAGTGTTTACAAAGTCATTCGATGGATGCAATGATCGGGTCGCGCAGCAAAAAACGACAGAGCTAGAATCGCCCCTAATCGGTCTGTTCGTGCCACTGCGGTGGCCAAGCTCTCGCTCCGGTTTCCCCTTCATTGGCGAAAAGATGACCATCACAGGATCAAACACCTTGCATGTCAGCCTGGTAGCGTTGCCGGACGCCGTGATTTCCACGCTGGCGGGCATCCTTGACGTGATGAACGGGGCTGCACTGATGGGATTGGGGGAAGCCGGCGCGCCGCCGCCGTTCAACATCGAGATCGTGGGCGAAGCAGTCGGTGCGCTGCGGCTTGCCAGCGGTGTGCCGATCGACGTCCAACGGTCGATAGACGATATCCAGGTGAGCGACATCGTGATCGTGCCGTCGGTGCTACTCAAGCCCGAGGGTTGGCAGAAGGGCCGCTATCCCCGCCTCGTGGATTGGCTGCAGCGCATGCACGAACGCGGCGCCATGCTCTGTTCGGCCTGTTCGGGCATCTTCCTGCTTGCGGAAACGGGACTTTTCGACGGCAAGGATGCCACGGTGCACTTTGGGTACTCACGCGCCTTCACCGAGCTCTATCCCGCGGTGACTGTGCACCCCGAGCGCGTGCTTGTGATCTCCGGCTTGCGCGAAGAGCTGGTCTGTTCAGGCGCATCAACAACCTGGCACGACATGGTGCTCTACCTCACCGCACGCTACGCAGGCGCCACAACGGCGCACGCCGTGGCACGCTCGTTCGCGCTGCAGTGGCATCAGGACGGGCTTGCGCCCTACATGGTGTTTGAAGGCAAGAGCGATCACGGTGACGGCGAAATCCAGAGTGCCCAGCAATGGCTGAGCCGGCACTTCTCGGTCGCCCGGCCGGTCGAGGAAATGATCAAGCAGTCCAAGCTGGCCGAACGCACCTTCAAGCGACGATTTACGGCGGCGACCGGCCTGGCTCCGCTGGAATACGCGCAGCGTCTGCGCATCGAAGATGCGAAACGCCGGCTTGAGCGCACCGACGCCCCGGTCGACGAGATCAGCTGGCGTGTGGGGTATGAAGACGCGGCTTTTTTCCGGCGCCTGTTCAAGCGAACCACGGGCATGGCCCCCGGTGCCTATCGCAAGCGCTTTCGAATTCCCGACTTCGCGCGCCCGTAACCGTTGCAGGCTCCGGCAAAGGGGCATATGCCGCGCGCGTTGCAATGCTCAATGCGCCGGACGGAGTGAATTCCTCGTGGCCTGCATACCGATCTGCTCCCCAAGCTTCAAGCCTGCTTCGGTTGCAAAGCGGAAGTGCAAGCCGGCACGCACACGGGAGTCGGCGTTTTCCTTCGCCGCAGCGCTGAAGCTCTTGAAGCTGCGCTCCGGCGCTTCCGGCAACGCGCTGGGAGAAGCCATCTTGAACGTCACCCGGTCGGTGCCGAATGCGTTCGCCAGCACAACGGCCGCCGCTGCGCCCAAGGCGCTGTGGGTCGATGGATGGTCCTGGACCGGCGGGGTGGTCAGCAGGGGGGCCCAGGCTGCGTCCGGCGCAGTGCGGGGATTGGTGTCGTCCGCGGTGAAACGAATGGCCGTCACCGGGCGCCAGAAGTTGTAGTGCATCTTGGAGTCCCATCCCGCCACATACGCGTCGGCCATCACCGCGTTGAGCAGGGCGAAGGTGCGCGCTCGTTGCCACAGGTCCTGGGGCTTGTCCCGGGCGACCGTTCTTGCGATGCGGTTCCAGCCAATGTCGGAGAACTCATACCAGTAGGCTGCGTACTGTGTCTGGTCGGCAGTCCGCCTGGCGTCTGCCGCCTTGCTGCCTGTGGCTTTCACCTCGTTGTAGGCGGTGGCATAGGCTTCGCTGTCGAGGGCAGGCGGTGCAGCCACGCGGAACTGGTCCGGCGCGCGCATGCTGAACGGCGTGACGGAACGCCAGTGGGGCGCGGCGACAAATTCAAAGCCGGGCACGAACTGGTAGGCGCCCGCTTGCTTGCCTGGCTTATAGGCCTCGTCCGCCTTGCTGCCGTCGTTGCTGCGCTTGGCCAGCATGGCGGCGGCAGCAGCCGAACCGAGCTTCTTGCCTTGTTCGACAGCCTCGCTGATGCCGGCATCAAGCAACGTCGAATCGAGTGTCGCGCGCACAAGGTCTTTTTGCTTGGGGTACAACGCAGCCAGCACGTCGTGTGCGGCTACCGACGCTGCAACAGCTGGGTCCGCAGCCGGCCTGCCGGGCACGGCCTTCAGTGTGTAGGCGTAAGTGGCATAACGCGGTGCGGCGGCGTTCACGGCATCGTGTATCGCGAGGTGCACCATCGCCAGTACGCGTGAGGCGGCCATCGGGTCGGCATAGCCTTCGGCCGCCTTGATGACCTGGTGCGTCTGCAGGTTCCAGTCGATGACGATCTGGTCGCAGCGATCTGCGCACCATGTTTTTTTGTCGGCGGCGGCGACGCTAAACGATGCCGCAAGGGCCGCGGCTGCCAGTGCTGACAGCACGGGGCGCTGGACGCGAGGGGAGAGATTGAACATATGCAGGCTTTCAAAGTGAAGTGAATGAACGGCATTCAGGCAGATGGATTCATCGTTGGCACATGCGTGAAAGCACGTGACGTTCGCGATGGCAACCGGCCTTGAACGTGGCTCAATGATCTGCGCCGGGTCCAACAAAGGGGAGTGCCGGAATTGCCCAAGATCGGTCCGTTTACGCCATGCGTGTGTCGAGGGCTTCTGTACGGCCTGAGACACGGCAGTAGCTGAACGCAGATCAACAGGCGCTATTGAATCAATAGCTGCTTTCGCCCGTCCGATAAGGGCTGGAGGCCTGTTTTATGCATGAAAACGCGAAAACCCGCTCTGGCGCAGGCCGGAAGCGGGTTTTCTGTGAGCGATGCCTTACGCTGACCGGTTGTGCGAGATCCAGATCGGAAGTCCCCGGGGTGCTGCATGTCTGCCATGCAGCACGCGCCGTCCATCCGAGGGGCCCGCTCTGCCGGACTATAGTTCTCGGATATGTCAGACGACGCAAGCTATCTGGAGAACGCAATGAAGAGCTGGATTTACCTTTTTGTGGCCATCGTTGCGGAGGTGATTGCAACATCGGCACTGAAGTCGAGCGATGGCTTCAGCAAGTTGTGGCCGTCCCTGGTGGTCATCGCCGGCTACAGCACATCGTTCTTCTTCCTGTCGCTCACCCTGCGCCACATTCCCGTCGGGGTGGCCTACGCCATCTGGTCGGGTGTCGGCGTGGTCCTGATTTCGACCGTGGGCTGGCTGCTCTTCAATCAGAAGCTTGATGCGCCGGCGATTCTTGGCATGGGGTTGATTGTTTCCGGGGTGGTGGTGCTGAACGTGTTTTCGAAGGTTGCTTCGCACTAGCCTTGTGCGGACAGATGTTGATTTTCTGCATGGATGAGTTTTGGTCGCTAACCAGAATATGTAGTTATCAATAGTTGGCAACATTGCTAACGACCCGCGACTGGGGTTAGCAAAGGCGTCGACGAGCAAACCACGACACGCCTTGCGCCTCTTGTGAGAGCCACGTAGAGATGCTGCGCAGTCATGCGTTCGGGTTCAAGAATGACCACGACGTCAGCCTCCAGTCCTTTCAGAAGAAGTGTGCTTCCGACGGCGCGCCGGCCCAGCGGCCGCCCCAGATGGCGGTTTCGCTCGCGGGCTTGCATCGCTGCGCCGATGAATCCGCCTTCGCCCCCTGTTGCTCTCAGCGCCGAGATACAGCAGTGCAGCACTTCGGGTCGGTAGACGCGCGCACCGTGTTGGTCAGCCAGCGACTGGAGCAGGTTAACCGAGGTCGTGTGACTGGGCGCCGCTACGAACGTCACGGCTGCGGCTTCTGCAGGTGTCGCGGGCGTGCGGGCTCTGCCGCGCTGTATCGTTTCGACCCGTGCGAGTAAGTTGGCAGTTCCCACACCTGTCATCAGTG
>CAZIYA010000099.1:0-11041 GCA_964543355.1 uncultured Polaromonas sp.
GTGGAGTCCATCACGGAATCGGTCTACCGCCGCATGGAGGCCGAGCGCAAGCGGGTTGCCAACGAGTTGCGCTCCACCGGCGCCGCCGAGGGCGAAAAAATCCGCGCCGATGCCGACCGGCAGCGCGAAGTCACCATTGCCAATGCCTACCGTGACGCGCAGAAAATCAAGGGTGAAGGGGACGCACAGGCCGCTGCCGCGTACAACGATGCGTTCGGCCGCGACCCGCAGTTTGCCCAGTTCTACCGCAGCCTGGACGCCTACAAGGCCAGCTTCGACAAAAAGGGCGATGTGATGGTGATTGACCCCTCCTCTGACTTTTTCAAGGCCATGCGCAGCTCCGGCAGCGGTTCGGCACCGGCCAGCAAAAAATAACGGCGCCGCTTGGACAGCAGCACGATCTGGCAGGCACTGGCCCTGATGCTGGTGATTGAAGGTCTGCTGCCCTTGTTCTCGCCGCGCGGCTGGCGCGGCATGTTCGAGCAGATCCTCAAGCTCAGTGACGGCCAGATCCGTTTTTTTGGCCTGTGCAGCATTGCGGCCGGCCTGGCCTGGATCGCCTTTCTCATCTGACGGCTGACTTCCGGCAGCCAGTCCTTTCCCCGGATTTTTCCTGCCCTGTGGCTGCATCCGGCTGCCTCTTGGCCGGAAACCGGGCCTCAAGCCCGGTAAAATCCTGGTTAAACACCGGGCAAATCTGCCTGAGCAATGCACCAAGAATCGGCCTAAGAGGCCTTTTTTTTCGCCCCAAGCGCAACGAATTTACGCACTATTCTCAGACTCATCGCGCAGTAAATGTTGTAAAAAAACATCAATGTTAGGCTGTGATGGGGCAATAAAAAACCCGCCGAAGCGGGTAAAAGGGGTTACCCCCAGAATTTAAGCAGCAGGGTAATGGCTGTAACTGCGGTGATCAGAGGAACTGATAACGACAATTTGAAGTCCTTGCCTACTTGCAACGTCAGCTTGAACATGGTTTGCACCTAGAACTCGCTGGCGGCCGCCAACTGGTTGAGGGTCGGCATTTATATCGCGCCTTGTTCCGGGCGCTAGCTCGTTACTTGCCTAGGATAGTTCCGAGCATCGGCTCCACGGCTTCGGTTGCCCGCCCATCCGGGTGGGGCTACACCGCGTTACCTATAAGCCGCCTGACGGGGCGGCAGCGGGTGCAGTCACGCGCCCTGAGACATTCACCGGGGTAGCCCAGCTAGTGCCTCTGAGGCGAAGTCTAGAGGCTACTGACGGGATTGGCTAGCCCTAATAAGGCTTGCGCCGTCGTTTGGAGGTGTTGAGGGTTGCTCAGGCTTCACGGGTTCGGACGCTACTGGCATGATGGGGGTGATTATCCGTCGATGACTAAATAAAAACACATGACACCCCGGGAGATTTACGCGCATAAGCTGGCTGCAAAGCAATTGGTTGTAATGCCAGTTTTTAAGCCGCAGAAGCGCGGCAAGTTACCGCGTCCGTTTGCCAAGCTGGGCGGCCCACGTATTCATTGCACCGGCATGCTAAATGTTTCTGCAGACCATCAGGCAATCATGTATTGGCGAGACGGAGACCTTCTGACCGACCGGTTATTTATGGGGCACTTGTTTTGCAAATTGGCAAATGAAAGTCTCAGCCCCATTTTCGAATTTCATTGGCACCCGAGCCACAAAGGGTTTCACTGTAAAACGCCTTGTAAAACTGAAATTAACTACACTGACAGGATGCTTCCAGGGGCCCCAGAGTTGGCTCTCACCACCCAACCAGACACTGACCCTAAGAAGCCAGATGGCCTTATAAAGCTGGTCTATATTTTTTGCAAAACTTGTGGGATTTCTCTACCTAAATCAGAGTCTGACGACATACCCCAAACAATGTCTTTATGGCCGTAATCACAAGCAATCTAAAGCAGGCAATTTGCTCGCTTTTTGAGGTACACGCTGATGAAAGCGGCGTGCAGCGCGTTGTCACGCCCTTGGAGTACCCGGGGAGCAGCGATCAAATTGTTATCCGGGTGCGGCCATCAGAAGATGGGTACACCATAGACGAAAATGGCGAAGCGGCTTTCTATGCAAGCTTGAATGGCGGCGATGTTGAAAGCGGGGCAGTGGCTCGCTGGGCAGAAGAGTTGGTTTTACCGGTGCGATTTACAGAAGATGAAAAAATAATAGCTCTTGCACCTAATGAAAAACTAATAGCCCCATACATTTTCCGCGTTGCTTCTGCTGCACAACAGCTGCATTCAATTGCCACAGCACGCGCAGATCGACAAGCCAGCGTGTTTCCTGATCTGGTTAAAACGCTGGTCCATGACATCGCAGCCTTGCTGAATGTGAGCATTGAATCAAATGTTGAATTGCCCATTGCTGGTGGGCTAAAAGCAGATCACGTACTAGGCACCAAAACGCCACTCATCATCATCACTGCAACAGGCCCAACCCGTTTGTTGGAGGCCGAAGTTATCTTCATGCAGTACCGTGCGGAAGCAAAAGCTGGATATGTACTGGCAGTTGCAGAAGATCAAGTTTCGGTTGGTAAAAAGCAGTTTGAGCGAGCCAACTACTACACCCACAAGACGGTCATCTATCAGCCAGAGGCGCTCCGTCAGTTGGTGTCGCAGCTTAACTAATCTTTAGCAGAATCCGCAGAAGACTTTCAAGCGCTGAAGCCGTTAGCAGAGCGATAATCCTTCCTAAACACCAGGCAGTTCCTGCTGCAGCAATGGACCCAAAATTGGCCTCAAGGGCCTTTTTTTTCGTCCTGACGGCTCGAATTTATGGATGGCTGAATCGATGGTGGTGTTGCTCGCGTTGTAAAACCGCTGTAAATCGGCCTTGGTTTCCCCAGCTTTCCACCGCGCATAAATCGCTTCGTCTTGCTCGTGAGTCAATTTTCGAGGGCGTCCGAGCGTTGCACCACGTCGCAGCGCGGCCACTTGGCCAGCAATAGACCTCTCCCGTATGATCGACCGCTCCAGCTGCGCCACAGCACCGAGAATTTGAACCAAGAAGGTCCCCACAGGGGTAGAGGTATCAATGGGCTCTGTGAGGCTACGGAAGCCAATGCCAGATGCCTGCAGTAGCTCCATCATCTCGAGCAAATCCCGAAGGCTGCGAGCAATGCGGTCGATCTTCCAGACCACCAGGACATCACCTGCAGTCATCGCTGCTATTGCCATATGCAATTGCGGTCGCTTGCCTACCGAACTGGTCTTTTCCTGATAAATCGCTTCGACGCCGGCACTTTTTAGCGCGTCAAGTTGAAGATTTGTTTCCTGCAACCGCGTTGAGACTCGCGCATATCCCACAAGCATCCATCATCCTCCTGCTATTTTTTTTGTAGCCATAGCAGGTAACGACAGCACCGGATAAAAACTTAATAGCTGCGTTCCGTTATTGCGGCGTGTGCGGCTGCTTCGCTTCGCTACATGGGGCAAAGGCCCCATACCCCAGGGGGTCAGGCTTATCAACAAAATCGCGCTACGGTCTCCTCCAAATAGAGGAGTCAGTACCAGATCTGGCCTGTTATCCTGCGGCCATGAAATGCCTGATCTTTGCCCTTGCAGCTTTGCCGTTCGCAGCCGCTGCAGACACGATTTACCACTGCAAGGCATACAGCGGGGGAACGTTCTGGGCACAACAGCACTGCAGCAAGCACCAAGCCCTCATCGACAGAATAGCCACGGTGCCCTCAAACCTCCCTTGGGACCAACAGGTAGCGATTGCAGAAGCCCAAAGGAACAATGCGGCGGCAGTGGTAAAAGCCCAGACAACCGAATCATCGGCAAACAAGCAAGACCAGTGCGCCAGGTTAAAAGCAGAGCGAGACAAGATCTGGAGCCGATACACCAACTGGCAATTCCAGCCCCCCGAGGTTGTCGGGCCTGATCGTGCGCGAACCATAGGCATCCAAGCCGAACAAAGCCGACTAGGGTGTCCGACGCAGTAGGTGGATAGCATTAATTGCTGTATATTTATACAGTGTATTGCACCATCTACCAAATGCGCGAAGACGGCAAGAAACTGGCCCCGGAGGAGATCCGGGCGACCGGCAGAGTTGCTCGTTTGAAATACGGTCGGCACCCAGCGGGTCAACCGGTCCAGATAGCCACGATGTACGACGTGGTAAGCGGCATAAAGCAAGGCCAACTGGAAAGCGCCACGCTCAAAGCAATCGATGGCGGTATCAAGATCGCTGGGCACGAATCTTTTGGTGTCAAAGCCCAGGTGTGGTGGTGCGTACCTCTCACGCCGGAACAGAATGCGGAACTCAAGGCCACCTTGGAGCGCATCAGACCAATGGGTACGGTCTAACGCAAGGCGGCTAGGTTTTGCCAGCACCATCGGAGCGTTTGCCGGTATTGAAATCCATCACGACTGGCGCGTTATCCCGGCCAGTAGACAGGGCAGGGGCATCGCAAGTCACAGCCCGTGTCTTGTTTTCCCACGTGAGATAGCCCATGCATTCCCCCAAGGGCTTCCACAGGTAGCCAGCGGCCACCAGATCGGCGCCCAGGACGTTGAATTGCCGAACGCCTCCACCTGAGACGGTGAAGGTGTAAATCGCGCCCTTGGAGCCTTTGAGCCAGCCGGTGATATGAACCACCTTGTCTTTCAACGGCTCAAGGTCCACCTTATCGGGCACCGGCTCCGAGCCAGGCTCACGAGCTGGGGGAGAGTCCGCCGCAGTGACAGACCTCGGAGCGGACGCAGGCGCAGCGGAAACGCCGGCAGGCGGGCCGACGCTCACGGTTTTCGTAACCGTGGATCTGGGCGCTTTGTTCGACTTGCGGTCATAGATCCACCAGCCGACGAACACCGCCACGATCAGCGTGAATAGCCAGAAACCCCGGGTGAAACGTTTGAGCTTGACCGACAGCGGCGCGACGTCCTGAGCCAGTGATTCGGCCACGCTATTGCCTTGGGTGTGACTTTTGTAGAGCCCGAAAATTTCCGGCTTGTACTTGCGGATTTCGCTGCTGATGACCGCACCGCGATACCCGGCGTGCACCTTGCGAATGTAGCTGTTAGGGTCCCCGAGGATATCGGCCTTGCGACACTTCACCAGCATGCCCATGAGGCCCGCAATGTCCTGGCACATGCCGCGAAACATCTGGGTCATCAACAGCACGTCAGCATTGAAGTGCCGGTGAAGCTTGAACCACTGCACCACGTGCTCATTGGTGCCGATCTTGGGCATCGACGTATGGCATTCATCGATGATAAAAATCGGACCGCGCCCCTTGGCGTCCTTCCACTTGTGATAGTAGTCCCAGACGTGGCCGAAGGGCTTGGTACGGGGCGGCGCTGGCTCCGTGTGCTCATCTTCGAACAGCTCGAAAGCCTCACCAGAGGTATTGCCCTGGTCATCAACCACCACCCGGTCGGCATCCCAGGTGCCGCGAACTGGCAGCGGGCGAATGCGCAGCTCTATCAAGGCCCGGTAATCCGGACTGATGGCCGCAATCATGTCCACCAGGAGCGGCAGATTCGTGACCACAAGCCGCCCCTGTGCCAGGTAGGGCAGCACGTGATAGGCGACCGCTTCGTAACTCTTGCCCGAGCCCGGGATACCTTCGATACCGTTGATCATGATCCCAGCCTGACGAAGGGGATCAGCTGCAGGGTAATCCGGATCAGAATGGCCGCGGTGATGATGGAGACTGCCGTACCGACCCCAAGCAGGCTCATGATGTTCAGGACTTCACCAGGGATAGCACCCCAGCCGCCCAAGCCGTTTAGTGCGCCCGTGTCGATGGAACCCACCGCCGAGATAGCAACCGTCAGCACCTGCTCAAAGAGCCAGGAAAAGGCATCCTTGACCAAATCCCAGAGCGACACGAAAACAGCGACGGCCAGCGCGGCGACCCACGCCAGGACAGCGGCGACCTTTGCGAACAGCAGGGTAAAAAGTGCGCCCATGTCAGCCTCCGAAAATCAGAGCGCGAGCGAGCAGCAAGGCCCCGGCGATGATGAAAAACTTGCACCAGTCCCAGATGTAGCAGGGCGGGGCGACGTTGTGACTTCCATAGTCCCACGCGCCGAGGTTCAAGCTCAAATTCCACGCGGGGCAGGTGCCGCCCGAACCCACAGAAGGCATCAGCTGCGTTACGAGCGATGCAAGCGGAGTAGCAACAAGTTCGGCCTTCTTTTGAGCCCACACACCCGTTAAACCTTGCGGATACTTTGGCTCATAGAGCTTGGGCTGATCTGGCAGGGCAGTATCTACAACCGTGTTGTCGGGCTCCGGCTCGGGCTCCGGTGTCTCCGTGGTCGTTTCTGTTTCGGTGGTGTTGGTCGTCGGGTTGTAGTTGTTGATGACCGTGGTTGTCGTCGTCGTGATCGTGTTGCCGTTGTAGGTGTGGTTATGCGTGACGGTCTTTGTCTCAGTGTTGCCGTTCGGTTTTTGCGTCTGGCTGGACGTGCCTGGAGAAGTTGCGGGACCGGTGACAGTGAGAGGCCCAGGGTCCACTTTTTCACCGGTCGCCACAATAGCGCGGCCAATCGCAGAACCAGACGGCCAGCCCGATTTAGATGCGATTGCATCAATAAACTCCTGCTCTGTCGCAGGCTGCACGACCCCCTCGCTACTACTAACCATGTATGTCGGGTTACCGGAGCAAGTGCCGCCGTAAATCACCTTAAACCTGTCCAGATCAGTGCCTAACTCAGCCGTTGCAGTACAGCCGCTCTGCCCGGGTTGAGACTGCCAATACGCCTGTCGATTGGCCGCACACACATTAGCTAGCTCAACCAAAGTAGCAGCCGTAAGCGGTGGCGACGTCGAACAATCAGTTGTGTAACCAGCGCCCACTGTCCTTTCATATTTCGCTGTCCCATCAGGATTCTTATCGAGCTTGAATCCCAGCTCATCGGCCAGCTCTTTAATAGCGATGGCCCACGCAACACCTGGCAGAACTTTTTTTGCAAAATTCCCGATTGCCTTAGCAGCAGCCGCGCCAGGAATACGACCTCTAGCAGTCGTGGGCAAATGATTGCCGGAGGGATTGCGAACGCCACCAGACGCATCAACCCGAGGCAGGCCGCCATCAGGAGTAATAGTAGGAACGCCGGGCGAAATGGTAGGAGTGCCGTTGGTGGAAAAACCGACTGTCTGCTTTCCTGCGCCAGTGACCTTTTCCATGAACTGATCAAAAGACGATGGTGCAGCAACAGACTGTGCAAAGGCGTTGGAATGCGAAGAAAGAACGAAAAGAACAGTCATCGCAATGAAGAAAAACGGAGTGAGCCGCATCAATGTCTCCTCTCGAGTGTGAGGACGAAAACCAGCGCAGACATAGCGCCGATCAAGGCGATGACCGCCCAAAACAATGCTATGAATGCGCCGGTGAACATCGCAGGCCTTAGACCTTGCGGATGACGCGCTTGGACACGTCCGGACCTTTGAGCGTCAGCGCGATACCGACAACGATCAAGGTAATTACCGCAAGTGCGGCAGCTACCGTGGTGAGGTCGATGGATTGCAGCAGCACCACAATCGGGTTCGGCGCAGCTTGCGCATGGGCGACGTTGGCAACCAGACCCATCGCCAGTGCGAGCAGGGCCAGCAGAACGTTTTTCATTTTTCCAAACATGATTTTTCCTTTCAAAGGTGGTCAGGAGAAGTCCTGAACTACACCGGAAAGAACCTCGACGTTTCCCAACGCTGGAGGCCTTCCCGCTGGAGTCACAACTTGGAAATCACTGTCTTTGCCAACTGGACGCCGTAGGCAGACAACCACCCGAACAGCACCATCGAGAACCCCCACCCGAAGACGAACAGCACATCACCAGGGGAAATGCCGAGGGCGGCGAAGTCCATCACGTCCGACAGGTTCAGCGAACCGACATTTGCCGGAGGGCAGGGCTCTACGTCAATGGTGCAGATCAGGAATCTCATTACGTCTCCACCACCGACTCAGAGCCGCATTCAGGACACTCGACATCGTCAAGCTCCACGTCCTCCTCTGTTTCGTCGTCATGCTCAACATGGGAGCCAGTTTTGAACTCGACAAAGTGCCCCTCGTGGCCACAGGCAATACATGCAAATTGCGCCATCAAATTTCTCCTATCGGGCGGCGGGTTGTGCAGATTGATTGAGCTGAGCAAGCCGCAGCTTTTCCGCCCGGATCTCGAGGTCGGCAGCGCGACGACGATAGAAACGAGCTTGCGCAAGCAGCTGCATTTGCTTCTGCCGTGCATCAACGCCTTGTTGTGCTCTGAGTGCGGCCCATTCACGCATCAAACCGTCAGCAATGAGCAGCAACAGAATCAGCAAGCCGAGGACGCAGAACACGCCCAGGGCTGCATCAGGCAAGTCCGCCCAGAACAGCGCCCTAGAGCTCACCTGTGGGTCGAACTGAACCATGATCAGGCGGCCTTGAGCTGCTGCGCCTCAGCGCGGCCACGTTGAGCAGCAGACTCGACGGGACGGGCGCTCATGACAACTTCCTTGCTTTCGGAACCGTTGGAGACGCGCTCCACTTCGAGCTTTGCCACGAAGGGATAGGGCAGGTGCTGCATGGCAAACACCGCCTGAGCGTTCGGCATTTTCCATTCTTCGACGCACTCGCCGCCCTTGAAGTTTTTGCCGTTCTCGTTGTTCTTGGTCGCGAGCTTGACGCGGGTGAACAGCGTTCCGCTGTCGATTTCCTTGCCGTCGATGACGCCTTTGAAGGCCTTCATGCCGATAACTTCAACTGTGAGTTCCATTTCGTTTCCTTTCGATTACAGGCAGCTCGTACCACTCAGGTTGTGCAGCAGGGCCGAGCCGGATAACCCTGGTCTTGGGCCGCAAAGCCACAACGTTGCTTTTGATCGCAATGTCACAGCCATACGGGAGAAGTTCTTTACGATGGCGAAAAAATGTCGCCCTGGACAACTTGGCGGAGACGGCATCGCCTGCCTGCCACATGCGATAGGTGGAGAGCAGGTGCTTGGGCAGGTCGGTGATTTCTTCGACCTCTGCCGATGCCCGCGTGAACACCTCGCATTGCTTTTGAAACTCGATTTCGATTTGCTTCATGTCATAGCCTCCGAGGTAGTTACACCCCATGGCGTGCAGCTTTGTCGCCTTGACGGTTAGCTCTGCACGGACTAACCCAACCTCATCGCACCAATCAGCCAACTTGCTGATGTACTCATTCGCCAAGGCGTGTTTGCGTAGCTCAGCGCCCTTGCTGTAGACCTTGAAATACATGCGTCGGGAGCCGCGACCGAAATCGACCGTTTCACCGTCACCGATGGTTGATGTTTTGATCCGGCTGGCTTGCTGGCCAGCGAGAAAGCGCATGAAGTGATAGGCGTTTTCCTTGGACCCGGTCACATAGTTCTGGGTGATGTCCACGCGGGTAACACGAGCACCCGTCCACACGCTACGAGGTTCACCCTTGAAGTTCGTCATGAACCGGTCGCCCTCGGTAAACGGGGGTAGCCCAAGGCCCTGCAGGATGTTGTTGATGACGGAAATGCACTGGACAAAGCTGTAGCCGAACACGTTGTCCGGCCTGCCGAACTTGGAGACATTGCCCTGAAACCAAACCGTGTCCCCATCGCAGCGGATGAAGATTGCGGACTCGTGGGAGCCCTCGACGCGGTAATTTTTAAGGGTGGTGGTTAGCACCTCGCCGTGCTTGTCGATCCGGACAATCGCTCCGTCAGCGAATCGCGGGAGGTTGCCGCCGTGGGTCTGGTAGATCGAAATCCAGTCACAGAAGCCGACCAGCTGGGCTTTTGTGGGTGGACTTACGCGCCATTGAACGGGCACTTTTGGGAACAATTCCCGGACGTCCGGGACGTGGTCCGGAAGCTGGTTTGTCTCATGGGTGAGACTAGAGTGACGTGTTACAAGCACGTCACGCCCTCCGAGGCCGGGAGCGGGACCTCCCGCAAGCGGGTCCCTCCGCTCGGGGCCTCTCCTGCGCAGCTGCAGGTTGTACCGCCACACTGCAGGACATTTCGGACAGCAGCCGTGAACCGGGTTTTTTCGGGCCAGCTGGTTTCGACGGTCCAGCAATCAGGACCGCCCAGGACGCTATAGGCCGCTTTGATGACGGCGCAATAGACGACCGGGCCGCGACGAACTAGGACGTGTTGGACAAGAACCTCGCGCCTGGCTGCGGCTTCTGCGCAGCGTGCCGCGTGGGCCGCGTGGGTATACGGCTCCGATGAAATCGAGGGTTTGCAAGTCATTGGGTGCCCGCCTCCTGCGTACCGTTGGCCTCAGAGGCACCCGAGGATTCGACCTTTTCAGCAGGCGGCGAGCTAACAGGTTGTTGAGTCATGGAGTGCCTTCCAGTTGCGACATCACATGTTGTGACGATTTGGCGACTCTAGAGGCATCACAGACTGTGAGGTTCTAAGGCCCTACAATCCACTCAACTTGTGATGTTTTGAAAGGAAGTGTGCTATGCAGACCACGATGGACCTACTAGACAAGGCGCTCCAGTTGAACAAGGCGGCGTACTGGACCAAGCAACTCGAACTATCAGAAAGCGCGCTCTACACCGCTCGAATGAGGGAGCATCTAAGCCCAGCGATCGCGGGCCGTTTAGCGGAGTTTCTAGAGGAGGATGTGAGCAAATGGATCGTGATTGCTGCACTCGAATCGGAAAAAGACAGTGCTTGCAAGAAGCATCTGATTAAGCGTCTCAGGGGAACTGTAAAATCCTGTTTTTAACAGCCCACGATAAATACATGCCCGCTTGGTCGTCATCATGGCAATTGCCGGATCAAATTGCCGATGTCCTGCCCTCCGAGGCGCGTCACATCGAGGAGCTGCGCCGTTTGTTCCTGGACACGGCGCGCAGCTACGGCTACGAGCTGGTCATGCCGCCGCTGCTCGAACATCTCGAATCCCTGCTGACCGGCACCGGTGAAGCGCTGGACCTGCAGACCTTCAAGCTGGTGGACCAGCTCTCCGGCCGCACCTTGGGCCTGCGCGCCGACACCACGCTTTTCCCGCAGGGAGAATTTGGCCCAGCCAAGCCGGACACGCGGCCCGTGGCCAAAATCCGTGTGGTGCCAGATGCCGCCGTGAAGCCCGACCCGCTCTT
>CAZIYA010000100.1:0-10947 GCA_964543355.1 uncultured Polaromonas sp.
GCGGCGACTACGTGCTGGGCCGCATCCGCGCCGGGGTGCTCGAGCAGGTCTGCATCGACCTGCTCGATGAAGCCGGCGTCGGCAAACGCATGCACCAGGAAGGCCTGGTGCACGGCGGCTTCGACATGCTCTTCAAGGGCGAGCGCCACCGTATCGACATGAACCGCCTGACCGGCGGCAAAAACGTCATGGTCTACGGACAGACCGAAGTCACCCGCGACCTGATGGATGCACGCCAGGCGGCAGGCCTGACAACCATCTACGAAGCCGGCAACGTGGCCGTGCACGGCTTCGACACGAAGAAGCCCCGCGTGACTTACGAAAAAGACGGCCAGAAGCATGAGATCGAGTGCGACTTCATTGCCGGCTGCGACGGCTTTCACGGCGTCTGCCGCGCCAGCGTGCCCGACGGCGCAGTGGCCGAGTACGAAAAAATCTACCCCTTCGGCTGGGTGGGCGTGCTCTCCGAAACACCGCCGGTGCACCATGAACTCATTTACGTCAACAGCACGCGCGGCTTTGCGCTGTGTTCGCAGCGCAGCCACACGCGCAGCCGCTACTACCTGCAGGTGCCGCTGACCGACAAGGTCGAAGCCTGGTCGGACGACGCTTTCTGGAATGAGCTGCGCCTGCGCCTGGACGCGGGCGGCCGCGAAAAACTGGTCACCGGTCCGTCCATCGAAAAAAGCATCGCCCCGCTGCGCAGCTTCGTCGCCGAGCCCATGCGTTTTGGGCGCATGTTCCTCGCCGGGGATGCCGCCCACATCGTGCCGCCCACCGGCGCCAAAGGCCTCAACCTCGCCGCCACCGATGTGAAGTACCTGTCCGGCGCGTTGATCGAGTTTTACGCCGACAAGAGCGAAGCCGGCATCGACACCTACTCGGAACGCTGCCTCAAGCGCATCTGGCGGGCCGAGCGTTTCTCATGGTGGTTCACCAACCTGATGCACCACTTCCCGGAAAACGGCCCCATCGGCCAGAAGCTGCAGGACGCCGAGCTGGACTACATCGTCCACTCGGAGACCGGCGCGCGCTCGGTCGCTGAAAACTACGTCGGCCTGCCGCTCGATTTCGGCGCTTGACGCAGTCGGGGCGCTGGCGTTACGCGGCCTGCTAACGGGTTAAAGGGCCTCCATCAGGCACATTCACCAGCAGGTCGCCTGGCTGGCAATCAAGAAACTCACAGATCTTCAGCAAGGTGTCGAAACGAACGCCTTTGACCTTGCCCTGCTTGAGCAGCGACAGGTTGGCTTCGGTGATACCGACGTAGGCTGCCAGGTCTTTGGACCTGGCCTTGCGCTGCGACAGCATCACGTCGAGTTTGACGACGATGCTCACAGGGCAAGCCTCAGATGAACTGGGCGTTCTCTTCCGCGAGGGCCACGGCCTTGCCCATCACGGCGGCAATCTGCCACACCATGCCGGCAAACAGCAGCGTCAGCAGTTCGTTGCTGCCCAGGCCGAAAGACAGCGCCCTCTGCCCGGCTGGCGCACCCGCCGTCAGCACCACGCTGATCAGCATCGACGCAAACAGCCCGGTGACCACCGACGCAAAAATGCCGGCGGCAAAACCACGCAGGTAACGCACGGTGCGCACGCTGAAATACTCGGCTTGCGAAAACCCGGAGAAGCAGCGCATGGCACACACCAGGCCATAGGAGGCACAACAGACCGGCACCATGCCCAGCACCACCGCGAGAATGCGTTGCCACAGCTCCACCTCCAGCATGGCCGCCTGCAGCGCCGACACGTTGACGCCCGAGCGAAGCAGCAAACCCTCGGTCGGCGTGGTCACCAGCTGGTAGAACACGGCCAGCGGCAAGGCCACGGCCAGCGAGGCACAAACCCAGGCAAAAGCGCTGTTCAGGCGTTGCACGTCAGGGCGTGTCAGGGTGCTTGCGGCGAATGCGTTTTTCATGGGTCACCTCTTGTGTCGTGAGGCGGCCATTGTGCGCTATAAATATCTGTTAAACAATAATTAATTTCTGTAAAACATAAATTTTACAAAAAAATGACCTGCCCGCCCCGGCAGCAAAGTCTGGTATGGTCCATTGCATTCGGACGCTTTTCGCCCTTCATCCTCTCCCGACCATCCAGCACCCAGATGAACTCCTCTGCCTCCACCAAAACCGCTGCCCTCCAGTCCCTCCAGGGCGTACGCGTCCTGAGTCTGGCGCTCAACCTGCCCGGCCCCGCCGCGCTGATGCGCTGCCGGCAGATGGGCGCCACCTGCGTCAAGCTCGAGCCGCCTGCGGGCGACCCCATGGGCCTGTACAACAAGCCGGCCTACGCACAGCTGCACGAAGGCGTGAAGGTGCTGACAACCGACCTGAAAAGCGAAGCCGGCCAGAAGGTGCTGCACCGCGAGCTTGAAAAAGCCGATGTGCTGCTCACCTCGTTTCGCCCCTCGGCCATTGAAAAGCTGGGCCTGGGCTGGAAAAAAATCCACTCGCTTTACCCCGCGCTCTCGCATGTCGCCATCGTCGGTGCGCCGGGCGCCTTGGGCGAAGAGCCCGGCCACGACCTGACCTACATGGCCCACTACGACCTGGTCACCGGGCTGAACCTGCCGCCCACGCTGTACGCCGACATGAGCGGCTCGCTGATGGCCAGCGAAGCCGTGCTGCAGGCCACGCTGCGCCGGCAGGCGCCCTACACCGGCTCGGGCGACCCGCACCCCCTGGGCGCCTACATTGAAGTGGCGCTGTCCAATGCCGCTGCCTACCTGGCGCTGCCGCGGCAATGGGGCCTGACACAGCCCACCGGTTCGGTCGGCGGCGCGCATGCCGGCTACCGTGTTTACGCCTGCAAGGACGGGCGCGCGGCAGTGGCCGCGCTGGAGCCGCACTTTGCCGCTGCACTGTGCGAAGCAGCCGGTGTGGCCACTGCGGACATTCGCGCCATGTTTGCGCCCGCCACACACGAAGCGGTGGCCGCTTTCATGCGCACGCAGACCCGTGCGCAACTGGACAAGCTGGCGGTGGAGAAAGACATCCCGCTGCACACGCTATCGAATGAATAGCTTCTCGCGCCCGCCGCATAAGGGCTGGAGGCTGATTTGGCTTCATGAACTGCGGTGTTGACTCCGGAATGAGCCCTACGCCGGTGATGCCCCCGGTGGCTTGCGCAAAGCGCGCTTCAACTCCCGCACCAGCTTGACCATCCCAGCGTCGCGCGGATTGCAAGCCAGGCAGACGCGCCGCTTGGCGCCCTCCGCATCGCGCAGGGGCAGAACCACGACGCCCGGAGCACCTTCGCAGTGTGAGCGGGGCAGGATGGCCACGCCGATGCCCAACTCGACCAGCGCCACCGCGATCTCCTCGCGCTCGGCCACGGCCCGCACGTCCGGCCGGATGCCGGCTTGTGCCAGCACCTGCACCAGCATCTGGTTCATCGCGCAACTGGAGCGCTCGATGAAGGCCAGTCCCTCCAGGTCCGACAGGCCCAGGCTGGTGTTGAAACGCTTGGGGTGCGAAGCCGGGATGGCGGCCACGTAATCCTCCTCCCAAAGCGGCTCGGACCACTCCTTCGCGCCCACCTCCCGCTCGGTCACGAGGCGCAGATCGGCCTCGTCGGCGCCCTGGCACAGCTTGAGCTTGGCCTCGGGCAGGTGCGCGTGCAGGGCGCGGATGAGTGCTGAAACCTGGCGCAGGTGCATGTCCGGCTGCACATGCAGGCGAATCTCCTGGTCCGCGGGTTCGCGAAAGCTGTTCACCACCGCCTCCGCTTCAGCCAGCAGGCGGGTGGCCAGCCCGTACAACTTCTCGCCCTCCGACGTGGGGCTCAGCCCGCTCTTGGAGCGGGTGAACAGCAGGCTGACCAGCTCCGCCTCCAGGCTCTGGATCGCGTGGGTGACCGAAGGCTGGGCCACGAAGCAACGCCGCGCCGCCGCGGTGATGGAGCCTTCTTCATAGGCGGCCACGAAATAGCGGAGAGCTCGCAGGTCAAACATCGACTTTCTTTCATAGATTTTTTATACTTATCGACAATATAAACAATATTTGCCTGATGCATGGGTAAACTGTACAGTGCCCCACCATGCGACACACCAACTTCCTCCGCCCCTTCATCTTCCTTCTGGCGCTCCTTGCAGGCCTCGCCGGCCTGGCAGGCGCCCGCGCCGCGCCACCTGCGCCTGCCGCCCCGCCGGAGGTGGGCTTTTCCATCGTCAAGACCGGTTCGCTTCAGGTTCGCGAGGGACTGGTGTATTCGGGCGGCAGCTTTTCGAAGAAGGTGGACACCATCTTCTCGGCTGTCCTGATCAAGCACGGTGGCGAGTTCCTCCTCTTCGACACCGGCCTGGGCAGCAACATCGCCGAGCAGTACCAGCAGGACATGCCGCTGCTGATGCGTCCGCTGTTCAAATACGAGGAGCCGGTCACGCCGGTCAAGACGCAGCTCGATGGCGCCGGCATCGGGCCCCTGTCGCGCATCATCCTGAGCCACAGCCACTGGGACCATGCCAGCGGCGTCAGCGACTTTCCCGGCACGCCCGTCATGGTGGCGCAGGAAGAACTGGAGGTGATCCGCCGGCCGGCTGGCACAACCGGCGGCGCCTGGCCTTCGCAGGTAGGGAGCCCATCCATCCCCTGGCAGCCCATCGCCTTCGAGCCGCGCCCCTACGAAGGGTTCGAGCGCAGCCTGGACCTTTACAAGAACGGCAAGGTGGTTCTGGTGCCGATGTACGGTCACACGCCGGGATCGGTCGGCCTCTTCCTCACCGTCGATTCGGGCAAGCGGTATTTCTTTGTGGGCGACGTGGTCTGGAGCGCTGCAGCCCTGGCAAACGGCAGCCCCAAGTTCTGGGCCGCGCGCATCAAGGTCGACGACAACGCCGCGCGAACGCAGGGCACGATCGAGCAGATCCGCGCGGCCATGCAACGCGACCCCGCCCTGGTGGTGGTGCCGGCGCACGACGGCACGGTGCAGAACGCGCTGGGCTACTCCCCGCCTGGGTCCGATAGGAGTCTGCCGGGCTTGGGGCGTCGAAGGCTTCATCCAGAGATGGCTGTCGCCTGGCCCGAGTCCGCCGCGCACTCCGCTGCACACGCTACCAAATAAATAGCTGGTAGCGCCCGCCGCATAAGGGCTAAAGGCCGATTTATCTTCATAAATCGGGAGGAAACGTCCGCCTTGCACCTTGCATTGCACGCCTGGCTGCGTAGGATGGAAAGCCTGCCTTGAACGCAGCACACCATGACCGAGTTCGAACTCAAGCTTGAAATTCCGCCCGCCCGGCGCCAGTCGGTGGAAGCCGCCGTGCGCCGCGGACGGGTCACGCAGCAACGGCTGCAGGCACGTTATTTCGACACGACGGAGGGTGAGCTGGCGGCGCAAGGCGTGGTGCTGCGCCTGCGCAAGGAAGGCCGGCGTTGGGTGCAGACGGCCAAAGCGCCCGGCAGCCGGCCGCTGGAACGGCTGGAACACAACGTGGCGCTGGGCGCCAACGCGGCGCCTCTGCCTGACCTGGCGCGCCACAGCGGCACACAGGTCGGCGAATGCATTCGCCAGGCCTTGAGCCTCAAATCCGGCGAAGCTTTTCCCGGGCTGGCGCTGGTGTACACCACCGACATCGTCCGCCTGACCCGGTTCGTGCGGGTGCGCGGTGCGGTGGTCGAGCTTGCGCTGGACCGGGGGCGCATTGCCGCCGGCAACAAGACGCTGCCCGTGAGCGAGCTGGAGCTGGAACTCAAACAGGGCCAGCCCGCAGGCGCCGTGGCGCTGGCAGGCAACTGGTGCCTCAAACATGCCCTGTGGCTCAGCAGTGTGAGCAAGTCCATGAAGGGCCAACGCCTGGCCGCGGGCCATGATTTCGGCACCGCCGTGAGCGCCAGGTCGCCGCGCTTTCCTCGCCACGCCTCCAGCCGCGAGGTGGCCGCCGCCGTGCTGGCGGCCTGCCTGGACCAGGTGCTGGCCAACGCCAGCGACGTGGCCGGTGGCTGCACCGGCGAGGAGCACATCCACCAGCTGCGCGTGGGCTTGCGCCGGCTGCGCACCGCGCTCAGAGAACTCGGCGCCCTCGCAGGCGGCTGGGGCGACCAGGCCAGCAAATGGGAAGCGCCGCTGGCCACCGTCTTCCGCGAGCTGGGCCTGCACCGCGACCGCGACTACCTCCTGCACAAGCTGCAAGGCCAGATTGAAGCGGCAGGCGGGCCACCGCTGGACTGGCATGACGGAATGGGCGCCCTGCCCAGCGCGGCAGAGTCGGTACGCGCGCCAGCCTTTCAGCAGGCCCTGCTGGGCCTGGTCGGTTTTGCTCACGCGGATTCTGTTGAAGCTGAACCGGAAGACAGATCACCCAAAAAAGCCTTACGCAAACGCCTCGCCAAGCTGCACAAGCAGGTGCTGGCGCAGGGCCAGCAATTCACGGCCCTGCCCGAACCCGGGCAGCACGCCCTGCGCAAGCGCCTCAAGCGCCTGCGCTACCTGGCCGAGTTCGCGCAGCCCCTGTTTTCAAGGCGGAAGTCTGAGGCCTACCTCACCGCCCTCAAGCCGTTGCAGGACGCGCTGGGCATTTACCACGACGAGGTGGCGGCGCTGCGGGCCTGGCAAGGGCTGTCAGGCCACGACCCGCGCGCCCTCTTCGGCGCAGGCTGGCTCAGCGCCCGCCGCGAGATGCATGTGCAAAGCTGCCAACAGGCCTGCGACGGTTTTGCCAGACAGGCCAGGCCGTTCTGGCGCTAGCCCGACCGCCGCCGCGCCAGCAGCAACATCGCCGCCCCCAGCAGCAAGGCACCCACACCCTGCCGCACCGTCAGCGGCTCGGCAAACAGCCAGGCCGCCGCCAGCGCAGCGACAAGCGGTTCAATGAGCGTGCCCACCACCGCTGCCGTCGGAGACAGCCGGCGCGCGCCCCAGGCAAAGGCCAGGTAAGCAATCGAAGTGGTTGCCACGCCGGTGTAGGCCACCTGCAGCCAGGCTGTGCCGTCTCGCGGCCAGGTGATGCCCTGCGCGCCGGCCAGCAGAAGCATCAGCAGTGCCGCCACCGCCATGCCCCAGGCCGAAGCACTGACAGCCGGCACATGCGCCGGCATGCGCGCGTTGCCCAGCACCACCAGCGAGTACAAAGCCGCTGAGGCGAACGACCACGCCAGGCCCGCCGCGTAGTCGCGCGGCAAGGTCAAGGCTTCCTCCGGTACAACGATCAAGGCCACGCCAACGAGGGCCAGCGCCAGCGCAGACATCAGTAGCCCGCTGGCCCGCTCATAACCGCGCAGCACCGAGAGAAGCGCCACGATCATCGGCGCGCAGCAGATCGAAATCACCGTCGGCAAGGCCGCGCCGATGTAGCTGACGCCCATGAACCAGCAGCTCACGTTCATCGCCATCGCCAAGCCGGTGACAACAACCAGCGCCCTCTCCTGCCACGGCAGGTTTCGCCATTGCCCTGCAGCCGGCGTGGCGGCCATCTGCCGCCAGTGCCACCACCACAGCAGCGGCAACCCCAATGCAAACCGCGCCAACGACAAACTGAAAGGCGACATGCCACCGCCCTCCATCACAGACTGGGCGACCAAAGCGCCCACACCCCACAAGACGCCCGCAAGCAGGACGCCACCCCAGGCCAAAGCGGCCGATGTTCGGGAATTCATGAAAAAAGTTCTCCATCCGTGCGCCTGCTGCAAGGCCGTTTGCAGCCAGAAGAAAAAGAAGGCAGACAGGCGCGTCAACTCATGGCCGCGCGCTGTTGTTCATCGAATGGAACAGGCGCGGCCGCACGCGCGACCCGGCGTGAGGCCGGGCGCAGTCGAGTTAGGCGGAAGGGGGAGAGAGTTGGAGATGCATAGGCAAGATCATAACGAAATGACTCGACGCTACTAATCAGAAATGGTCAGTGTCTTCCAGGAAATATTCAACGCAGACAGCCGGGTCCATCATTTAAAAATATTCTTTACAACTCGCTCGACAACACCATACGCAGCTATTCCCACCGTACTTACGCCAGCAGTCAATGCCACACCGACGAGCCCCTGCCAGAACCAATGGAGATTTTCTTCATTAGGTCTCACAAACATCACATTTGGAAAAGCCTTGTCTATCGCCTTCATGACCAACGGATAGATATGAGTCCAAGTATTGGAGAACATGAGTAGGCAAAACAAGAAAGCAATCAGGAAAGGATTCTCAACACTCAACGTCGGCGCCACAAATTTCGCTAATGCCAAGCAAAGAAGGACCCCTAAAGAAACGCCAATAATTTGCACGCCCCATTGAGTGGCTGACGTTCGAACAATCCAACTAACACTTCCATATTTATCAACCAAAGCCATGACATCTGCATAAGTTGTTTCAACCCACTCGCGATCATCACAAGAAACTTGAAGAAAACAGCGATTCGTATCCTGGATATCAAGCTGCAAAGTGCAATAAGCACCGCTCCGTGTATTGGTCTGCACAGATGATGAAGTCTCTATTTCAAATGAAATTCTTTCGACCACCTTGGCTTGCGTGAAACACTTGAGGAACTCTTCCCGTGTCCAGGTTCGGTTGCCACGATTGTCAAATCGAATGACTGCTGAAAAAAATGTCAAATCATTGTTTTGAGGATTGGTGGCGAGAACGAGCTTGAGCGCAGCACTTCTAGCTGCAAAAACATCAAAAATGTGGGAGACAGCTTCCACGGTAAATGAGCGATTTTTGACGTAACGATCTCGCAAATATGTAGCCATAGAGCCTCCTGATGTTCCCTCGCATCATACGAGGACGCTTCGCAGCAGAACTCATCCACCCCTTTAAAGATCTCGTCGTGTTTTCGATCTGACATGGGTCCACTATTGACGAACTCCAGTCCTCTGTAAAAACTCGAACAACCGCCCAGCCGGCTGCGACTCCGCCAGATCCACCGGCGCGCACACCACCAGCGACCGCTTGGCCCAGGCATCCGACAAGGGCCGCACGGTCAGCCGCCTGCTGCCAACGTCCTTCCCCAGCACAGCAGCCGGCACCACCGCAGCGCCCACGCCCTGCTCCACCAAGGTACACATCGCCCCAAAGCTGCCGAGGTTGGCGCGAACGCGCATGGGCTTGCCGAGCTGTGCCGCCTGCAGGCTCAGGTAGGTGTGCAAGGCGCTGGAAGCGCTGTACCCCACCAACTCAAGGTTGAGCGCCTGCTCAAACGCCACCAAGCGGCTGCGCGCCAGCGCGTGACCGCGCGGCAGCACGAGCACCAGCGGGTCTTTGCAGAAGAAGGCTGTCTGCAGGCCGGTCATGTCTTCTGCGTCCGAAGCAATGCCGATGTCGGTGGAGCCCTGCCTCACGGCCTGCACGGTGAGGGGGCTGGCGCTTTCTTCCACTACGGTGTCGATGGCCGGGTGCTCGCGCAGGAAGGCCGCCAGCAGCGGCGGCAGGTGCTGCACCAGGGCCGAGGTGTTGCACATGAGGTGGATTTTTCCGAGGGCGCCGCGGCCGTGCAGGGCCAGCTCGCCGCGCAGCTGCGCCATCTGTGCCAGCACGGCATGGGCGTGGCGCAGCAGTGCCTCGCCGGCGGTTGTGGGCCGCACGCCGCGTGAATGGCGGGCCAGCAGCGTCACGCCGGCCTGCTCTTCCATGCCGCGCAGGCGCGCGCTGGCGGCAGCCAGTGTGAGGTGCGAGCGGTTGGAAGCGGCCGTCATGCTGCCGGCCTCGCAGGCGTGCACAAAAAGCTGAAGGTCGGTCCAGTCAAAACGCATCTCGGTCACCGGTGGCTACACACAGCGCTGAGCCTACCTCAAGCAAAGACAGATAGTCACCGACGCTCCCACAAGCCAGACTGAACGCTCCCTAGTTTCAGGAGCATTCATGTTCGTTCCCAATGCGCACGACTTCATGGTGGTTAGTTTTGTCTTCTTTGTGGCGGGTGGTGTCAAAGGCGTGCTGGGCATGGGCTTGCCGACGGTGGCCATGGGTTTGCTGGGCCTGATGATGCCGGTGGCCGAAGGTGCCGCCCTGCTCTTCCTGCCCTCGCTCATCACCAACCTGTGGCAGATGTCACGCGGCGGGCACCTGCGGGCGCTGGCCTGGCGGCTCTGGCCGATGATGGCCGGGGTGTGCGCGGGCATGTGGCTGGGCCGGGGCTGGATGTCGGCGCCCGCCGGCAACGCCATGCTGTGGCTGGGCCTGTGCCTGGTGGCTTATGCCGTGGCCGGGCTGGCGGGCCTGCATTTGCCGCAACCGCGCGCGCGGCATGAAGCGGCGGCGTCTGGCGTAGTCGGTGGCCTGACCGGCCTGCTGACGGCGGCGACCGGCGTGTTTGTGCTGCCGGCCGTGCCTTACCTGCAGGCGCTGGGGCTGAAGAAAGACGAGATGGCGCAGGCCCTGGGCCTGTCGTTCACCGTTTCCACCCTGGCGCTGGCCGTGACGCTGACCAGCAGCCGGCACCTGAACGCAGACTCGGCCACGCAATCGCTGCTGATGCTGCTGCCGGCACTGGTGGGCATGTGGCTGGGCCAGGCCCTGCGCGACGAGATGAGCCAGGAGAGTTTTCGCACGTGGCTGATGGGCGGTCTGCTAGCACTGGGTGCGTGGCTCGTGTGGCAAGGTCTATAGAGTGAAATCGGCCTCCAGCCCTTATTCCACGGGCGCAAGCAGCTATGAAGACGATAGCATTCCGGAAGACGCTCACCCGATCTCGGCCCAAATTGCACAGGTCCGAAAACGGCCAGACTCCCCCGCGCCTGCCCATGGAGGATGTGGTCATCACAGCTCCGGAGCCACCATGCAAACAGCACTCACCAGCCAGCAGATCGTCAAGAACGCCTGGAAGGCCTTTGCCACGCGCGACCCCGTGCAGATTGCGGCAGTGTTCACCGAAGACGCCGAGTGGCGGGCGCCCGAGGGCAACGCAACGGCCAAGGCGCTGGGTCACACGCACGAGATGCTGGGGCGTGCGGCCATCGTCCGTTTCATGAGCGCCGCGATGCACCGGCTGTTTGTGAAAGACCTCACCGTGACTTTCACGGGCCTGTTCTC
>CAZIYA010000101.1:0-10935 GCA_964543355.1 uncultured Polaromonas sp.
GAGAAGGCGCTGGGCAACATCCAGAAGATCGGCAAGAAATGCACGGTGGACGGCGTCATCGACAAGGCCGAAATGCCGACGCATCCGGGTCTCTGGTTCATGGACTCGTCAAGCGCCGCCGCGGAGATGGTGACGCTGTGCGCCGCCTCCGGCTACGCCGTTCACTTCTTCCCCACCGGCCAGGGCAATGTGATCGGCAATGCGATTGTCCCGGTCATCAAGATCTGCTCCAACCCGCGCACCGTGCGCCTGATGAGCGAACACATCGACGTGGACACCTCGGGGCTGCTGCAGCGCGAGATCACGCTGGACCAGGCAGGCGACCAGTTGCTGGAGAACATGCTGCGCACCGCCAATGGACGGTTAACGGCTGCCGAGGCACTGGGCCACCGGGAATTCGTCCTTACCCGCCTGTTCGAAAGCGCCTGAATATGGCCCCCACGCCTGCCGCTTCTCACGCTGATGGGCGCACTCCGTCATGACGACCCGCGCACGCATCGTCATCAGCGAGTTCATGAACGAACGCGGGGTCGCGCAACTGGCGGCAGCACACGACGTCCTCTACGACCCGCTGCTGGTGGACGACATGTCGCGCCTGATCGGCGAGGCGGAAGGTGCCGACGTGCTGATCGTGCGCAACCGCACGCAGGTGCGCAACGCGCTGCTCTCGGCACTGGCACGCTGCAAGGTGGTGGGCCGGCTCGGCGTGGGGCTGGACAACATTGATGTGGCCGGCTGTACGGCCAAGGGCATGGAAGTCATTCCCGCGACCGGCGCCAATGCCCTGAGCGTGGCCGAGTATGTAATCGCAAGCGCCATGCTGTTGCTGCGCGGCGCCTTTGCCTCGACGCCGGCCGTGGCGAGTGGACAATGGCCGCGTGCAGCCCTGAGCAACGGGCGGGAGACGGCGGGCCGGACACTGGGCATCATCGGTTTCGGCTCCATCGGGCAGACCACGGCGCGACTGGCACAGGGACTGGGCATGAAGGTCATTGCCTTTGATGCCATGCTGCAGCCCGGCGCAACGGTGTTCTCAGGGGCCGGGGTCCGCTTCGCGCCTCTCGATGTGCTCGTTGGCGAAGCGGACGTCATCACCCTGCATGTTCCCCTGGCAGACAGCACACGCGGCCTGTTCCATGCCGCGCGTATTGCGGCCATGAAAAAAGGCGCGGTGCTCATCAACACCTCGCGCGGCCACATCGTGGACCTGCCGGCTGTCGCGGCTGCGCTACGGTCTGGCCATCTGGGCGGCGCTGCCATCGATGTTTTCGACGTGGAGCCCCTGCCCGCCGACATATCCCTGCAGAATTGCCCCAACCTTCTCCTGAGCCCTCACATCTCCGGCGTCAGCCTGGAGGCCAACGAACGGGTGTCTTTCATGATTGCCAACAAGGTGCTGGAGCGTCTGAAGTAATGGCCCAACTGTCTATCGAAGACGCCAGCCAGTTGGTGGTCAACGCGCTACGCCGTGCTGGCGCAGGTCAAGCCATGGCGCTGAGTACCGCACGGGCGTTGGTGCGCGCCGAGGCGCAAGGCCTGGCTTCGCATGGCCTGAGCCGGGTGCCGCAATACACCACCCACCTGCGCAACGGCCGGGCCAATGGCAGGGCCCTGCCGGCGGTGACACGGCACAAGGGCGCGGCCCTGGTGGTCGATGCCGGCCAGGGCCTGGCCTTTCCGGCCTGTGATCTCGCCATCTCGACTGCCATCACCACGGCCCGGACCCTCGGCGTGTGTTTTGCCGGCGTGACCAACAGCCACCACTGCGGCGTGCTGGTGGACCACCTGCGCGCGGTGGCCGATGCCGGCATGGTCGGGCTCGGTTTTGCCAATTCGCCTGCGGCCATGCCGGCAGCCGGCGGCAAACACCCCATCTTCGGCACCAACCCCATCGCAGCCGCTTTTCCGCGGCGAAACGCCGACCCGCTGCTCATCGACCTCTCGCTCAGCGAAGTCGCACGCGGCAAGCTGATGGTCGCGGCCAAGGAAGGCCGGGCCATTCCCCTGGGCTGGGCGCTGGACAGCCAGGGCCAGCCGACCACGGACCCCAAGGCCGGGCTGGCGGGCTCCATGCTGCCGCTGGGCGCTGCCAGCAGCCCCAAGGGCGCCATGCTGGCACTGATCGTCGAGCTGCTGGTCACCGCCGTGATCGGCGCGCAATTCGGTTTCGAAGCATCTTCCTTTTTTGTCGATGAAGGCAATGCGCCGCGCATCGGCCAGGCTTTCATCGTGATCGACCCCGGCGCCCTGGCCGGCCAGGATGTGTATTACGAACGCATGGAAACGCTGGTCAGCGAAATGCTGGTCGATGACGGCGTGCGCCTCGCGGGCGTTCGAAGGACAAGCCTCGAAGAGAAGGCAAGAAATTCAGGGCTGACGATTCCGGATGCACTGAAGAACCAGCTCGACAGGCTGGCCGCATAACCCGTCCAGGCTGCATGGGCCATTCATGCGGCAAGGAGGGTTCGATGACAGAAGACAACCATGGAGACAAACATGAAACGTCGAGAAATCATATGGGCTTCCGCCGGAGCCGCTTTGCCCGCACTGCCCGCCTGGAGCCAGACCCAGGTTTTTCCCAAGCCGGGGAGCGCCATCAAATATGTCGTTCCCTTTCCACCCGGCGGACTGACCGACGTCATGGCGCGCACCGTGGCGCAGAAATTAAGCGAAGCCTGGAAGACGTCGGTGATTGTGGAGAACAAGGCCGGCGGCAACGCGCAGATCGGCGCCGACCAGGTGGCCAAATCCACGCCCGACGGCAGCAGCCTGCTGGCCATTACCCTCACCCATGCGGCCAATGTCGCCCTGTTTCCGAATGCCGCCTACAGCTTCACCAAAGACCTGCGCCCTGTCGCGCTGCTGGCCGGCTCGCCCATGCTGGTGGTGGTACCGGCTGGCAGCCCGATCAAGGACTTCCGGGACCTGATCGCTGCATCGAAAAGCAAACGGCTCAATGCCGGCTCCAGCGGCAACGGCACGCCGCCGCACCTGACCATGGCGCTATTCAACGACCTCAACCGGACGCAGATGACGCACGTTCCCTACCGCGGTGGCGCGCCCTCCATGACCGACCTGATAGGCGGCCAGCTCGACGTGATTTTTTCCAACTTTCCCGAATCGATTGCCCATGTCCGGTCAGGCAAGCTGCGTGCGCTGGCCATCTGCAGCCTGAGCCGGCATCCCATGGTGCCCGACGTGCCGACCGCGATGGAGTCCGGCATGACCGGCCTCTTTGTCGAAAACTGGACCGCCGCGATGATCCAGGCCCAAACACCGGACGCCATCGTGGACCGTTACTCGCGCGAAATGATCAAGATCATGTTCAGCGCCGAGGTCGAAGAGCGCGCCAGGCAACAGGGGTTTCGCGTTACGCCCAAGGGTGCCAGCGATTTCGCTGTCTTTCTCAAGAGCGAGATCGAACGCTGGAGCCGCATCATCCGGACCGCGAAAATCACGGCCACCTGACCGGGGATCGGCTCGTTCTGCTGTACTACTTTGGAGGGAAGGGGGTGCAGTAATTCCCCTGCTTTCGCAAACAGCCACCATCCATTAAAGTGCTTCGGCAGGGAGCGTTTCGACTCCTCTGCCGGAGGCACCATGAACCACACCACCACACCCACCGCTTCTGACGGTACACGCCAGGTTGACCGCCTGCTCGCCCACTACAGCGAAAGCCACCGGAATCCGAAGAACGAACTCATTCATTTCATCGCCATTCCGCTGATCATGCTCAGCCTGCTCGGCATGATGTTGACCCTGCACCCCTACCTGGCCTATGCCTTTATTGCAGCCAGCATGGTGTATTACCTGAGGCTGTCGCTGGTTTTTTTCGGTGCCATGATCCTCTGGTCGGCCATCCTGCTGGCGCTGGTGCATGCCGTGGGCGACCTTCTGTTTCCGCTCTCGGTCGGGATTTTTGTCGGCGCGTGGATCCTGCAGTTCGTGGGCCACAAGCTGGAAGGCAAAAAACCCTCTTTTTTCGAGGACATCCAGTATCTCTGGGTGGGGCCGCTGTTTGTGCTGAGCAAACTTTTCGTCAAGCTCGGTATTCGCTGGTAAATCCACGCACCCCCGGTTGAATATGCGGCTTTCGCCCGCAGCTGGATTTTTCTGACTCTTACGGGAATTGCCACGTGCCCAGCTTCATTAGCCGCGTTCTTCGTTTCATCCTGCGACTGGTCCTCTGGACTTTCGCCGCGATTTTCGCGGTGAGCCTGCTGCTGGCCAGCCTCATCCTGCTGGCGCTGGGCCTGCTTCGCTCGCTGTTCACCGGGCAGAAACCCAACCCTGTCGTGTTTGGGCGTTTCCAGCGTTTTGCCTCCCAGCCCTCCTGGCCGGGGACCCGCGAGCGCGAAGCTGCACCTGCCCGTAGCGGCGACGTCGTGGATGTGGAAGTGCGCGAAATCCGCGACGACAAACCCAGCTCCTGAACTGCCGGGAGGCTGCTCGACACGCCGTGCAGCTACCCCGCCTGGCAACGTTTCTCCCATCCGAACACAGGTTTTACGCTGCTTGCCGGCTTTTCAGCTTCTTTTTTCGTATACGATATATCGTCTTCCATTTTTGGAATCCCTATGCTGCCCTGGCTCACTGAATCTTCTGCCGAACGCCTGAACGATGTGCGCGACACCTCGCTGGCCAAGCTCGTGAAAAGCGACATGCTGGCGCTGATCCTGCGCGGCGTGCTGACACCCGGCCAGCGCATCAATGAGCCCGATGTAGCCGCGCGTCTGGGCGTGTCCCGCGTGCCGGTACGTGAAGCCCTGCGCGAGCTGGAAAGTTCCGGCCTCGTGGTGGCACGAAAACATTCGGGTGTGTTTGTACGCCAGCTCGACGCCCCCGAGATTCGCGACCTGTACCAGATGCGCGGCTTGCTGGACGGCTTTGCCGGCCGCCAGGCAGCGCTGCTGCCGAAGGCCCGCATGGCCGCGTTGCTGGCACTGCTCGACGATTCCGTCCATGCCATGACAGACGCCGCCGCCAAACACGAGGTGCAGCGTTATTACGGCGAGAACCTGCGTTTCCACTGGGCCATCATCGAAGCCGCCGGTAACCGGACCCTGACCGAAACCTACCGCGGCATCGTGCAGAAGCTGCACCTGTCGCGCCTGAAAAACCTGTCGCACGACGTTGGCATGCAGGCCTCGATTGCCGAGCATGCGGAGATCGTCCGGGCGCTGCGCCAGGGTGACCCGGTGCGCTGCGAAGCACTGATGGCCCACCACGTCGGCGATGCCTATCTGCGCCTGGTGGATGCCACCCCTGCCATGTCCGCCACCGCCGCCTGATTTCAGCTTTCCGATCCACAAAAATCCACTGGAGACAAATCATGAAACGACGCACCCTGCTTCACGCAGCTCCCGCCCTGCTGGGCGCACCCGGCCTGCTGTTGGCCCAAACCGGCTTTCCGGTCAAACCAATACGCTATATCGTGCCGGTGTCCGCCGGCGGCGGCAGCGACATGGTGGGCCGCACCCTGACCGAACGCTGGGGTGCCCTGCTCAAACAAAGCTTCATCGTTGACAACCAGAGCGGTGGCGGCGGTGTGATCGCCTGCCAGGCCACGGCTCGAGCTGCGCCCGATGGCTACACGTTGCTGCAGGGTTATGTGGCAACCCACGGCACCAGCCCGGCCACCCGCAAGCTGCCGTACGACCCCATCAAGGACTTCACACCCATCGGCATGATCGGCGGCACGCCCAATGTGCTGGTGGTCAACGCTGCCCTGCCGGTCAGCAACGTCAGGGAGTTCATCGACTACCTCAAGAAAAACCCCGGCAAGGTCAGCTACGGTTCGGCCGGGGCCGGCTCGCTGACCCACCTGACCATGGAGCTGTTCAAGCAGCAGGTCAATTCCTTCATGGTGCACATTCCCTACCGCGGCATTGCACCGGCCTTCACCGACCTGATCGGCGGGCAGACCCAGGCCATGTTCCCCGGCCTGGCAGCCGCCGTGCCGCATATCCGCTCGGGCCGCGTGCGGCCGCTGGCCGTGACGGGCCTGCAGCGCCACCCGCAGTTCAAGGATGTGCCGACACTGGACGAGTCCGGCTTCAAGGGTTTTGATGCGCAGCAGTGGTATGGCGTGGTCGGCCCCGCCGGCATGCCCGCGCCTATCGTCAAACAGCTCAACGACACGCTGGCCACCGTGCTCAAGGCGCCCGACCTGCGCGAAAAACTCTCGGTGGAAGCGGTCGAGCCCATCGTCATGACACCCGAACAGTTCGGCACGTTCATGCGCGCCGACATTGCCCGCTGGACCAAACTCGCGCGCGAACGCGGCATCCAGCTCGACAGCTGAGTTTTATATGTAAAAAGTGCCTGTACCCCTTATCCAACGGGCGCAAGCAGCTCCTTTATTCATAGCATTTATCGTATTTTTCTACCCTCTGGCAGCTTGCTGCCGAAAGACACCATGGCCCGCAATACCCAGGTCGCTGCCGACCACAACGCTCCTCCCGTCACCCAGATCCTGGCGCAGCACGTTGCCACCCACCCCGGTTATCTGGCCGGTGGCTGGAGCGCTGCCGTCGACCACGAAGCGCATCGCACCTTCATGAACTGGCTGGGTTGCGCCGTCGGCGCCGCCCACCATGAGGCTGCCGATGCAGCGCTGGCCGCGGTGCAGGTGCTGCAGCCCGCGGCACAGGCGAGCGTGCTGGGCCGCACGGAAAAAGTCGACATGGCGAGCGCCGCGCTGATCAACGGCATCACCTCGCACACCTTCGACTTCGACGACACGCACCTGAAAACCATCATCCACCCGGCCGGCCCGGTCGCCTCCGCCGTGCTGGCGCTGGCCGAACACAGCGGCGCGTCAGGCCGCGATGTGATCGACGCGCTGGTGCTGGGCATCGACGTCTCCTGCCGCGTCGGCAACGCCATGTACCCCGAGCACTACGACCGCGGCTGGCACATCACCGGCTCCACCGGCACACTGGGCGCCGCTGCTGCCTGCGCCCGGCTGCTCAAGCTTGATGTGCAGAAGACCGCGATGGCGCTGGGCATCGCCGCCTCACAGCCGGTGGGCATGCGCGAACAGTTCGGCACCATGACCAAGCCTTTCCACCCCGGCGGCGCAGCCCGCGCCGGCCTGATGTCGGCCCTGCTGGCGCAGCACGGCTACACCGCCAGCCCGAAAGCGCTGGAGGCGCCGCGCGGCATGATGCAGACGGTCTCGACAAAGAACGACTGGAACGAGATCACCGGCGAGCTCGGCCGGCGTTTCGAAATATCGTTCAACAGCTACAAGCCCTTTGCCTGCGGCATCGTGATCCACCCCAGCATCGACGCGTGCGCGCAGCTGCGTGCGCAGGGCGTCACGCCGGCGCAGGTGGAACGCATCGAGCTCAAGGTGCATTCGCTGGTGCTGGAGCTCACCGGCAAGAAGGAACCCGCCGACGGCCTGCAGGCCAAGTTCAGCGTTTACCACGGCTGCGCGGCGGGCCTGAGCTTCGGGCGCGCCGCCGAGGAAGAATTCTCCGACGAGGTGGTGAACCGAGCCGACATGGTGGCGCTGCGCCGCAAGGTGGTGGCCACGGTGGACGATTCCATCGATGAAGCCAGCGCCGACGTGACCGCCGTGCTCAACGACGGCCGCCGCGTCCACGTGTTTGTCGAACACGCCATCGGCTCGCTGCAGAACCCGATGACGGATGCCATGCTGGAAGCCAAGTTCCATGGCCTGTCGGATGCGGTGCTGGGCGCCGCCAGAACCGCGGAGCTCATCCAGGCCTGCTGGACGGTCGGCAAGGCCGCAGATCTGCGGGCACTGACGGCGCTGGCACGGGCATGAGCAGCGCCAGGCCCCGCATCGTTGTCCTCGACGACACGGAACGCGCGCTGCGGCGCCTGGCCGACTGGAGCGGCATTGACGCCCAGGCCGAAGTCACCGTCCACCACGCGCCACTGACCGGCCCTGCGCTGGTCGACGCACTGAAAGATGCCGACGCCATTGTGCTGATGCGCGACCGCACGCCTTTCGGCGCCGAACTGCTGGCCCAACTGCCGAAACTGCGCTACCTGATGTTCACCGGCACCCGCAATGCCCGGCTGGACTTGGTTGCACTGGCTGCACGCGGCATTCCGGTCAGTTGTACCGAGTTCGGGCCCTCGAAAGACAGCACCTGCGAACTGACCTGGACCGTTATCCTCGCCGCCACCAAGCAGCTCGACAGCCACACCGCCAGGCTCAGGGCCGGCCAGTGGCGCAGCGACAACGCCCTGCCCTTGCCCGGCGCACTGGCGGGCCAGCGCCTGGGCCTGATCGGCCTGGGCGAAATTGGCGGTCGCGTCGCGAAAGTCGGCAAGGCGCTGGGGATGGACGTTGTGGCCTGGAGCCCGCGCATGACAGCCGAACGCGCCGCAGAACAGGGCGTCGGCTTCCTGCCGCTGGAAGAGCTGCTGGCCACCTCACGCGTGGTCAGTCTGCACCTGGTCGTGCTGCCCACGACCCGGCACCTGATGAATGCCGACCGCCTGGGCCTGATGCAGCCAGGCAGCCTGCTGGTCAATAGCTCCCGCTCGGAGCTGATCGACACCCCGGCCCTGGTCCAGGCCCTGAAGCTGGGCCGGCCCGGTTATGCCGCGCTGGACGTGTTCGACACGGAGCCGCTGCCGCTGGGTGACCCGCTGCGCGAGCTGCCCAATGTCCTGTTGACGCCGCATCTGGGGTTTGTCACCGAACCGGTGTTCCGGCGTTTTGCTGAAGGGGTCGTGGAGTGCCTGCACGCCCGGCTCGCCGGACAAGCGCTGGTCCGGCCCGTGGCGCCTGCAGCCTGAGCCGCCTCCGCGGCTGTCGGGCCGCGGTTCAATCCAGCCGCTACTGAAACCATAGCTGTCAGCGCCCGGCAGCACTGGGCTGGAGCGCTATTTGGCTCCTTTTTTGACTTTCCAGCCCCGACTTCGGATCGGGCAGGCCCGCCTGCGCCACGCAAACATGGGTTTTTGATGCCCCCGCTCCCCGCGTTTGGCCTACAGGGTCGGTTGAACTAAAGCGCAGAATGGGACACAAACTAGGGTAATTACCAATTAGCCGTACCCTATTAAAGCCATTGAACTTATTGCTTAGCACTCTCTCGAACAGAGTGCTAATATTTGACTTCAGAAAAGGAGTTTTGCTCTATGTCCTACGCCCTCTCTCCCAACGTGACACCGGCCACCACGGCATTGGCATCCGTCAACCCTTGGTCGCTGCTGCCGCCATTGGGTAACCTGGACGCCTATATTTCGGCGGTCAACCGCCTGCCCATGCTCACATTGGAGCAGGAGCAGGAGTTCGCCCGGAAACTCAAGGATGAGAACGATCTGGACGCTGCTGGTAAGTTAGTGCTCTCTCACTTGCGTCTGGTGGTAGCCACCTCGCGCAAATACCTGGGTTATGGCTTGCCCCACGCCGACCTGATCCAGGAAGGCAATATCGGCCTGATGAAAGCCGTCAAGCGTTTTGACCCGGACCAGGGCGTGCGCTTGGTCAGCTACGCGCTGCACTGGATCAAGGCAGAGATGCACGAGTACATCCTGAAAAACTGGCGCATGGTCAAGGTGGCGACCACCAAGGCCCAGCGCAAGCTGTTTTTCAACCTGCGCTCCATGAAGCAGGGTTTCAAGGACGACGCCAACGTGGCGACGCACCGCGATACGCTGACCGAAGACCAGATCAGTTCCATGGCGAAGACGCTCAACGTCAAGCGCGAGGAAGTCATCGAGATGGAGCAGCGCATGTCCGGTGGTGACGTGCTGCTGGACCCGAGCCCGAGTGACGATGGCGAAGACGCGTTCGGCCCGATCGCCTACCTGTCGGACGCCACCCAGGAACCGACCCAGCTGATGGAGTCGCGCCAGCGCGACTACCTGGCCAGCGACGGCATCACGACCGCGCTGGAAGGCCTGGATGATCGTTCCCGCCGCATCGTCGAGGAACGCTGGCTCAAGGTCAACGACGACGGTTCAGGCGGCATGACTCTGCATGACCTGGCAGCGGAATACAAGGTGAGCGCCGAACGCATTCGCCAGATTGAAGTGGCGGCCATGAAAAAAATGAAAAAGGTCCTCGCGGCCTACGCCTGACGACTTGACGGCAATGCCGCGAAAGCGGCTGTTGCCCAAAGCCTGCATACGACCATCGTGTGCAGGCTTTTTTTTGCCTCCTGCCCGCTGCCACACGGGCAGAGAACTGCTGCTTCAGTTGTTCTTGATCAGCAGGCGAATGTCGGAAGCCAGCGCGGGAGCCCCACTGCCGTAGCGGCTGTACAGGCGGACCCGGCCCTGCGGGTCGAAGATATAGCTGCCGGCCGAATGGTCCAGCGTGTAGCTACCGGGCGTCTTGCCTTCGACCTTCTTGTAGAAAATCTTGAAGTCCCTGGCCACCTGCGGCAGCTTGTCGAGCTCGGGGCGAAGCGCGAGGAAGGTCGGGTCAAAGTTGCCCATGTAAGCCTTGAGCACTTCCTGCGTATCGCGCTCGGGGTCCAGCGTGACGAAGAGGCCTTGCAGCCGCTCACCATCGGCGCCCAGTATTTTTTTGACCTCCGCAAGTTCGGCCATCGAGGTGGGGCAGACATCCGGACACTGGGTGAAGCCGAAAAACACCACCACCACCTTGCCCTGGAAGTCCTTGATGCTGCGCGGCTGGCCGTTGTGGTCGGCCAGCGCAAAGTCACGCGCATAGTCAGCGCCGGTGATGTCAATGCTGGCGAACTGCGGTTTGCTGTCGGTACACCCGGATATCAAGCCAAAAAGGCCTGTAGCCCCCGTCCACAAAGCGCCACCAGCTATCAACCTGATAGCATTCCGTTTGCCGGGAGAAGTCGGAGAGAGGCTCATACGAGGTAGTGGTCCAGCAGCAGCGCTGCAAATAAAACAGACAGGTGGATCAGCGAAAAGCGGAAAGTCTTGCGCGCCAGGGCGTCGGAGTAGTTGCGCCAGAGGCGCCAG
>CAZIYA010000102.1:0-10920 GCA_964543355.1 uncultured Polaromonas sp.
ACGCTGCGTTACCCGCGCGGCAAGACGCTGGGCGGCTGCTCCAGCATCAACGGCATGATTTACATGCGCGGCCAGGCGCGCGACTACGACCAGTGGGCCGAACTCACCGGCGACGACACCTGGCGCTGGGACCATGTGCTGCCGGGCTTTCGCAAACACGAGGATCACTACAAACTCGATGCACCCAAAGGCAAGGCAGAGGCGGTGGTCAATGAAAATTTCCGGCGACTGCACGGCCACAAGAGCCAGCACGCCGCCAGCGAAGGCCTGGCACGCAAGATGGGCGGCGAGTGGCGGGTTGAAAAGCAGCGCCTGCGCTGGGACATCCTCGACGCGTTCGCCGCGGCGGCGCAGCAGGCTGGCATCCCGGCCACCGACGACTTCAACACGGGCAACAACGAAGGTGTGGGTTATTTCGAGGTCAACCAGAAAAGCGGCTGGCGCTGGAACACCGCCAAGGCGTTTTTGCGCCCGACCTGTTTTGCGCGACCCAATTTTGAAATGTGGACCGGCGCACAAGTCAGCAAACTCGTTATCGAGCGCCAGGACGATGGCAGCCAGCGCTGCACCGGTGTCGAGGTGTGGACCGGCCACGAACGCGTCCAGGCCTTTGCCACACGCGACTCCGGCCACATGGGAGAAGTCATCCTGAGCGCAGGCAGCATAGGCTCGCCGCAAATCCTGCAGCTCTCGGGCGTAGGGCCAGCGGGCCTGCTGCAGCAGCACGGCATCCCGGTGGTGGCAGACCTGCCCGGCGTGGGCGCCAACCTGCAGGACCACCTGCAGATCCGCTCGGTCTACAAGGTCAACCATGTCGCGGGAAGCAAGGTTAAAAACTTCACGCTCAATACCCTGGGCAGCTCACTCTGGGGCAAGGCGATGATAGGTCTGGAATATGCGCTCAAGCAGACCGGGCCGATGAGCATGGCGCCGTCGCAACTGGGTGCTTTCACGCGCAGTTCGCCGGACCGGCCCTGGCCCAACATCGAGTACCACGTGCAGCCGCTGTCGCTCGACGCGTTTGGCGAACCCCTGCACAACTTCAACGCGTTCACAGCCAGTGTCTGCAACCTCAATCCCACGAGCCGGGGCTCGGTTCAGATCAAGAGCGGAAACTTTGAAGACGCTCCCGCGATCGCGCCCAACTATCTCAGCACCGCCGAGGACCGGAAGGTGGCCGCCGACTCGCTCCGCGTGACGCGCCGCATCGTGAGCCAGAGCGCGCTGGCCGGCTACCAGCCCGAAGAATTCCGTCCCGGCGTGCAGTTCCAGAGTGATGAAGAGCTGGCGCGCCTGGCCGGTGACATCGCCACCACCATCTTCCATCCGGTGGGCACCACCAGGATGGGGCGTGACGACGATGCCATGGCGGTGGTGGACTCGCACCTGCGGGTACGCGGGATCAAGGGTTTGCGCGTGGTCGATGCCGGCGTGATGCCGCTGATCACCAGCGGAAATACCAACTCACCCACTCTCATGATTGCGGAAAAAGCCGCACAGTGGATCCAGTCCGGAATTTAGCCCCCACGGTCGCTCGCTTCGCGTAGCTCCCTGCCCCCCAAGGGGGCCGCTGCGCCTGCGGTCTGGCGAAGCCAGTCCCGCGGCCCCTGCTTGTTTTGAAATCCGGTGGCCGGTCACTGCCCGTTCAAAGTGAGCGGACTAACGCGGTCGTGGGTGGGTTGCGTCCCAGACCAGCCAGGGCCGCGGAACCGGCTTCGCCGGGCCGCAGGCGCAGCGGCCCCCTCGGGGGGCAGCGCAGTACACGCAGTGACAAGCGTGGGGGCCTCGTTCATTCAGCAATCAGCGCGGCAATGGTCATGCCATCGCCGCGCTGGCTGCTGGCGCGCAGCTCGTCGGCGCAAGTCGTCCAGCTTCTGATCTGCTGAACCCAGCGGTCGAACTCATCCTCGCCCGACGTTGCGCTGGCCTTCATCCCGGCCGCGAATGGTTCGGGCCCACACCGGACCTGTGCCACATCCATAAAGCCCAGGCGATAGGACAAGGTTGCCAGCAGCTGCTGCTCGGCCAGCCAGCGCGGACTGATGACAAACAGGTCTGCCGGAGCCGTTGCATTCATCTTGTCCAGGATGGCTCGCGGCGTGCCCAACCCTGCCATGTAGTTTTCAACACTGCGCGCGATCCGGGTGAAATACGCCGATTGCGGGTCCACGTTCTCTTCGCCAAGCTTCACATGGATCCGGTGCACTCCCAGGGTTGCGCCGCTTGAGACATGGCGGGCCACGCCGCTCATCCACAAGATAAAGCAGGCGCTGTAGCAACGCGCGCCGCTGGCAACATGGGTGGCTGCATAACTCTTGTCCAGCAGGTTGGCGATCTTGATGGCCTCCGCCACGTCGCCGCCCGGCGAATCAAGGTACACCGTGCGGGCAAAACGGCCGTAGTTGTCGGGGTGCCGCACAAACTGGATCAGCCGGGCGTAATCGCCTTTCTGGATGGAACCCCGGATCAGCACGCCGCGCTGGTACGCGGAAATGTCGGCAGCGCCGGCAGGCAGGCAGGCACCGAAAAATACACAGGCAAAAAAGGTGGCAATGAATCGCAGCATGATGATCTCCTGCAGCCAGCCGGAAAAGCCGGGCAGGAAGTCATCGTAGGCGCCGCACCCAGGCGCGTCAGTCATCAATTACCGGGGCAGCGGTAACTTATTACCCCACGCTTTTCACCCTATTTCCCGATTAAAAACCTGCGTCTTACCGGCGCGCGCACGTTCATCTCAAAACGAAAACTATTTGCTTCGGAGAATCATGTTGTCCCCGGACAGCACAATTTCAAATTTCGACAGGAAGCTTTGCCCCAGCAAGGCCACGTCGGGGTCTGGCCCCACCAGCCCCACGCCCACCCGGCCGCCGGAAACGCTGGCCGGGCCAACGGACACCGTCACGCCCTGAACAATGCGGCCCTGCAATTCACCGCTGGCAGTCCTGAACGTGGTGGGTTCGCCCTGCGCCATGCCAGCGACACGCGCAAACTCCTGGCTGACCACCACCAGTGATGCGCCGGTGTCCACGAGGAAGGTGACGGGTTGGCCCTGGATCACTCCCCGGGCATAAAAGTGGCCATCCCGGGCACGCGGGATCACCAGTTCACCGGTGGTCGCCACCGTCAGGGCCGGAGGCTTCAGCACCTGGTTCATCACGGCATACAGCACACCCATGATCACCAGCCAGAAAAGCAGGATGGCCAGGGGACCCCACTTCAGGCCTGCCCTGGTTTCGCCCGCCTGTTTCGCGCCCGCGCTGCCCGGAAGTGCCATGGATTGTTTCAGCTCGCTGATTGGCGCCGGCACAGGATGGTGCGGCTGGAGCCATGATACGTTGCGCAAACGGCCGGCAGAACCGGGGCCGGCGGCGGCAGGCTGATAATGGGCCAGCCAAGCCCACACCTGCCCTGATGCCGTCCACCAGCCTTGCCCTTTACTTGCAGACCCAGCGCGCGCAGTATGCGGCGGTGCTGCCGAAAAAGATCGGTACCCTGGAATCAGCGCTGCGGCAACTCGGTGGCACCGGCGGGCAAGAGGCCGCACTTTCGGCGCTGGCGCAGGCCCACCAGCTGGCAGGCTCCGGCGGTACCTTCGGTTTTCCCCTGGTCAGCCAGGCGGCCGCGGGTATTGAAAAAACGCTCTCCCTGCACGCCGGCGCACCGGGTTTTCCTGACGAAACGGCCCGCGCTGCATTGGCCGCCGGACTGCAGCAACTGAAAGCCGCACTGCTTGCCGGCCAGGCCGCTATCGAAGCGGAGGCGTCGTTCCCCGATGCCGACGCCGACGGCGGTATAGCGAGTCGGCCGGCCAGGCCGGCGCGGCTGCTTCACATCATCGAGCCGGATCAGCCGGCGGCCCGCCAGCTGGCTGAACAACTGAACCACTCCGGCTACCAGAGCCTTATTTTTGAGCACCCTGCAGCGGCGCACCTTGCGGCAGCACAAACCGCGCCAGCGGCCATTCTTGCCAACATCGCGTTTTCGGCAAACCCCCTGCTGGCCCTCCACACGGTGGCTGCATCCAGTCCTGATGGGGATGGAAGAAACCGGCTGATTTTCATGGCCGGGGAAACGGACTTCCAGACCCGGTTGCAGGCGGTGCGTGCCGGGGCCGCAGGTTATTTTCCGCAGCCGCTGGATGTGCGCGCCATGGCCGCCCTGCTGGATCAGCTCACCTCCGCCGAGCCAACGCGCCCCTACCGGGTGTTGCTGGTGGAAGATGACGAAGGACTGGCCATTTTTTACGCCGGCGTGTTGCAGTCGGCAAGCATGGAAACGCGCATCGTCACCGAGCCCCACCGCGTGATGACAGTGCTGCTTGAATTTCAGCCCGACCTGATCACCTGCGACCTCTACATGCCGCAGTGCAACGGAATCGAACTGGCGACCCTGATACGCCAGCAGCCTGAATTCGTCCGGATCCCGATTGTTTTTCTGTCCGCCGAAACCAGCCTGGACAAGCAGGCCCAGGCACTCGGCCAGGGCGGCGATGACTTCATCATCAAACCGGTGACGCCGGCCGCGCTGATCTCGGCAGCGCAAAGCCGGGCGCGCCGCTACCGCAATCTGCTGGCCGCCGAAGACACCTTGCGCATCAGCGAGGAGCGGTTTCGCCTGGTCTTCGAAAGCAGCCTGGACGGCTTCATCCAGGGCCTAGCCGACGGCACGGTGGTATCGGCCAACCCCGCAGCTTGCGCCATGCTCCGGATGAGCGAGCAGCAGATCAGGGCGGCCGGCATCGCCGGCCTGGTGGACCCGGCCGATTCACGCGTGGCGGCCATGCTCAGGCAGACCGGCGGCCGAGGCGAACTCAACTGCGTGCGCGGCGACGGCACGCGCGTTCCGGTGGAGGTGTCTTCCTCGCGGCACGTCAGCAGCAACGGCGCCGTGCAGGTCAGTGTGGTCCTGCGCGACATCACCGAGCGAAAACTCGCCGAGCGGCAAATCATGCAGCTCAACGCCGAGCTGGAATCCCGCGTGGAGAAACGCACCGCCGAACTCACCGCGGCCAACCAGGAGCTGCAGGCTTTTTCGCACGCGCTGGCCCATGACCTGCGGCAGCCCTATATCGCCATCAATGGCATGACACGCCTGCTCGAAAGGGAGATCGCAGGAGCTGTCAACGAGCGCGGCAAACACTACCTTCAGCGCATCCGTGCCGGCGTCAACCAGATGAACGAACGGACGGACAGCCTGCTGGCGCTGGCGCAGCTGTCGCGCATGCAGCTCTACCGCGAACAGTTGGACCTGGGGGCCATGGCCGGCGTGGTGCTGAAAACACTGCAGCAGCAAGACCCTGGGCGAAGCGTCACCACCCAAGTCCAGGCGATGCCCGCTGTGCAGGCCGATGCCGGGCTGGTCCTGCACTTGTTGAACATCCTCCTGGGCAACGCGTGGAAATTCACGTCCGGGCAGGCGCACGCCGAGATCACGGTCGGTGCCGAGCCGGGCCAGGACGGTGACATGGTTTTTTTCGTCAGGGACAACGGCGACGGGTTCGACATGACCTATGTCGACAAGCTGTTCACCGCCTTCCAGCGCCTGCACGCACCCGGCGAGTTTTCCGGCGCCGGCATCGGCCTGGCCACGGCGCGCCGGATTGTCATGCGCCATGGCGGACGTATCTGGGCGACGTCTGCGCCCGGTGCAGGTGCAAGTTTCCATTTCACGCTGGCAGACGGCGCCCGCTAGTGCAGTGTTGCATGCTTGGTGGAACGCTGCCCTAGCGCAGCCCCTTCACATACCGCGGCGCATCCGGGTCCCGGGGCTTGCGCTCACGGTGTTTTTCACTGTCGCCAAACAGATTGCCAAACGTTGATTCGATAAAGCCCGATTCCGGGTAGACCTCCTCCTCGGTATCAACCGAGCGGGCACTGCTGTGCCGGTCGGGCACGGGCGCAGGAGCCGGGGGCGCCGCGCTCAGGTCCTTGACCGCCCCGGCCACCATCCTGACCAGCGGCACCCGCTGCTTAGCATCAGGCGCCGCCATGATTTCTTCAAGCCGGTCAGCCCAGACGCCGAGATCGACGTGGCCATCTTCTGCCGCTTTCTCGCGCGAGAAGCGGACAATTTCGGCTGCGTATTCCGCATTCGTCGCCATCCACTCGGTGTCCGTCACGCGCCCGGTCTTTCTGCGCAGCAGCACATGCAGGTGGGCGGCGATGGCGATTTTTTCGCTGGTAGGCATGGCAGGGCCCTCCATCAGGTACCGATGCGCTCGGCATGCTGGGCAATGTCCAGGCCGTCGGACTCGGCGCTGTCGCTGACCCGCAGGCTGACAAACAGGGAAGTGATCCACAGTGCAATGGCCGTCATGACCAGGCTGTAGCACAGCACCGCGCCGACACCGATGGCCTGGGTCAGTACGCTGCCCTCCACGCCGGAGATGGTATTGCTGGCAAACACCCCGGTCAGCAGCGAACCGACCATGCCACCCACGCCATGCACGCCGAACACATCGAGGGAATCGTCGGCATTGAGCAGGCGCTTCAGACCGGTCGCGCCCCAATAGCAGGCCGCGCCGGCGATCAGTCCGATCGCCAGCGCCGCACGAGGCGAGACAAAACCGGCGGCCGGGGTGATGGCCACCAGCCCGGCGACCAGCCCGGAGCACAGGCCCAGCAAGGTGGGGCGTCCACGAACCATCCACTCGGCCGCCATCCACGACAGGGCACCGGCCGCCGCGGCGATGTGCGTGACCGCCATCGCCAAACCAGCGCGCCCGTCGGAAGCAACGGCCGAGCCGGCGTTGAAACCGAACCAGCCGACCCAGAGCATGCCGGCACCGGCCATGGTCAGCCCCAGATTGAAGGGAGTGAAAGCTTCGCGGCCGTAACCCCGGCGCGGCCCGAGCACATAGGCGCACACCAGCCCGGCCACGCCGGCGTTGATATGGACAACCGAACCACCCGCAAAATCAAGCGCCCCCAATTGGGCCAGCCAGCCACCGGGCTCCCAGACCCAATGCGCAATCGGTGCATAAACCATCACGGTCCACAGGCTGATAAAGCACAGCATGGCGGAAAACCGCATGCGCTCCACAAAGGCGCCCACCACCAGCGCAGCCGTGATGATGGCAAAAGTCAGCTGGAACATGGCATACACCGACTCCGGAATGTTCGGGGCAATGTGGCTGACGGCCACTTGCTGCGCATCCTTGACATAATCCAGCCCGGCAAACCAGAGGCGGTCGCCACCGCCGATGTAGCGGCCCAGCGCGCCGCTGCCCGGTGTGAAGGCCAGCGAATACCCCACCGCAAACCATAGCAGGCTGACAACGGCGCAGATCAGGACCACACAGGCCATGGTGTTGAGCACATTCTTCTTGCGCACCATGCCGCCATAAAACAGGGCAATGCCCGGCAGGGTCATCAGCAGAACCAGCGCCGTCGAGGTCATCATCCAGGCCGTGTCGGCGCCGTTGAGGGTGTCGGCCGCCACCAGGCCGGGCCGGGTCAGCGGTGCCGGGGCGACGGGTGCAGGCACTGCTGCAGGCGCAGGCACGGCAAGCACCGGTGCGACTGGTGCCACGGGTGCAGGTGCACTGGCAGCAGGCACCGCCGACACCGGATCAGCAGGTGCGGGCGCCTGCGCGCCGGCCAGGGTGGCAGCCAACAGAATGCAAAGTCCCCAACCCGGAGTGATGAACCGCTTGTAATGCATGGTGATTCCTGTTGTTGCTGTTCCCATCGGCTGAACAATTCGTAACAGGCATAAGTCGTGCCAAGCAAGGCCCGGTCCGCCGCGAGGAAATCGGATCAAGGCAAGGGAAAATCCCGATGCACTACGTGGGTGCGCACACTACAGTGAACGACCTGCATACGAGCCGAGCTGCTCGCAGAGGGCCGAGGAGACAAACACGTACAAGCACAAGAGACAAGAGAATTGACATCCAGAGAGATGTTTTTTATAAGGCGCCGGCAAACCCGGCGCTTTTTTTTGTCCACTGCTTTGTCCTTCCGTCCGCCTCGGTGTGGTGCATGCCGCCGCCGGCAATTGCGATGAGACAATCTGCCGATGGAATTGCTGATTGTGTCGTTCGCCTCCCTGCTGGCGGGTTTTGTGGATTCAATTGTGGGAGGGGGCGGGCTGATCCTGGTGCCGGCCCTGTTTGCCGTCTTTCCGACAACACATCCGGCCACCCTCTTCGGCGTGAACAAGGGTGCCTCTGTCTGGGGCACGGCGGTGGCCACGGTGCAATATGCCAGGCGCGTCGACATGCGCTGGGCGGCACTGCTGCCCGCCGCGCTGGCAGGTTTTGCCGGATCCTTCGCGGGTGCCTGGCTGGTCACCGTGATTTCCCCGGACTTCCTGCGCAAGGTCCTGCCCTTCGTGCTGCTGGCAGTGCTGTCTTACACCCTGGCCCGCAAGGAATTGGGCCGTACCCATGCGCCGCGGTTTTCCGGCCGTGCCGAAACCTGGGCGGCCTGCACCATCGGTGTGCTGCTGGGCTTTTACGACGGTTTTTTTGGCCCAGGCACAGGCAGCTTCTTTGTCTTCCTGTTCGTGCGCTGGCTGGGTTACGACTTCCTGACGGCCTCGGCCTCTGCCAAGCTGCTCAACACGGCGACCAACCTGGCTGCGCTGCTACTTTTCGCCTACAAGGGCCATGTCTGGTGGCACTTCGCGCTGACCATGGCGCTGGCCAATGTGGTGGGCAGTCTGTTGGGCACACGCATGGCGCTCAGGCATGGCGCCGGTTTTGTGCGCGTGGTGTTTATCGTCGTGGTCAGCGCGCTGATCCTGAAAACCGGTTTCGACGCATTTTTGAAGTAGCCGCGGTACCGAGACGTCTCCGAAGACTTAGTCGGGATAGGCGTCCTGAGGCGGTACAGCCGGGGTGAGCTTGCTCAGGGCCTCGGCAATCGCTGCCGCCTTGGCGGCGCTGGCGGCCGCGGAAGCCCCGGTTTGCGGTGCCGTTCCATTCACACCTGCAGTCAGCCCCGGCATGTCGGCCGCCTGACGCGGTTTGCCAATCGGCGCACCGGCCAGTCCCTTTTGCACCGCCACCATGTCCACCTCGCTGGGGTACTGGCCGAGCAACATGTAGTCAAACACGCGCCGGGCAATCGGTGCCGCATGGGCAGCACCAAACCCCGCGTTTTCCACCACCACCGCCAATGCAATTTTGGGGTTTTCCGCCGGGGCAAACGCCATGTACAGCGCGTGATCACGCTGGTGCTCTTCGAGCTTGCGGGCATCGTACTTGTCTTTCTGGCCCACACCCACGGCTTGCGCAGTGCCGGTCTTGCCGCCGCTGAGGTAAGCCGCCCCGGCGAACACGCGGGCTGACGTGCCCTCCTGCGTCACACCGACCAGTGCCTTGCGGATCACCGCCACGTTCTCCGGCTTGTAGCCCAGGTTCTGCGCCGGCTCCGGAGCAATGGGTTCGATGGCCCGCGACATGGGGTTTTGCGTGGCGATCACCAGCTGCGGCTTGTGCCGGATGCCGTTGTTCGCCAGTATGGCCGTGGCCTGCGCAAGCTGCAGCATGGTGAATGTGTTGTAGCCCTGGCCGATGCCCAGCGAAATGGTTTCGCCGGGATACCATTTCTGCTGGTCGGCCCGCTTGTAATTTTTGCGCTTCCATTCCTGACTGGGCAGCACACCGCGCACTTCACCGTTGATATCGATGCCGGTGATCTGCCCGAAGCCAAGCGGTTTCATGAAGTCGTGCATGGCGTCCACGCCCATGTCATTGGCCAGCGAGTAATAGTAGACGTTGCTCGACTTCACAATGCTCTGGTACATGTCCACCGGCCCGAGTCCCGCCCCGTGGCTGCGGAACTGGTGGCCGCCAAACATCCAGGAACCGGTGTCGTTGGTGATGGTGCCGGGCTGCCTCTTGCCGGACTCCAGCGCAGCCAGCGCCATGAAGGGTTTGTAGGTGGAGCCAGGCGGGTAGGTGCCGCGCAGGGCCCGGTTCAGCAGCGGCTTGTCAATGGACTCGTTGAGCGCCTGCCAGCTTTCGCTGTCGATGCCATCGACGAACAGGTTGGGGTCGAAGGTGGGTTTGCTGACAAAGGCCAGCACCTCCCCGGTTTTGGGGTCCAGCGCCACCAGCGCGCCGCGCCGCTCCCCGAACAAGTCTTCCACCAGTTTTTGTAGCTTGATGTCGATTGACAGCATGACGGTGTCGCCAGGGGTGGCCGGGCTGCTTGCCAGTTTGCGGATGGCCCGGCCTCCAGCGGAGGTCTCGACCTGCTCAACACCCGTGTTGCCGTGCAGCTGCGTTTCAAAACTCTGCTCCACCCCCAGCTTGCCGATGTAGTCGGTGCCGCGGTAATTGCCGTCTTCGTCGGTTTCCTCGATGCGTTCTTTTTCGTTCTTGTTGATGCGCCCGATGTAACCCACAACATGACTGGCCAGCTCGCCATTCGGGTAGCTGCGAAACAGCCGCGCCTTGATGTCGACACCGGGAAAGCGGAAACGCTGGGCCGCAAAACGCGCCACCTCTTCGTCCGTCAGCCGCGTGCGGATGGGCAGCGATTCGAAATTTCTGGACTCCTCGCGCAGTTTCTTGAAGCGGCGTTTGTCGCGCGGATGAATTTCCACCAGACGCCCCAGCGCCTCGATGGTCGCCTCGAGGTCGTCCACCCGGGACGGCGTGATCTCCAGTGTGTAGGCCGAGTAGTTGGTCGCCAGCACGATGCCGTTGCGGTCCAGGATCAGCCCGCGATTGGGCACGATGGGAACCACCGCGGTGCGGTTGCTCTCGGCCTGGGCATTGAGGTCGTCATACCGTATCACCTGCAGATACACCAGCCGCGCGGCCACCAGCGCAAAAGCCAGCAGAATGACCACGCCGGCCACCAGCACGCGCGCACGGAAGCGGTAAAGGTCGGCTTCGACGTTGCGCAGTTCAGTCATGGCCGTGTGACTCTACCGCTGGAGCAAAGCGCCCGCAACACGATTCACTTG
>CAZIYA010000103.1:0-10900 GCA_964543355.1 uncultured Polaromonas sp.
GTGCCCGACTTCCGCGGCCGCGACGACCGCGCACTGGAAATTTTGAAAGCCGCGCCGCCCGACGTGATGAACCACAACCTGGAAACCACGGCGCGCCTCTACAAGGAAGCACGTCCGGGCAGCGACTACGCCTTCTCGCTGAACCTGCTGAAAAAATTCAAGGCGCTTCACCCCGCCGTGCCGACCAAGAGCGGCATCATGGTCGGCCTGGGTGAAACCGACGAGGAAATCCTGCAGGTCATGCGCGACATGCGCGCGCACAACATCGACATGCTGACCATCGGCCAGTACCTCGCGCCTTCCACCAGCCACCTGCCGGTGCGCCGCTACGTGCACCCCGACACCTTCAAGATGTTTGAAGCCGAGGCCTACAAGATGGGCTTCACCCACGCCGCCGTCGGCGCCATGGTGCGCTCCAGCTACCACGCCGACCAGCAGGCCCACGCCGCGGGCGTGGCCGATACCCTCTGACATCATGGCCACGCCGCAGGGCTCGCTGTCGCTGCGCCATTACGGCGCCTCGCACGGCAGCCATGCGCATGCGCACTTCCAGGTGCTGCTCGGCCTGGACGGCCTGCTGGAGCTGGAGATCCAGGGCCGGGGCCAGCGCATCGGCGCCGGCCAGGGCTGCGTGATTGCTCCCGGAGAACGCCACGACTTTGAAGCCCGCAGCGGTAGCCGCTGCCTGGTGCTCGACACCGCACAAACTGGCTGGGCACATTGTGCGGCCCAGCCCGCGCGGGCAGCGCAGACCCTCGCACTTGCCCGCTACCTGGCACAAGCCCTGCAGCACCCGGACAGCCTGGCGCAGCATTACGGCCCCTTGCTCCTGCTGGACGCGTGGCGCGCACCCAGTTCCCTACCCAGGCGTTATGAACGCCCCATCGACTGGAACCAGCTCGCCGTGTGGGCGGGTCAACACCTGCACGAGCCACTGAGCGTGGCGCAACTGGCGCAGCAGGTGTTTCTGAGCCCTTCGCGTTTTGCCGAACGCTGCCGGCGCGAGACCGGGCTCAGCGTGATGCAGTGGCTGCGCAACCAGCGGCTGGCGCTGGCCGTGCAGCTGCGTGACGGCGGCCTCAGCGTGGCCGAGACCGCACTGCGCTGCGGCTACCAGTCGCCCTCGGCGCTGACGGCCGCGTTGCGCCGGCTGCGGCCTCACTGAAAACCCAGACCGTTGTTCTGCGACGGTTCACCCGGCGCGCGCGACGATGCAGCATGCGGCCGGCGACTATGCTTGCGCCATGCCCGCCAATCTGTACGCTTTGGGCGCCATCGCCCTGTGGGCCAGCCTCGCCTCGCTGGGCGTGTCACTGCGCCACGTTCCGCCCTTTCTGCTGACCGGCATCGCCCTGCTGGTCGGCAGCCTGCTCGCGCTGCCCTTTGTGCTGAAGGACAGGCGGCCATGGCGCATTCCGGCCAGCACGCTGCTGCTGGGCGTCTACGGCCTGTTCGGTTTTCATTTCCTGCTGTTCATCGCGCTGCGTCATGCGCCCCCGGTGGAGGCCAACCTGGTCAACTACCTATGGCCGCTCTTCATGGTGGTGCTGGCGCCGCTGTTCCTGCGCGGCATCCACTTGCGCATGGTGCATGTGGCAGCTGCCCTGCTCGGCTTTGCCGGCGCGGCCATCGCCATCCTGGGCGCCGGCAACAGCGGCCAAAGCGGGGGCTGGTCCTGGGCTTACCTGCCGGCGCTCGCCTCGGCTTTCATCTGGGCCAGCTACTCGCTGCTCACCCAACGCGTCGCTCCTTTTCCCACTGCCGCCATCGGCCTGTTCGGCCTGGTCTCCGGCGTGCTCTCGCTGCTGTGCCACTGGGCGCTGGAACCGTCCGTGGCGGTGTCGAGCCGGGACTGGGCTTTGATCGCGGTGATGGGGCTGGGTCCGCTGGGCGCGGCGTTTTTTCTGTGGGACAAGGCACTCAAGCTGGGCGACGCGCGGCAGATCGGCATTTTGAGTTACCTCACACCGCTGGGCTCGACCGCGCTGCTCATGCTGGTCAGCGGCCGTGCGCTGACATGGAGCATCGGCCTGGCGGCGGCCATGATCATTGGCGCCGCCATGCTCGGCACACGCGTCCCCGCCAGGGCCTGAACCCCGCGCCCCCGAGGTGTACTAGATCTTGATGTTCTGCGCCCAGGCCAGTGCCGCCAGGTGGGCGTGGTTCACGTCCTCGGCCTTCATGGACAAGGCCGCCGCAAAATCAGCAGCGCGCCCGTTCTCACCCTCACAGGCTTCCGCCAGCGTCAAGACCGGGGCGTACACACCTTCGCGTGCCAGCAAGGCTTCGGCGACCGTCTCCGGCAATGTCAGTTGGCCCAGCACTTCCTGGATGGGAATGCCCAGCAGGCGGTCGAGGAAGGAAAACATGCCGACCACAAACAGGTTTTCCGCTTCCCGCCGGGAAAGAAAACCCTGGCCCAGCAGTTCCGCAAAACGCCCGCGAATCATGGCCGCCTGCATCAGCGCGGGCGAAAAACCCGTGGTGTGTGTACGTGCCAGCAACAGCAGAAGCCAGCGAAACAGGGGCGCATAACCCAGCATGGCCACGGCATGGCGCGGCGATTCGATTTCGACTTCCAGGCCGAAACCCGCGGAGTTGATATAACGAAGCAGCTTGTAGGAAAGCGTGACATCGCTTTTCAAAACTTTTTCAACGTGGCGTATGTCTGCATTTCCCTGCACCATGTGCATCAGCTGCAGGATTTGCTGCGCCTGCGGGCCCAGCTTGACCGGCTGTTTGATCTCGCGCGGCGCCCGGCAGAGGTCCGCAAAAATGCCGGAAACACCCGTGCCCGCACAGGCGGCGAGTTCCGGCCAGCCCGGCACCTGGTCCACCACCACCCCCAGAGGCGGCTGCCTCTGCCGGGCCAGGCTGGTGATGGCGGCCCGCTGCGGATGGTCAAAAGCAACCAGCACATGGCTGAGCAGGGAAAGCAGCGCCTCGTTCGCCCGCGGTTCCAGAAAAGCCGGGTCCGCATCCTGCAGGGCCAGACCCAGGCCCCGCTCACGCAATGAGGCCAGCATGGCCCGGTTGCCTTCGTCCAGCAGGTCGGCCTGCTTCAGGATCAGCACGGTGGTCTGGGGCAGGAGTGCGGCCAGTTCCTCCGCGAACCGGGCCACCGGACTCACCTGCAGGAAAAAGCGGCCCGACCGGGTTTCACCAGCATGTTCTGCCAGCAAAGCGAGCAGCTGGTGCGAACTCGCCTCGTCGGAGAATTCGCTGTCCTGCGGGTTCTTTTGACAAGCCAGCTTGTAGCCGATGACGCGCTGCTCGGAGTCAAGCAGCGGTGCCCTGAAAAGATAACGGTTGTCGCTTGCCAAACTTTAAAGCCAGGTTGTGAGAACAGGGTCACCACGCCCTGGATCAACCGACTCAGGGGCGCGTGCCAGAGACCGGAAAAGCTCCCACCAGGGAGGGCCGGGTTGGTCCAGTGACGTTGAAATTATCCTTCTGATTACGATTTCCAGAGACAAAATTGGTGTGAATTTATGACCTGAACATCAAAGCCTGATGTTCTGCGCCCAGACCATGGCAGCCAGGTGCGCCTGGTTGATGCGCTCCGCTTCCATGGCCATGGCATCGGCCAGCGCCGCCGTGCCGCCGTCCTCGCGTTCGCAGGACTCTGCCAGCGCAAGAAAAGGCCCATACACGCCGTCGCGCGAACGCAGGGCCTGTGCCACAGCCTCCGGCAGCACCACCTGGCGGAATACTTCGTCCATCGAAATTCCCAGCAGCTGGTCCATCAGCGAAAACGTGCCGACGATGAACAGGCTGTCGGCTTCGCTTTTGGGAAGTAGCCCCTGTCCAAGAAGCTCGATGAAACGCCCGCGAATAATGGCGGCCTGCAGCAGGGCAGGACAAAACCCGGACTTGCTGGTTGTGGCCAGCAACAGGGAAAGCCAGCGGAACAGCGGCTTGTACCCCAGCATCGTCACCGCCTGCCGCACGGACGCGATCTGGCCGTCCAGGCCGAACCTGGCGGAGTTCATGTGATGAAGCAGTTTTTCCGAAATGCTCGCATCCTGGTTCAGGATTTTCTCCAGATGATGGATGTCGGCATTGTCCTGAACCAGCTGCATCAGCTGGAGAATCAGTATCGCCTGCGAGCTTGGTTTTTCTGCCAGGTTCGGTACGCGCGGCGTCAGGCAGAAATTCCCGAACAGCCCGCTCAAGCCCATGAGGGCGCAGGCATCAAACTCGCGCCAGCCCGGGAACTGGTCCACCACCACCGACAGGGGAAACTTCCGGGTTTTGGCGTACCGGGTGATCGCCGCCAGCTCCGGATGGCCGGCGCCAATCCGGATGTGGGTCACCAGGGGCAGCAGCGTTTCGTCGGTCTGCAGGCAGGCCAGGTCCGCCTCACGCAGCGCCAGGCCAAAGCCGCCTTTGCGCAGGGCGGTGGCCAGCATCACATGGTCTTCCTCCACCAGGTCGGCGCGGTTCAGTACCAGCACCGTGCTGGCGGGTGCCAGAACATTGAGCGCAGCGGCGCCATACAGGGCAGGGCTCGCGTCAAGAAACAGCAAACCCAGTTTCGCGCTGGCCACGTGTTCGGCCACAAAAGCCAGCAGCTGGCGCAATTCGGCATCGCTGCTGCTTTCGCCGTTTTTTTGCCATGCAAACTTGTAGCCGGTGACCTTCTGCTTCGGATCAAGCAGCGGCGCTCGCACAAGGTAATTATTTTCAGCCATTCGGGTGTCGCGCCAGTTGTGGGTAAAAGATGTCTCCGCCTTTCATCAGCAAGACCGATGGCAGACTCTCTCGGGACACTGTAAGGAAAAAGCATGACGGCCGATTCTTCGAGAAAGCAGGGATTCTTCCCTCTGCTTGGTGAATCCAGCCGCACTGGTGATCATCGGCGCGTCGTGCTGGGCACACGAACCAAATAAGCCCCAAACCCTTATTTGACGGGCGCAAACAGCTACTCTTTTAGTAGCAAATGCGCCCGCCGCGCGAGTCATCAGTGCTTCTGCAGCAGGTAGTCGCTGACCTTGGGCGCATCTTTGGAGAACAGCGTGTCAAGGCGCGAATTCAGCACGTAAAGGTCCTTGCCGGCCAGCACCGCAGTGGAGGGAAACGACATCGCTGTTTTGCGCACCGCCTGCAGCGTCGCGGTCTGCCAGCCGTCGGTGGACACGATGTCCAACACACGGTCAGCCCCGGAATTTTGGACCACCGTCAGGCGGTCACGACCCCGCAACACCAGACCATCGGCGCCAGGCAAGGCTTCAGACAGGCTGACCCGGTGTATCTGCGTCGGGTTGCTGATGCTCACGCGAAATATCTCCCCGCTGTTGTGCTTGCCGGCCAGAAGGTAGCCGTCGGGGTGGTACACCAGCCCGTTCAGGTTGAATCCCTCGCCCTTGAACAGTTCACTGCGCGCAAACACGGTGGCCACGCCTTTGCTGTCGATGCGGTAGATCACCGGCGAGAAGCTGTCGGTGACATAGACATTGCCCGCCGGGTCCAGGGCCAGGTCGTTGGCGAAATGTGCGCCCTCGACGAGGCTGCCGAGGTCATGGTAGGCACGGCGCTCACCGGTGGTTGCGTCGTAGGCCGCCACGGCTGCCAGCTTGCCCTGGGTGGCCGCGCTGCTGCGGGTGGATGCACCCGGGTCGCCAATGGCTACCCACAGCAGATTGCGTTTGCTGTCGAACTGCAAGCCGATGCTGGAGACAATTTTTTCATCTTGGATGAAGGGCTTGTAGCGGCCTTCTGCGGTGACCTTGCCCACCACACCGTGGCGAACCGAACTCACGAAAAAAACCTTTTGCTGCGGCGACCAGGCAATCCCTTCGGGGTAGGCCTGCTCTGCGTGGAAGGAGATGTCTCCGGCAGCAAATGCCGCACCGCCCCAGAGCGGGGTGGTCAGCACGGCGGCCAGAAGGAGACGGCGAACGAGTGGGGATACGTTTGTTTTGGACATGAATATCACTTTGCGGGCACTTGGCCCATTGGGTTTTGAAATGAGGACAGGGACAGAAACAGAGAGACGAAAAAAACTCAGGCAGGCTGGAGTTGCCGGTTCTGCGGGTACATGGCGTCCAGCGCGTCCTGGTCCATGTCGGCCTTGAAGGCGTGCGGCCTGGCCAGCGCCTCGGCGCGTTGCGCCGCCGGTCGTTCGTTGACGCTGTCGAGAAACCGCTTCACATGCGGCAATTCGTTCCAGGCGTCTGGGCCCAGGATCATGGGCACCGCGCGCGCCCAGCCCCACAAGGCCATGTCGACAAGGGTGTAGTCGTCACCGACCATGTAACTGCGGCCGGCAAGGCGCTCGTTGATCAGCCGCCAATGCCGCCACGCCTCGAACTCATAGCGGTTCAGTGCATAGGCCCTGGGCTCCGGTGCAAAGTGCCGAAAGTGAACCGCCTGGCCGGAAAACGGCCCGAGTCCGGTGGCAATCAGCATCAGCCATGAGTACATCTGTGCCCTGATCTCCGGCTGGTTGGGCGGCAGGAATTGACCGGTCTTCACGGCGAGGTACAGCAGGATGGCATTGCTGTCGAAAATCACGGCGTCGCCGTCCACCAGCGCCGGCGTCTTGCCATTGGGATTGATCGCCAGGTACGCAGGAAGGTGCTGCTCGCCTTTGAGCACATCCACCGGCAAAAGCTCATACGCAAGGCCTGCCTCCTCCAGGAACAGCGCCACTTTTGCCGGATTCGGCGAGGGGTGGTAATAAAACTTCAACATGTCTTTGCTTTCTTCAGGGTTGGTGAGGAAAGCGATTGTGCTTTTGAGCGAAAATCGCAACAACCAGACAATAAGCGAACTTACTTTGCGTTCTACGCAAAGCAAAAATCCGGAGTTACCCATGCTGGAAAACCTTCAAGCCTTTATCGAGGTGGCCCAATGCGGCACGTTTTCGGCAGCTGCCAGGGCGCAGGGCGTGGCCGTCTCCTCGGTGTCGCGCCAGGTCGATGCGCTGGAGAAATCGCTGGGCGTGGCGCTTTTCCAGCGCAGCTCACGCCGCCTGCTGCTGACGGACGCGGGAGAACAATTCCTCCCGCGCGCCATCGCCATCATTTCGGAGCTGCAAGACGCCCGGGCCGCGCTGCTGGACGCCCAGGCCGAGCCGCGCGGCCTGCTGTCCGTCAACGTGCCGGCGGCCTTCGGGCGCCGCCATGTGACGCCGGTCGTCACAGCTTTTCTCAAGCAGTACCCGCTGATCGAGCTGGACCTGCATTTGAGTGACCAGTGGGTAGACCTCTCGGCGCAACGTACCGACGTCGCCATCCGAATCGGCGCGCTGCCCGACAGCGACCTGGTCGCCACCCAGCTTGCGCCGCTCACGCGCCTGGCCTGCGCCAGCCCGGAATATCTGAAAGCGCATGGCCGGCCGGCGCGACCGGAAGACCTCCTGCAGCACAGCTGCCTCACCATGTCGGCTTCACGTGCGCCTGCGGGGTGGTGGTCGTTCCCCGGCGTCAATCAGGGCAAGGCATTGGACATCAAGGGGCGTTTCCGGTCAGACGACACCGAGTCGCTTCTGCAGGCCGCCGTGGATGGACTGGGTGTCGTTCACCTGGCGAGCTGGCTGGTGTGCGACATGCTGGTCTCGGGCCGGCTGGTGAATCTTTTTCCTGCGCCTGCCGCTGCGCCCGCCCGGCAGGCCGCGGCAATTCACGCCGTCCGGCTCAAGGGGCGCTCACATGCCGCCAAGGCCCAGCTGTTTATTGCGCACCTCAAGAAAGCGTTCGGCACGCCGCCTTACTGGGATCGCGCAGTCAATCAGGCAGCGCCCACAACACGCTGACGCACAGGCCGGGCGCCGCATTGGCCACCTCCAGCCGGCTGCCATGCGCCTGCGCCACCAGCTGGCACAAATACATGCCCAGCCCGACACCGCCGGTGGCACGCTGGCGGGCGCTGTCGGTGCGGTAGAAAGGTTCCGTCAGACGGGCCAGTTGTTCGGCATCTACCCCCGGGCCAAAGTCGCGCACTTCCAGCATCACGCCGCCGTCCTGGCGGGTCAGGGCGATGCGCGGCGGCTGGCCGGCCTCTTCGCTGTAACGCAGGGCGTTGTCGAGCAGGTTGCGCACCAGCAGGCGAATGCGCATGCGGTCCAGCGCCAGCGCGGGCAGGTCGGCGGGCAGGTCCAGCGTCACCGTTGCGGCGTCGGGCATGTCGGCCATCACCTCGCGCACCAGTGCGGCCAGGTCCACCGGCTCGCGGTGCAGCGTGGCATGCGGGCTGGCCAGGCGCTCGCTTTCCAGCAGGTCGCTGATCAGGTCGCGCATCTCGCCCAGGTCGCGCAACAGCGCGGCGCGCTCGCGCTCGCCCGGGCCCTTTCCGTCAGTGCTCGTCGGCAGCAACTCGGCGTTCAGGCGCGCGCGTGTCAGCGGGGAGCGCAGTTCGTGGCTCAGCGCCAGCAGCAGGCCGCGCTTGGCGTCCAGCATGCCCTTGATGTCCTGCGCCATGGTGTTGATGCGTTGCGCCAGGTCGCCCAGTTCGTCGCGGCGGCGCAGTGGAATCGCCTCGGCAAAATCACCCCGGCCAAAACGCTCGGCGCCGGCGCCTATGTCGTCCAGCGGCCTGAGCAGGCGCCGCACATACATATAGGAGCCGGCAATCAGCAGCAGCAGCAGCGCCAGCGTGAGCCAGCCAAAAATCCCGTGCGGGCCGCGCTGCCAGGGCACGGTGCCCAGGCCAAAACTCACGCGGTGGCCGTCGGCCGTGCTGCGGCTCAGCCAGTCACCGCCACGGCCATCGCCCACACGTTCGCGAAACCCAAAGCGCTCGGAGTGCGATTGCCAGTTGACCTGCGGCCCCTCGATGCGGATGGCAATCGGCAGCCGCGTCACCAGCGCCTCGGCCCGCGCCACATCGGGCGGGGTGCCCAGTTCGGTCACCACCCGGTCCATGTAGTCGGCCACCAGCGGTTTGGCGGCGTCGCGCCAGCCGGTGGAAAAAGCGCGCTGCATGCCGCCCATGAAGATCGCGGTCATGGCCAGCGCCAGCAGCAAAAACATGGTGACCAGCCGCAGCTTCAGCGAATGGCGCCAGCGCCGCCCCCAGCGACCCGGGCGAGGGGCGTGTTTGTCGTCTGTGTGTTTTTTCATGACGCTTCTGCCTTGCCCACGGCGAGCGTGTAGCCCGCATTGCGCAGCGTCTTGATGCAGTCCAGCGGCTCCAGCTTCTTGCGCAGCCGGCTCACCACAATATCCACCGCCCGCGTATACAGATCCGCTTCATGGCCGCGCAGGCGGTTCAGGATGTCGTCGCGGCTGAACACCCTGCCGGGCTCGGCCGCCAGCAACGCAAGCAGCTCAAACTCGGTGCCGGTGAGTTCCACGGGCTGCCCCTGGCGCAACACCTCGCGCGTTTCCAGGTTGATGACCAGGTCCTGGAACACCCGTTGCTGGCCGCGCGCCGCTGCGGGCACCGCGCGCTGGCGCCGCAAGATGGTCTGCAGGCGCGCCACCAGTTCGCGCGGCTCGAAAGGCTTGGGCAGGTAGTCGTCGGCGCCCAGCCCCAGGCCCACCACGCGGTCCATCACGTCGCCGCGTGCGGTCAGCATCACGACGGGGATGTCGCTTTCCTTGCGGATCTCGCGGCACAGCGCAAAACCGTCCATCTCCGGCAGCATGACGTCGAGGATTGCCGCATCGTAGGCAGTGGCACGCAGCATGGTCAGCCCCTGGCCGGGGCGAGTCGCGCTGTCGAGCAGGAAGCCAAAACGTGCGAAATAAGTCGCCAGCGGTGCGGCCAGGTGTTCGTCGTCGTCAATCAGCAGGATACGGGGCATGTCGCCATCATAAGAAGCTTGCCCCGTTCACCAGGGATCGGCGCGCCCCAGCCGGCCCAGATGCGTGCTGCCAAAACCCTCCGCGTACTTGAGGCCATAGCCCAGCGCACGGTCCAGGCCGATGTGCGCGCACCAGACCAGCCCGGCAGCCAGCGCCAGCGGTATCGCCCCCAACACGCCCAGCGCCAGCAGGCCCAGCGCGCCGGCGTAGGAGTGCGCAGCGTTGTAGGCCAAGGCACCCATGCGCGGCCCGGCCAGGTAGGCCAGGAAAGAGAGGTCGGGCAGCAGGAACAGCCAGGCGAAAAATTCCCAGCCGGCGCCAAACTGCGCGTAAGCGGCCACGGCGAATGTCAGCACGGCCAACCCTTCCAGGCGCAACAAAAGCCGCACGCCGCCGCCCACACTGCCCGGAGACAGGGTGCGCGGCGCAGGGCGCCTTAACTCGGGCGCCTGGGCCAGGCGGGCCAGCTGCCCGCCGACGAGACCAAAGCTCAGCGCCTTAGCCATGGCGGCCCCAGCGGCGGCCGCGCTCCATGAACTCGCGTACTTTCTGCTGCTGCTCGGGCCGCAGGTTGTCAAAGAAGTCGGCGGCAGCGGCAATCACTTCCGGGCTGCCGGCCTGGATGGCAGCGGTTTTCTCGTCGATCAGTTTTCTGGCGCCCGCCTGGTCCAGCTTGCTGCCGGCAAACAGCCCGAGCATTGCCGCGCGCGGGTCCGTGGTGCCGCGCAACGCAGTGCGTTGCGCCTGCAGCTTGTCGGCCAGCACCGAGAGCTTCTGTTTCTGCGCAGCGTCCAGGTCCAGCCGGGAGCCAACCTTCTCGACGATGCGCGCACGCGACTCCGGCGAAGACTCATGCCAACCGCCGGGTCCACGATGCGAACAGGCGCCCAGGCTACCGACAATCAGCGCTCCGCCAAAAAGGCCGAGCAGGGTTTTCTTGATAAAGCGTTTCATGAGAGGTCCTTGCAAATGGGTAGATGAGGATTTGTATGGTGCTTGGGATGGGGGCGGCGGAGGTTTCAGCGGGGTTGCGGTGTGTTTCGCTTTGTTTCGACGCCGGGGTCACTGCGGCATCACGCTGCGCCTGTTGTCCGCTCTGACATGACGCGCAAAGCGTGTCATGTCTCCCCGCATCCGCATTCGTTTCC
>CAZIYA010000104.1:0-10875 GCA_964543355.1 uncultured Polaromonas sp.
GCTGTGCCACGCACTGGCCGACACCATGCTGGCCGTGAAAGACGAGGAGGGCAAACAGGTCTTCCCCACCGGCGGCACGCGGGTGCTGGCTTACCCGGCCGCACACTACGCAGTGGCTGACGGCAAGCATGACTACGCCTTTGTTTACCTGAACTTGCGCATGGCTACAGGTCGCTCGGACGCTACCAAAAAGAGAGCTGGCGACGCATTGCTGACGGTGGCTTCAGCCCATTTTGACCCTCTGATGAAGGAACGGTTGGTCGGCATCACGCTGCAGGTGGACGAAAGCCCCGGCCAGGTTTACGACGGCAAACACAGCAATCTTCACCCCCTCTTCCAGAAAACCTGACCATGTTCAGCCCCGAACTCATTGCCCAGCTGGCTGCCGAACTTGACCAGAGCGAGAAAACCCGCGTGCAGGTCGAACATTTTTCCAGGCGTTACCCCGGCATGACCGTGGAAGACGGCTACGCTGTTTCACGCGCCTGGATGAAGATGAAGATCGCCGAAGGGGGCGTGGCGAGGGGGCACAAGATCGGCCTGACCTCGCGTGCGATGCAGATCTCCAGCCAGATAGCCGAGCCCGACTACGGCACGCTGCTGGACGACATGTTTTTTGAGCCCGGCGACATTCCGGCCGCCCGCTTCATCGCACCACGTGTCGAGGTCGAGCTGGCCTTTGTGCTGAAGAAAAAGCTGGACGGCCCGCACATCACCGTGGACGATGTGCTGGATGCCACCGACTACGTGCAGCCCGCCATCGAGATCATCGACGCGCGTATTGAACAGTTCGACCGCCACAGCAAAGCCATGCGCAAGGTGCAGGACACCATCAGCGACAACGCCGCCAACGCGGGCATTGTGCTGGGCGGCCGCAAGGTGTCGCCGCAGGGCATCGAGCTGCCCTGGGTCGGCGCCATCCTGCGGCAGAACGGCGTGGTCGAGGAAACCGGCCTGGCTGCCGGCGTGCAGGGCCATCCGGCCATCGGCGTCGCCTGGCTGGCCATGAAACTCAGCGCCTGGGGCGAATGCCTGGAAGCTGGCGAAGTGGTGCTGGCCGGCTCCTTCACCCGGCCGGTCGCCGCAAAGACCGGCGACATCTTCGACGCCGACTACGGGCCACTCGGCCGCTTTGAATTTCACTTTGTTTAAAGATACCCATGCAAACACCCATCAACACCTTCAAGCAGGCCCTGCGTGACAAACAGGCGCAAATCGGCCTGTGGCTGAGCCTGTCCGACGCCTACAGCACCGAGATCTGCGCCGGCGCCGGCTTCGACTGGCTGCTGATCGACGGCGAACATGCGCCCAACGATGTGCGCAGCATCCTGGCGCAACTGCAGGCTGTCGCGGCCTACCCGTCGTCGCACCCGGTGGCGCGCGTGCCCATGGGCCACGGCCATGTGGGCGAGATGCTGATCAAACAGTACCTCGACATCGGCGTGCAAACCCTGCTGGTGCCCATGGTCGACACGCCCGCGCAGGCCGCGGCGCTGGTACGCGCCACACGGTATCCGCAATACGACGCAGAGGGCAAGGACATCGGCGGCATACGCGGCATGGCCGGCGCGCGCGCCTCGCTCTGGGGGCGCTACCCGGCCTACGCGCACGAGGCGAACGCGCAGATCTGCCTGCTGGTGCAGGCCGAAACACAAACCGCGCTGGACAATCTCGACACCATTGCCGCCACCGACGGTGTGGATGGCGTGTTCATCGGCCCGGCCGACCTGTCGGCTTCGCTGGGCCACGTGGCCAATCCGGGCCACCCGGACGTGCAGGCCGCCATTGAAAATGCGATAGCGCGCATCATCAGGGCAGGCAAGGCCGCCGGCATCCTGAGCACCGACGAAACGCTGGCGCGCCACTACCTGGACATGGGCGCCACCTTTGTCGCCGTCGGCCTGGACACCAACCTGCTGGTGCGCCACACCAGTGCACTGGCTGCGCGTTTCAAGACCGGTGTCGCTGCCCTGCCCGCCGGCAAAACCTATTGACCGGAGACATCCATGAACGCCATCCTCCAAAAACCCGGAATGCACCCCGACGAATGGAAAGCCCGCGTTGAGCTGGCCGCCTGCTACCGCGTGTTTGCCATGCTCGGCTGGACCGAGATGATCTACAACCACATCACCGTGCGGCTGCCGGACAGCGCCAGCGGCGGACAAAAGCAATTCCTGATCAATCCCTTCGGCCTGCACTACAGCGAAGTCACCGCTTCGAACCTGGTGAAGATCGACCTGCAGGGCAAGGTGCTCGACGGCTCGCGCTATCCGGTCAACCCGGCGGGCTTCACCGTGCATGCGGCCCTGCATGATGGCCTGCCCGACGCGCACTGCGTGATGCACACCCACACGACGGCCGGCATCGCGGTGGCCTGCACCCAGGGTGGGCTGGCGCAGAACAATTTCTATTCGGCGCAGCTGCACGACCTGGTGGCCTACCACGACTTCGAAGGCATCACCATCCACGCCGACGAGGCGCCGCGCCTGCTGAAAAACATCGGCGACAAGCCGATGGTGATTCTGCGCAACCATGGCCTGCTGGCCTGGGCCAAAACCCTGCCGCTGGCTTTTGTTCGGCTGTGGACCCTGCAACGCGCGTGCGACATCCAGGTGGCTCAGGCGGCGCTTGGGCCCGCGCTCATGGTGTCCGAAGCGGTCGCCAGGAAAACCACCCACGACTCCTTTCAGTTCGACGCCCAATTCGGCGCGGGCCAGGACGTGTTCGATGCGCTGGTACGGCAGGTCGACAAGGTCGACATCAGCTATCAAAATTAGAGCGACCCGCGCCCGTACCCAAAGGGCTGAAGGCCAAAATGACTCCTAAAGAAATCAAAACAGCATGTATTTACGGCGCCGGCGCCATTGGCGGCTGGATAGGCGCCGGGCTCGCTTCCGCAGGCTGCCGCGTCAGCGTGGTCGCGCGCGGCGCGACGCTGGAAGCACTGAACAGCCACGGCCTGCGCGTGGTGAGCGGGGCGGACACGCGATCTGCCGCTGTGCAAGCCAGCGCCGACCCGGCCGCACTCGGTGTGCAGGACCTGGTGGTCATCGCAGTGAAAGCACCGGCACTGCTCGACGTGGCACGCCACATCGCACCGCTGATCGGCCCGGACACCCTCGTCCTGACGGCGATGAACGGCGTGCCCTGGTGGTTCTTCCAGGGGTTTGGCGGCCGCTACGCCGGCACGCAACTGAAGGCGGTGGATGCCACCGACGAGATCGCGGCAGCAATCCCGGCAGCAAACATTATTGGCTGCGTCGTGCATGCCAGCTGCTCGGTCGATGCACCTGGTTTGATTCGCCACCATTTCGGCAACGGCCTCATCATCGGTGAGCCTTCGGGCGCGCAAAGCCCACGCGTGCAGACGCTGGCAGACCTGCTGGTGCGTGCCGGTTTTGCAGCCAGCGTGTCGGCGCAGATCCAGAAAGACGCCTGGTACAAGCTCTGGGGCAACATGACGGTCAACCCGATCAGCGCCTTCACCGGCGCCACCACCGACCTGATCCTCGGCGACGACCTGGTGCGCGACTTCATCTCGAAAATCATGCTCGAGGCCAAAGAGATAGGCGCACGCATCGGCATCCCGATTGACCAGCAGCCGGAAGACCGGCATGCGGTGACGCTCAAGCTGGGCGCTTTCAAGACCTCCATGCTGCAGGACGTGGAAGCCGGCAAGACGGTCGAGCTTGATGCGCTGGTGAGTGTGGTGCGGGAACTGGGTGAACTGACGCAGGTGCCGACACCGTTTACCGATGCGCTCCTGGGCTTGGCCCGGCTGCACGCCAGAGTCCGCAACTTGTATTGACAATACATGTAAATGGTTCCAAAATGGAGCCAAGTTCTGTTTTGGAGCCAATTAATGCCCAATTTATCCATTAAAGACGTGCCAGAAAACTGGGCACAAGCGTTGCGCCTGCGAGCGGCGCGTCACCACCGATCTCTCCAGGGCGAACTCATGGCCATCGTGGAGCAAGCAGTTGCGGAAGGCTCGGCCCCGCTACCCGAGGCGCCTGGCGAACGCGGCCGACCCCGCATCGTCGGCTATGACCAGCGCGGCTGGCCTATCGTGCGACAGGGCTGGAAGACGTCCGAGGAAGTCGTTGCCTCCATGCGCGAGAAATTTCCCGAACCCATAGCCGGCCAGCTCTCCAGCATTGACATCATCCGTCAAGACCGGGACAGCCGGTGAGCAACGCGCAGCGCACCCTGCATGTGGCTGAACCTCCGGCGCACTATCTCTCGCGTCCGCCGCTGGTTGTCGATTGCAGCACCGTGGCAGGCGTTGTGTTTGCAGAAGACTGGCAAGAGCAGGCCCGCCAGAGTATCGATGGCCGCACGCTGCACGCGCCGCACATTTTCCATTGCGAGATTGCCAATGTCGCGGTCAAAAAAAACCGGCGCGGCGAACCCCACGCTTTGCGCGGGCTGGTTGAGGCCAGTGAGATGGCCATTGATTTACACCCGGTCGATCCGGTTGCCGTCGCGGAACTGGCGCTGCGCTATCAGCTGTCTGCTTACGACGCCTCCTATCTCTGGCTGGCTGCTGAACTGAAATGCCCGCTGGCCACTTTCGACGCCAAGCTTGCCGCCGCCGCAATGACCCATCTGGCCAGCCTGTCCTGAGCCACCATCCCTCCTGTCCCGCATGATTTCAAAACGCGCCCTCAGCGGAACTGCTTTTGCCACGCTGCTGCTGATCGCCCTGATGATGGGCGCCAACCACGTGGCAGCGCGCCTGGCCTTCAACGACGGCGTGGATGTGGCCACGGCCGTGGCTTTCCGCAGCGTGGTCACTGCCTTGGTGGTGGCGGCATTGCTGGCCATTCAGCGCGTCCCCCTGCGTTTCACTGCGCGCAACAAGCGCATCCTGCCGGTCATCGGCCTGCTGATCGCGGTGCAAAGCCTGTGCCTGTATTCGGCCGTCGCGCGCCTGCCGGTGGCGCTGGCCCTGCTGGCTTTCAACACCTACCCGATCTGGACGGCGCTGTGGGACCGGGTGCTGTACCGCCGCTCGCCCGAGCGTGCCCTGCTGCTGGCCATGCCGGTGATCCTGGTGGGCCTGGCGCTGGCGCTGGACGTGTTTGGCGCGGCATCGGGCCTGGGTGCGGCCGGGCAGTGGGGCCGCATCGGCACCGGCGTGGCTTTTGCGCTGGCTGCGGCGGCCACCTTCGGCGTGGCGCTGGTGCTGACCCAGCACGAGGCCGGCGACGTGGACGGCCGCGTGCGCACGCTGACAACCATGGCCACCGTTGGCCTGTTTGCACTGGCCGGCGTGGCCGTGCAGGGCGGCTTTCATCTGCCGCAGGCGTCCATCGGCTGGTGGGGTCTCGCGGCGCTCACATTCCTGTACGGCACGGCTTTCACCATCATGTTCACCGTGCTGCCCAAGCTTGGCGTGGTGGGCAACTCGGCCATCATGAACGTCGAGCCCGTCTTTGCCCTGGTGCTGGCCTGGCTGATTCTGGGGCAAGCGATTGCGCCTGTGCAGGTGGCCGGCGCCCTGCTGGTAGTGGGCGCGGTGATGGTGCTGGGCCTGCGCAAGCGCTAATGGATCCGGTTAAAGTGCGCTTTTCCCGGCATCCGCTCACTACCCAGGAGACACAACATGAAACACATCGGCGTTATTGGCGCTTCCGGCCTGATGGGCCACGGCATCGCACGCAACCTGCAAGCCAAGGGCTTCGAAGTCAGCCTGACCATACACCGCAACACCGAGCGCGTGGCCGACCTGCTGGCCGCCGGTGCAAAACAGGTGGCCACGCCCGCCGGCCTGGGCGCTTGCGATGCAGTCATCATCTGCGTGACCGGCTCGCCCCAGGTCGAGCAAACGCTGACCGGCCCGCAAGGCGTGTTGTCTGCAGCACGCAAGGGGCTGGTCGTCATCGAGACTTCGACGAGCGAACCCGAATCCACACGCCGCCTGGCCGCCCTCTGCACCGAACGCGGCGTGACCCTGGTGGACGCCCCATTGGCACGCACCCCGGTGGAAGCCGAACTCGGCAAGCTCAACACCATGGTCGGTGCAGAGCAGGCGGTGTTCGACCAGATCCGGCCGGTACTGGGAGCCTATTGCGAAAACATCTTCCACGTCGGCGGGCCCAGCGCCGGCCATGTCATCAAGCTGCTGAACAACTTCATCGCCCAGGCAATCTGCACGGCCACCGCGGAAGCCTTTGCGGTCGGCGCCCTGGCCGGCATCCAGCCGCAGAAGCTGGTTGACGTGGTGTCAGCCGGCGCCGTCAACTCCGGCCTGTTCCAGGCCATGGCCAAAACCCTGAACGGCGATTTCGCGGGCCTGAAGTTCGAGCTGGACAACGCACGCAAGGACCTGCGCTACTACACCCATCTGGCCGAAATGGTGAACGTACCCTCACTCGTCGGCGAAGCCGTGCACCAGAGCCTGGCGATGGCCAGCGCCCTGGGCCAGGGCAAGAAGTTCGTCCCCGCCCTGGTGACGGCGCAGGAAAAACTCACGGGCGCGAAAATCGCGCCGCAATAAAACGATCCCGTCTTGCTAACGCGTTTGCGCCCGGATCAGCTTGACCGCCTGCGGCAGGGAGTTTGCCGCAGGGATGAAGTGGTCAATCGTGGCGCCGAGCGCCACCGCGCAGGCGAGGGCCCCCAGCAAGGGCTTCCAGGTCAGGCGCACCGCGGCTGACATCCAGCCCTCCCGCACCATGCGCACGGCCGCGCGCGCCGAGACATAGGAAAAAGCCAGCTCGACCGCGACGGTCAGCAGCACCTCCCAGCTAAAGAACAGCAGCAGCAGGGAGCCGGCGCCGAGGAAAACCGCAGCGCCAACCATGAAGATGGCCACCACCGGAATCACCACCACAGCGCCTTCATCGGCGCCGCCCAGTACGTCCAGCGCACCGCCGGCTGCGTCACCCAGACCGTTGCTCGTCTCCGTTCCACCGCCGAAGTCACCGGTAGCGCCACCTCCACCAAAATCTCCGCCCTGGCCAGACTGCAGCGTGGACAGATGGGCGCTATCCCGCCCCACTGGAAGATTAGTCAAAACATCAGCCACATCGCCCAAGCCGTCCAGCGAGCCTGGGTCGCTGGAGCGCCCGACCAGCACGGCTGCCCACCAGCGCAATACCAGCAGATAGGAAAGATAACCTGCGCCCAGTGTGACGAGATAACGCAGGGCCAGAGAATCCACACCGAGCACCATTTGAAGATGCGAGACCAGCCACATCATGGCCAGGGTAAAAGCGCCTATGCACAAACCATGGAAGGCCAGGCTGTGCCGCTGGCGGAGTTCGCGCTCCAGCCGGCTTTCAAGCACCCGGACCGAACGCCAGTTCGACAGGTTTTTCATTCCACCTGGAAAGGCACACGCGGCGCCACTGCGCACATCAGCTCATAACCCACCGTCCCGGCGGCTTGGGCAATCTCGTCGATCGACAAAATCGCACCGCCCGAAGATCGGCCCCACAAAGTCACCTCGGTGCCCATGCCGGCTTCGGGCAGCGGCGTCAGGTCCACCGTGAGCATGTCCATGCTGACGCGGCCCACCATGCGTGTGCGCACGCCCTTGACCAGGATGGGCGTGCCCGTTGTGCAATGCCGGGGATAGCCGTCGGCATAACCGCATGCAACAACTCCGATGCGCAGCGGGCCATCGGCGGCGAAGCTGGAACCGTAACCCACGGTATCACCGGCGACGAGGTGTTGCACACCAATGATCCTGGAGGCCAGCGTCATGGTCGGCTGCAGGCCCCAATCGGCCGCGCTGTGCTCGGGAAAATCGGGCGAGCTGCCGTACACCGCGATGCCGGGGCGCACCCAGTCGGATTTTTCACCGATGGCGGCGCCATGCCGCAAAACCGTGGCGCTGTTGCTGAGCGTGCGTTCGCCGGGCAGGTCGTGCGTGACGGCTTCAAAGGCTTGCAGTTGCGCGGCAATGCCCTTGGGCCCGTCGGCATCGCTGAAGTGAGTCATCAGCGAAATTTCTTCCACCTGCGGCAGCGCGTTCAGACGCGTCCAGGCAGCGCGGTAACGCTCGGGTGCAAACCCCAGCCGGTTCATGCCCGAGTTCATTTTGAGAAACACGCGGTGCGGCACCTGGGTTTTGTGGGTCGCCAGCATGTCGATCTGCTCGTCGCAATGGATGGTGTGCCACAAACCCAGGCGCGAGCACAGTTCGAGGTCACGCAGTTCAAAACAGCCTTCCAGCAGCAGGATGGGGCCGCGCCAGTCCAATGCGCGCAGGCGCTGGGCTTCCGCCAGGTCCAGCAGGGCGAAGCCGTCGGCGCTGCGCAGGGCGTCAAAAACACGCTCGATGCCATGGCCATAGGCGTTGGCCTTGACGACCGCCCACACCCGCGCATCGGGCGCGGCGGCGCGGGCACGCGCCAGGTTGTGGCTGAGGGCTGCGGCATGAACAGTGGCAAGAATCGGACGGGGCATGGTCAGGCGGCTGTTGGTGGGCGTTAGATGGAAGAGGCTGACGAGCGAGGGTTCACACCTGCTTGTCAAGGCCTATTTGTCGATTCTGCCAGCTTGACGCGTGCTATAAACCTTGGTCATCAGGAGGCATTCACTTATATCGTGCAACATCAGACAGCCTGATGCATTCGCCACAGTGATCAAAACAGATTAATGAAGCTGAAGCGCGGTTTTTACACCATCATGGCGGCCCAGTTTTTCAGCTCGCTGGCTGACAACGCGCTATTCGTCGCCGCCGTGGAGCTGCTCAGGAGCAGCGGTGCGCCCAAATGGCAGCCGGCAGCGCTGGTGCCGATGTTTGCGCTGTTTTATGTGGTGCTGGCGCCCTTTGTCGGCGCTTTTGCCGATGCGCAGCCCAAGGGCAAGGTCATGTTCATCAGCAACGCCATCAAGGTGGTGGGCTGCCTGATGATGCTGTTCGGCACGCACCCGCTGATGGCCTATGCGATTGTCGGCCTGGGCGCTGCCGCCTACTCTCCGGCCAAATACGGCATCCTGACCGAACTGCTGCCGGCCTCGCAGCTGGTAAAGGCCAACGGCTGGATCGAAGGCCTGACGATTGCGTCCATCATCCTGGGCGTGCTGCTCGGCGGCCAGCTGGTCGGCCATTCGGTGTCGCACCTGCTGCTGTCCTTCGACTTCCCCGTCATCAGCACCGGCATCGACACGCCGCCCGAGGCCGCCATCTGCGCACTGATCCTCCTGTATGCGATCGCGGCCTGGTTCAACACGCGCATTCCGCTGACCGGCGTGGAAATGCGGCCGATGCCGCGCAACAAGCTGGAGCTTCTGCCCGATTTCTGGAACTGCAACGCCGCGCTGTGGCGCGACAAGCTGGGCCAGATTTCGCTGGCCACCACCACCCTGTTCTGGGGGGTGTCGGGTAACCTGCGTTACATCGTGCTGGCCTGGAGCGCGGCGGCACTGGGCTACAGCACCACGCAGGCCTCGTCACTGGTCGGCGTGGTCGCCATTGGCACGGCAGCCGGTGCCATCCTGGCGTCGATGCGCATGCGGCTGGAGCACGCCACCAGCGTGATGCCGCTGGGCATTGCCATGGGGGTGCTGGTGATCTTGATGAACTTCATCTCCAACGTCTGGGTGGCCGCGCCCTTCCTGATTTTGCTCGGCGGCCTGGGCGGCTTCCTGGTGGTGCCCATGAACGCACTGCTGCAGCACCGGGGCCACAACCTGATGGGTGCCGGCCGTTCGATTGCCGTGCAGAATTTCAATGAGCAGGCCTGCATCCTGGCACTCGGCGCGGGTTACAGCCTGTCCACCGGCATGGGCCTGTCGGCCTTCGGCGCGATCACCACCTTCGGCGTGGTGGTGGCGGGCTTCATGTGGATGATCCAGCGCTGGCACAAAACCAACTGCATCAGGTACAAAGAGCAGGTGGACCACCTGCTGAACATCGCACGCAGCGACAAATCCCACTGATGCGGGACGGCATGATGGTTCAAGCGCCTGCAGGCCGCTTCCAGCCCGGCTGCGGCAACACCTCATGAGCCCGCGCGCCAAAGCCCTGGCTGCCGGCGCCCTGGTGTGCAACGCCTTTGTCTGGGGCGTGTCCTGGTGGCCGTTTCGCGAACTGCAATCCATGGGCCTGCACCCGCTGTGGTCCACCGCGCTGATCTACTTTTTTTGCCTGGCGTGCATCTCGGCGTGGCGCCCCGGCGCCTGGCGCGGCTTCGCGCATCACCCACAGCTGTGGTGGCTGGCCGTCGCAGCCGGCCTGACCAATGTCGGTTTCAACTGGGCGGTCACGGTCGGCGATGTGGTGCGTGTCGTGCTGCTGTTTTACCTGATGCCCGCCTGGTCGGTGCTGCTGGCCTGGGTTCTGCTGGGCGAACGGCCGACGCCGGCTTCGCTGCTGCGCCTGCTGCTGGCCATGGCCGGCGTCGTGATCGTGCTGAAGGAGCCGGGCTCGCCCTGGCCGGTGCCCCAGCACGCAGCCGACTGGCTGGCGCTGATGGGCGGCCTCAGTTTCGCGGCAACCAATGTGATGCTGCGCAGGCTGGAGTACACGCCGGACGCCTCACGGATGCTGGCCATGTTCGGCGGCGGCGCCATCATGGCCAGTGGCGCGGCCCTGCTGGGGCTGGCCGGCGGCATCGTGCCGGCCCCGGTATGGACCAGCGCCTGGGTCCCGCTGGCGCTGGGCCTTTCCCTGGCCTTTCTGGTCAGCAACATGGGGCTGCAGTACGGCGCGGCGCGGCTGGCCGCGGGCACCACGGCGATTGTGATGCTCACCGAGCTTCTGTTTGCCAGCGCATCCGCCGCTTTGCTGGGCGCGGCCGAATTCAGCCCGCGCACCCTGGTCGGAGGAAGTCTCATCGTGCTGGCCGCCGTGCTGGCGGCGAGGAAATAGAGCCCCCACGCTTGTCACTTCGTGTACTGCGCTGCCCCCCGAGGGGG
>CAZIYA010000105.1:0-10832 GCA_964543355.1 uncultured Polaromonas sp.
GAATTGAAACGCGGCGGCCAGGTCTACTTCCTGCACAACGAGGTCGAGACCATCCAGAACCGGCGCGAAAAACTTGAGGCCCTGCTGCCGGAAGCGCGCATCGCGGTGGCGCACGGCCAGATGCCCGAGCGCGAACTCGAAAAAGTCATGAAGGATTTTGTGGCGCAGCGCTACAACCTGCTGCTGTGCTCGACCATCATCGAGACCGGCATCGACGTGCCGACGGCCAACACCATCGTGATGAGCCGCGCCGACAAGTTCGGCCTGGCGCAGCTGCACCAGCTGCGCGGACGGGTTGGCCGCAGCCACCACCAGGCCTATGCCTACCTGATGGTGCCCGACATCGAAGGCCTGACCAAACAGGCCAGCCAGCGGCTCGAAGCCATCCAGCAGATGGAAGAACTCGGTTCGGGCTTTTACCTGGCCATGCACGACCTGGAAATCCGCGGCACCGGCGAGGTGCTCGGCGAGAACCAGAGCGGCAACATGATGGAGATCGGCTTCCAGCTCTACAACGAAATGCTCAACGAAGCCGTGGCATCGCTCAAAGCCGGGCGCGAACCCGACCTGCTGGCACCGCTGAACATCGGCACCGAGATCAACCTGCACGCACCGGCCCTGCTGCCCAGCGACTATTGCGGCGACGTGCACCTGCGCCTGTCCTTCTACAAGAAACTGGCCACCGCCAAAACCACCGACCAGATCGACGCGCTGCTCGAGGAAATCGTGGACCGCTTCGGCAAGCTGCCGGCGCAGGCGCAGACCCTGATCGACGTGCACCGCCTGCGCGTGATTGCCAGGCCTTATGGCGTGGTCAAGGTCGATGCAGCGCCGGGGGTGATCAACATCACCTTCAAAAAAGACCCGCCCATCGATTCGATGGCCATCATGCACCTGATCCAGAAGAACAAACACATCAAGCTGGCCGGCAACGACAAGCTGCGCATCGAGCGCGAACTCAAGGAGCCCAAGGACCGTGCACAGATGGTGCGCGACGTCCTGCGCTCCCTCGGACAACCCAAAACCACCACGGAAGCCACGCCTGCATGACCCCCGCTGACAACCTCCCCGGCCTCGACATCAAGCTCACCACCCCTGACCTCAAACTCGGCGACTTCAAGTTGATCGCTTTCGACATGGACTCGACGCTGATCAACATCGAGTGTGTGGATGAAATTGCCGACGCCGCCGGCCGCAAGGCCGAAGTCGCCGCCATCACCGAGGCGGCGATGCGCGGGGAAATCACCGACTACAAGGAAAGCCTGCGCCGGCGCGTGGCCCTGCTCAAGGGGGTGAGTGTGGACAGCATGGACGAGGTTTACCACCAGCGCCTCAAGCTCAACCCCGGCGCGGCCGAGCTGGTGCATGCCTGCAAGGCCGCCGGCATGAAGACGCTGCTGGTCAGCGGCGGCTTCACTTTTTTCACCGACCGCGTCAAGGGCGAACTCGGCATCGACTACACCCGCTCGAACGTGCTGGAAGTCGAAAATGGCCTGCTGACCGGGCGCATGGTGGACCAGCCCTGGGGCGACATCTGCGACGGCGAGGAAAAGAAGAAGATGCTGCTGGAGACCTGCGGCATGCTGGCCATCAATCCGCTGCAGGCCATCGCCATGGGCGACGGCGCCAACGACCTGCCCATGATGGGGGTGGCCGGCCTGTCGGTGGCCTACCATGCCAAACCCAGGGTGCGCGAGCAGGCCATGGTGGCCATCAACGAGGGCGGACTCGACCGCCTGCTGGAAGTTTTCCGCTAGGAGATGTTCCTGCTCAAGCGTTTCGAAAAACTGCTGCACGCCTATCCCGAGGGGGAACCGGTCCTGCCGCCCAAGGGCTTCATCGCCTTCATCTGGGCCGCCTCCCATGGCGCGCGCGGCTACATCGTGTTGCTGGCTTTGCTGTCGGCGGCGATGGCCGCGTTCGATGCATTGCTGTTCGCCATGCTCGGGCGCATCGTGGACTGGCTGTCCACCACGCAGCCGGCCCGGCTGTGGGAAGAACGCGGGCCCATGCTGACTCTGCTCTTCATCGTTGTCCTGGCCAGCATCGTGGTGGTGGCGCTGCAGACCATCGTCAAGCACCAGACCCTGGCCATCAACTTCCCGATGCGCCTGCGCTGGAACTTTCACCGGCTGATGCTGGGCCAGAGCCTGTCTTTCTACCAGGACGAGTTTGCCGGGCGCCTGACCACCAAGGTGATGCAGACGGCGCTGGCGGTGCGCGACACGCTGTTTGTACTGGCCGATGTGCTGGTCACCATGGGTGTCTACGTGGCCACCATGACCCTGCTGGCCGCGGCCTTTGATGTTCAGCTGGTGCTGCCCTTCCTCGCCTGGCTGGCGCTGTACCTGATGACGCTGGCTTATTTCGTGCCGCGCCTGGGGCGCATGGGCAAGCAGCAGGCCGATGCGCGCTCGCTGATGACGGGGCGCATCACCGACGCCTACACCAACATCACCACGGTCAAGCTGTTTTCGCACACGCAGCGCGAGGCCGGTTTTGCCCGGGCCGCCATGCAGGACTTCATGAAAACCGGCCACCAGCAGATGCGGCTGGTCAGCCTGTTCGAGATCGTCAACCACGCGCTCAGCATGGGCCTGATCCTCGGCATGGCCGGTACCTCGCTGTGGCTGTGGTCACGCGGGGCCGTGGGTGCCGGTGCGGTGGCGGCGGCTACCGCCATGGCGCTGCGGCTGCAGGGCATGTCGCACTGGATCATGTGGGAAACCACCAGCCTGTTCGAAAGCGTGGGCACGGTGCAGGACGGCATCAATACCCTGTCGCAGGCCCATGCCATTGTCGACAGGCCGGATGCCACCCGGCTGCAGGTGCCACGCGGCGAGATCCATTTTGAGAATATCAGCTTCAGCTACGGCAGCGGTGCACCCGTCATCGACGGGCTGAACCTGACCGTGCGGCCGGGTGAAAAAATCGGCCTGATCGGCCGCTCCGGCGCCGGCAAGTCCACTCTCGTCAACCTGCTGCTGCGTTTTCACGACCTGCAGGGCGGCCGCATCCTGATCGACGGCCAGGACATCGCCGCCGTCACGCAGGACAGCCTGCGCAGCCACATCGGCATGGTGACGCAGGACACCTCGTTGCTGCACCGTTCAGTGCGCGACAACATCAGCTACAGCCGCCCGGGCGCCACCGAAGCCGAGATGCAGGCCGCGGCCGAACAGGCCGAAGCGCACAGCTTCATCGGCAAACTGTCCGATCCGCATGGCCGCACCGGCTACGACGCCCACGTCGGCGAGCGCGGCGTCAAGCTCTCGGGCGGGCAGCGCCAGCGCATCGCAATTGCACGCGTCATGCTCAAGGATGCCCCCATCCTGCTGCTCGACGAAGCCACCAGTGCGCTGGATTCGGAAGTGGAAATCGCGATCCAGAGCAGCCTGAACCGGCTGATGCGGGGCAAGACGGTGATTGCGATTGCGCACCGCCTGTCCACCATCGCCGCCATGGACCGGCTCATCGTGCTGGACCAGGGGCGCATCGTCGAAGAAGGCGACCACCGCAGCCTGCTGGCCAGCGGCGGGCTTTACGCGCGGCTGTGGGCTCACCAGAGCGGAGGGTTTCTCAGCGACAGCGATGACACCCCGCCGCACGGCTGAGCACCACGCTCATACGCCGGCCGCTGCCGGTTTTTTTTGCGCTAAAGGAGAACCGGCTGCACCGGCGTTCCCTGCACCTGGCCCACCAGCGGCAGACGCACCGTGAAACAGGTGCCCGAGCCACCGGGTCCGAACAGGCTGCTGACTTCAATCGTTCCGCGGTAGAGGTCCACGGCATTCTTGACGATGGCCAGGCCCAGGCCGGTTCCCTGGATGGCGCCGACATTGCTGGCGCGATGAAACGATTCGAAAAGATGGGCAATTTCATCGGCGGGAATGCCTATGCCGTGGTCCGACACTTCAAACACCAGCTGCGCCCCATCCACCGAAACACGGAACCGCACCACACCACCCAGCGGTGAATACTTGACCGCGTTCGACAGCAGGTTGCCCAGCATGTGCCTGAGCAGTTTTTCGTCATGCAGCCCCAGCTCTCCCCGGGCCAGAAACTCCAGCTGCAGCTCGCACGGACTGTCCGGCTGCAGTGTTCTGGCTTCCTGCAGCATCTGCCGGCACAGCTTTTCGAGGTCCAGCGGCTGCGGGTCGAACTCCAGCATCTGCGCCTCGGCCTTGCCGATCAGCAGCACGCGGTCCAGCATGCGCATCATTCTCTGCACACTGGCGGCAATGGTGTCGAGGACCTCCGCCTTTTCGGGTCCAGGCAGGCGGTCGCCGTAGTGCTTGAGGATTTCGCCGGACGACAGGATGGTCGCCAGCGGCGTGCGGAACTCATGGCTGGTCATGGCCACAAAACGGCTACGCAGCTCATTGAGTTCTTTTTGCCGCTCCAGCGCTTCGCGCGTGTCCTGTTCCGATTTCTTGCGCTCGGTGATGTCCAGGAAAGTCCAGATTACCCCTGCCTCCGGCTCAAGCGGCCGCAGGCAGTTGCCGCCCGCCGCCACCCAGAACAGCTCGCCGTTGCGCCGCTTGAACTGCTGCTCGCAGGTGTAGCTGCCGGTGCTTCTCAGGGCTTCGCGCGCACGCTGCCCGAAGTTTTCCCATGCGGCGGCGTCCGTGTGCAGCCGCAGGGCCGACTGGCCCATCAGTTCCTCGCGCGGGTAGTCCATCATCTCGGCAAACTTCTCGTTGACCCATTCGAGCCTGCGCGAGACCGACAGCACAATACCCACCAGCGCGCTGTTCAGGATGGCCTCGCGTTCGGAAGACGTGCGCACCAGCTCGGCTTCCAGCTCCTTGCGCCGGGTGATGTCCGTCATGACCCACACCGTGCCCTGTGACAGGTCGCGCGGGCTGACGGCTTTGCCGGACAGGGAAATCCAGATCAGCGTCCCGTCGTACTGGCGAACCTGAATTTCCGTCTGGTAGGCCCGGCCTTCACGGATGCAGTCGGCCACCTCGCCGCCGACACGCAGGTACTGCTCGCGCGACAGGTAAAACGGCTCCATCGAGCTCAAGGGCTCGTCGCCCGCGCCGAAAATTTCAAGCATGGCCTGGTTGGCCCAGCGGAAGCGCCCTTCCGGCGTCAGGAATGCAATGCCGACGATGGAGTTTGCAAGAATGATTTCGCGTTCCTGCAGGACCGCGCGGTAACGCTCCTGCGACTGGCTCAGCGCTTCGAGCATGGCCTGGTCGGCCAGGCTGGAGGCCAGAGCCCGCTCCTTTTCGGTCCGCTCGATATTGATGCGGTCGGCCAGCGCGAAAGACAGCAACACCATTTCCAGCGCCGAACCGATCAGCAGCGAATTGGAGGTCAGCAGGTTGGAGGGCAGCACGCCGGTGTTGTGCAGCGCCAGGGTGACCACACCCAGCAGCAGCACGGCCCAGGCGGTCAGGAAGTAGCGCGCACCCGGGTGTTTCTGCCGCACGCTGAGAACGCCGGCCAGCACCACCACCGTGACACTGACCACGGCCAGCACGGTCACCATCCAGGATGAAACCGTGTAGGGCAGCAGCAGCGCGGCCAGCAGCGCCAGCAGCCAGCTGCCCGCCAGGGCCAGCATCACGCGGTTCATGCGCGGCATGCGGACAGCGCTGTTGAGGAAGTTGCGCGCAAACAGGATGCCGAAAGCAGCGGCAGTGGCCATGCCCACCGGTGGCGACACGCTGTTCCACCAGGTCTGCCCGGGCCAGAAAAACTGACCGCCCAGGCCGGTCAGTGCGGCCTGGGAAACAGCCATGCCTCCGACAAAACCGACATAGATCAGGTAAGCGCGGTCACGCACCGAAAAATACAGCAGCAGGTTGTACAGCAGCAGGCCGACCAGCAAGCCGAAATACAGGCTCAGCAGTGAATATTCCAGCTGGTCATGCTGCCACAGCGCCGGTGCCTGCCACAGGTGCACCGGAGCCGACAGTGTTCCCTGCGACTGCACACGCAGATACACCAGGGTCTCTCCGCCCGGCCGCAGGACCACCGGCAGGACATGGTTGCGATGCGGCACCACCCGGCTGGCAAAAAGCTGCAGGTCACCCCCGCTCTGGCGGACAAATTCACCGCGGCTGTTCCGAGTGTAGAGATCCAGCTGGTCGAGCGCCGGGTAGGCCACTTCGAGCAACCATTGCGCGGGCGCATCGGCCTGCGCCTGCAGCGCAATGCGCAACCAGAAGGCGGAACGTGTCAGGCCGAAATTGGTGGCGGCCCCGCTTTGCTGCACATGATTGAAGCGCGCCTGCTGCGCCGGTTGCAGCACCTCGTCCAGTGTCAGCTCGCCGCTGCTGTCTTCCAGCACCATGAAGGCACGCGACAGGGTGTAGCTGCCCTGCTGGCCGATAGACATGGCACCGCCTTGCGCATGTACCGCCAGCGGTGCGAGCGCCGCCAGCAACAGCCAGAGCCAGCGCAGGAACCGATGCGGTCGAATGGCGTGCGGGGAACGGTGGTGTGGCATGAGGCGGCGGGCGAATTGGCGCCATTATCCGCTGCCGGAAATTTCTGCTGGACAAGCCCGCCGAGGCTGGGTACGGTAGGGACTCACCGGAGACATACCATGGCCCTTGTTCACGCCCAGCCGCTCGACGTCATCAGCGTGCGGCCCCTCGCAGCGCAGTTGCAGGGTGTCAAAACCCACAGCCTGCTCAAAACCAGCGGGCTCCAGCTCATGCGCCTGGTGCTCGCAGCCGACCAGCATGTGCCCGAGCACCAGGTGCCGGGCGAGATCACGATTCACTGCCTGGAGGGCGAGGTGGTGATCAGCACGCCCGGGCTTGCCCGCACGCTGGGCCCCGGCGAACTGATGGCCCTGCCCGGGCAGGAACCCCATGCCCTGCGCGCCGTCACCGATGCCTCGCTGCTGGTCACCATCCTGCTGCATCCGTGAGCGGGGAAAACCCGCGAAGAACCGGCGTTCGCTATTTATTTCATTGCTTCCGGTGAATATCTGACGCGTGTCACTGGCTTCTCATGAATCTGCAGGCCGCCGGACCATGCAGTTCAGGCGGACCGCGTGATCTGGGATGTCTCGGCAACGCAGTAGGCAAAAAACTCGTCAAGCTCGTTGGACTTGTCGAACACCGCATCGGCGCCGAGTGCCATGCTTCGCTGGCGAATGTCTGGCGTGGCGAAATTGGTCAGGACCACCACCTTCTGGTAGGGCTCGCGTTGCCGGCAACCCGCCAGCACGCCGAGGCCGCTGCCCTCGCGCAAAAACATGTCGACCACAGCGAGCTGCCACTGCCTGTCATGAAGCGAGAGCCACTGCCTGGCTTCCGATTCGGTGGCGGCATGCCCCACCACGATCACGTACGCGATCTCTTCCAGCGTTTCGATCAGGTTCTCGAGGATGGTCTGGTTGTCCTCGACAAGATAGGTGATGAGTGCCAATGGGCGTTCCTCGTTCCTGCCGGGAGTCTGGAAACCCTAGTTCAGCATGCCGAACTGCTGCTGCAGGTGCGCGGTTTTCAGGCGTTCGTGGGCGGCATCCAGCGCTGCGAAAGCGGCGTTGATGGCACGCTGGTCGGGCGCCGGGGCCCGCAAGAGCATGTCGTAGGTGGCGCGCAAAAAATCATAATCGGCCAGCGCGACCGTAGGCCGCGTGTGAGAAGTGAAAACCTGTGCCTGCATGTTCTATCTCCCGAAGAGCGGATTGACGGAACGGCCGGGCCGCCCCTTCATGGATTCATTGTGGGAACCCTGGCTGGCCGATGGCATAGGTCAACACAATCTTCATCTGTGGGAGACCACCTACCCAGGCTGGCCAGTGCCATGTATTGGTGCATGCCGGCGATGCGCGGTCACTGCATGCGTAGCGGGCACAGCGTTCAGACAGGCCGCAGGTGGGTCGGCGGATCGAAGTCGCCCATGGCCTGCTTGAAGCGGATATGCGCCTCATCCATGGCGACCATCGCGTCATTGACTGCCCTGTAGTCCGGCGGGTCCATGCTGAGAAAACGCATGTAGTCCGCGCGGGCCTCGTCATAGTCGGCCAGTGCTTGCTGGGCCTTGGAGAGCGGGACAGACATGGTGAAGCCTTTCAAATGGCCGGCTGGACCGTGCCGGGCTCTTCCGGATGGGCCAGCGGCGGTACCGGGCCAAGGTCGGGTTCGACCGGGAGTTCGGCCGGAGAATGCACAGGTTTTTCTCCGGGCGGCAATGGCTCGCCGTCTTCGGAAGGATGAGGGCGGTGGGCTGCCGACATGGGCATCAGAACGAAGCCGTCAACATTTCCACCGGAATGCCCGCGCCCACCACAGCAGCCGCGGCAGCCACGCCGACCGAGACCACCGAGACATAGGCAATCACCGCTCCCACCATGCCGTGGGCATGCCGATGGCCTGAACGCCGGACAGGAGGCTGATTGGTACTTGAATTGAAAAACATGCCTCATCATGGACCGCCCCGAGCCTGTCCACAATAAGAAATATTTACAGCGCGCTGTCAGCGGCGGCTGACACAGGCACGCTGGCGGTGTTGCCGAATGCCTGAAGCAGCTCTGTTTTTGATAGCTGCTTGCGCTCTCTGCACTAGGGCTGGAAGCCTTTTTCCTATGAAGCCACCGAGGCACGGGGCATGACGTGTCACCTGCCGACATACATGCTGCCGCCTCAGAACTTCGGAATACGCAGGGTCTTGCTCAGCATCAGGGTGCCGGACAGCACAAACAGCAGCGCCAGCGGGTGCAGGGCCCAGGGGCCGGCCATCCAGACTCCGCCGTAAATCTGTTCGCCCAGCCGGTCCTGCCAGGCTGCGAAGGCCAGCAGGGCAGTCAGCAGCACACTGGTGGGAATCGGCGTGCCCTCGAAATAGGCCACCTTGTCAGCCCCTTCGGACAGGGCTTCGGCCGTCACGTTGTAGCGTGCCAGCCGGCTCACGCCACAGCAGACAAAGTAGATCAGGGCCACCCAGTCCCAGCCGCCGCGCAAACCCGCGGCAAAAGCCAGCGCCGCCGGGGCGACGCCAAAGGAAATGATGTCAGCCAGCGAGTCCAGTTCACGGCCCAGGGCCGAATGCTGGCGCCGCCAGCGTGCCACACGGCCGTCCAGCACGTCAAAAATGAAGGCGGCCGGTGCCATCGCGGCAGCGGCATAGAAGTAAACCTTCGACAGCTCTACAGCGTAGAGCATCGCCAGGAAAACGCCGGCCACACCGCAGGCGGCGTTGCACAACGTGAGAAAGTCTGCAAGGTGAAACCCCCGCAGCATGGAGAAATGCCGGGGCTTGTCCGGCACAGCCGCTGGCGTTGACGTCGCCGGGTTCACGGGCAAATGACCCTGCCTACTGCTGCGGCACCGGCATGATCAGCACCGGGGCGTCGGTTTTCGGCTCAATCCGGACATTGGTGGCACCAGGCGGCACCACCACGGTTTCGACCTCGCGAATCACCCCGCCACCGGCCACACTGCCGCTGGTATTGCCGTAACCCATGACCCGGGCCTCGCAGGCTGACTTGTCTTCTCCCTGCAGGGCTTCGCAGCGCAGGCGCGCATTGGCTTCGAACTGCGCGCCGCTGTTGTCGAGTTTGCCCTTGCGCTTTTCCGCGGCCGCATTGTTGGCTTCCCTCAGGCAGGTGTCCCGGTCCTGCTGGGTCCGGCCGCTCATGCAGGCGGCGCGTTCTTTGGCAACGTCGCCGGAAGCATCAATGCCGGTGGTGCCGGTTGCCGTGATCGGTGTCTGGGCCAGTGCCGCACCGGCAGCCATCAGCAGGGACAACCCCATGCCGGCAAAGGCCTGCCGCGTCTTGAATCGCTTGGATGTGCTCATGTTCTGCTCCTGGACTGTGAAAAATACAGTCTAGGAATCCAGGGACGAGGGGGCTGAGGGATTTTGCGCCCGCTGTGCAGCGTCTGTCACCCGAACCCATGTAGGACAGGTCTTTCAGCAGCGGCCTGACGGACGTCCGACCTGGGCGAACCGACCTTCGGGAGAACTACTTGGCAGGCCTTTCGCCCATGGTGAACGAGTCTTCCCACTGGGTGGCAAAACGGCCCGGTTTTTCGCGTGTCATGAAGGAGCCGGTGCCATCCGGGTTGAAACCGACGTTGCGGTTTTTCTCTCTGGGATCGATTTCCGCCGCCCGCTTGTCCTTCAGTTCCTTCATGGCGGCAGCCTTGGCGGTGCGGGCTTTTTCACTGGCGAAATCGTCGAGTGCGGCGTGGAAACTGGTGTCGCCGCCGCGGGTTTCGTCCGCCTCTTCTTCGGAAAGCTGCGCCTCACCCAGGAAGGCCGCCCGCATCGCGCCGGCGGAAGGCAGGCTGCTGCTGCGCACGGTGGTATAGCCGATGCCGCACTCGAGCAACAGGCTTTCCTTCATCTCGCGCTGGACCCGGGTCATGCCGCGTTTGCCCGGCACGTCCACGCAGCCCACCACCTTGCCGCCCAGGGTGCACACGGTGAAGGTGCAGTAAACCCCCTCAAGCAGCTCATGCCAGCTCTGGTCCTTGTTTTCGGGCTGGTTCCGGGTGCTGGGGATGGTGAACCGCATCACCGGCACCTTGACCATGACAGCGTGGTCGGCAAACGTGGTGCGCAGCCAACTCCACACTTCCTGCTCCTCGCTGTTCACCATGGCACGGGCGTTCAGCAACCAGCGCGCAGGCGGCCGCAGCTTCTGCACAGCATGGCGGCGCAGCCATTCCCGGTGCAACAGGAATCCCAGCCCGGCACCGACCACGATGCCCAGCGCAGTCATCAGCCATGTTGATAAATTCACGGTATCTCTCCTAGGGTCTGTTCACACTATTTATACAAGTGCGAACGTGGTTAAAACAGCGCCAATCTAGGCGCGCGACGACGCTCAGCCTGGGCGGCTGGGCTAGGAGTGC
>CAZIYA010000106.1:0-10831 GCA_964543355.1 uncultured Polaromonas sp.
ATAGGCCACGCCGTAACCGACGACGAAATACACCACGGTGGAGACGGAAAAGTCCACCAGGATCTTCACCAGGGCATTGACCTGGTTCTTTTTGCGGACCGTGCCCAGCTCCAGAAATGCGAAACCGGCATGCATGGCCAAGACCATGATGCCGCCCAACAGGATGAACAAGGCATCCGAGCCCTGTTTTAGTGCGTCCATAAGCTCCTCTTCGGATAATTTGATCTGTTTTAGTGCGAAAGCCGATGGCTCCGCGCGACGGCACCAAAAACAAGCAAAAACTGCGCCAGACAGGTGCGCACCAATCTGGGTGCCAGGAAAGGCCTTGAAAAAAGCAGGTGGATGGGCGCCGTCGTCCGTTGATCAAATGCCCATGACCGGCCGCTCGCCGGACTAATGGACTGGATATCTGCTGACCCTGTTTCTGCTGGGGTCGACGCCGTGATTGATACCGTGAAAGCGCGCGTCAGCCATAAGCTTGACCCCGGTTGCAGATACGATTTCAATCGATCGACATCGTGGCGGGCGATGCGCATGCGCGCCACTTCATGGTCAGCAGGTTGCCGAAATAATCCGGCTGCCTGCGGCTTGAATACAGGTATCTGTCCCAATTCAGGAGAACCAAGATGATCAGCAAAAACACGATTTGTCTCTGGTACGACGGCACCGCGCTGGATGCCGCGAAGTTCTACGCCGAGACCTTTCCGGACAGCGCGGTAGGCGCGGTCAATCCCGCGCCTGGCGACTATCCCGCAGGCAAACAGGGCAATGTCCTGACGGTCGAGTTCACGGTGATGGGCATCCCCTGTCTCGGCCTGAACGGGGGCCCGGCGTTCAAGCACAACGAGGCTTTCTCGTTCCAGGTTGCGACCGACAACCAGGCCGAAACAGACCGCTTGTGGAACGCGATTGTCGGGAACGGCGGCCTGGAAAGTGCGTGCGGCTGGTGCAAGGACAAGTGGGGACTGTCGTGGCAGATCACGCCACGCGCCTTGACCGATGCGATCATGGATCCTGATCGAGCGGCGGCCAAACGCGCGTTCGAAGCCATGATGGAGATGCGAAAAATCGACATCGCAGCGATCGAAGCGGCCCGGCGCGGCTGACGCTGCCACACCAGCTAAAATAGATATTTGTCATTGGGGAGTAGCCACCCTGCACTTCTGCAAGGGGCTTGCGTCAACAGACTTGTCCGGCCGTACGGCTGGACATGGCGCAAGCGGCTCCAGGTACTGGAACCCAGCGAGACCTTTGACTGCACAGCCTCCGCTTCAGGCCGGGGATGCCGTGCAGTCATGGTTTACCGGCCGGAGTTCCTCATGCAAGCTTTCCTCGTCTCCACAGGCATTGTTGCCCTCGCCGAAATGGGCGACAAAACCCAGCTTCTCGCGCTGGTGCTGGCCGCGCGTTTTCGCAAACCCTGGCCCATCGTGCTCGGCATCTTCGTGGCCACCATCGCCAACCATGCCATGGCCGGAGCCCTCGGCGCCTGGCTCACCGCCATGATCAGCCCGCAAACCCTGCGCTGGATTCTGGGCGCGTCCTTCATTGCCATGGCGCTGTGGATGCTGGTTCCGGACAAGCTCGACGAGGACGATGCCGCCGGGCGACTGCCGCGCTTCGGTGTGTTCGGCACCACCACCATGTTGTTCTTCCTGGCTGAAATGGGCGACAAGACACAGATTGCCACCGTGATGCTGGCCGCCCGCTACGAGGCCTGGCTGGCCGTGGTGGCCGGCACCACGCTGGGCATGATGCTGGCCAATGCGCCCGTGGTCTGGCTGGGCGCCAGGATCACGAAGATAGTGCCGCTCCGAGTCGTGCACCTGGTGTCGGCGTTGATTTTTGCGTTGCTGGGCGCCGCCGCCCTGCTCGGCTGGGGCTGAAGGCGCTCATGGTGCCTTGGGGCCGCGCCGGTAGATCAGGTGATAGGTCAAGCCGACCAGGACGCTGCCGCCCATCAGGTTGCCGGCAATGACAACAGCCAGGTTCAGGGCCATGCCGCCCCAGGTGATCATTGTTTCGCCCGGAGGCACGCCACCCGACTGCTGAAGCAGCATGGCCAGCGGCATCAGGTACATGTTGGCGATGCTGTGTTCAAAACCTGCGGCAACAAAAGCACTGATGGGAAAAACAATGGCGACCGCCTTGTCCACGACGCTGCGTCCTGCCATGGCCATCCACACCGCCATGCACACCAGAACGTTGCTCAGTACGCCGCGGAAAAATGCCTCCCAGACAGGCAAGTCCTGCTTGAGCTGCGCGATTTTCACCACCGTACGGCCGATGGCACCCCCGTTCATGTCGGTGTGACCGCTGGCGAACACCAGCAGTGCGAGTCCGGCCGCGCAGGCAAAATTGGCCGCGCAGACCAGGACCCAGTTCCGCAGCACGTCGGTGCTCGTGATCTTGCCGTCAGCCCAGGCCATGGCCAGCAGGTTGTTGCCGGTGAACAGCTCCGCCCCGGCCACCACCACCAGCAAAAGCCCCAAGGAGAAGACCAGCCCGCCAGCAAGCTGGGCCGCGGCAAAACCGAGGCTGGCATCGGACTTCACGATCACAAAAAAGAGGCTGCCCAGCCCGATGAACGCGCCGGCCAGCACACCCAGCATCAGCAAGGGCAAGGTCGCCATTTGCGCCTTGGCCACACCCACGGTTTCAACGCGTTCGGCAATTTCGCGTGGGGCGTAAGCATCGGAGCCAAACAGTTCTGACATGGGATTTCCTGAATTGAAGTGGTTTAGTCTGACGCCTTGCACTTATACTAGCCACCAGCGCCGATTTGCTCAGCTTGCGGGCGCTTAAAAAGTACGGCTAAAGACGAACATCCATGAACCCGGACTCGCTTTTAGCGATGCCGGGTTTTCTTTTGTTCGCTGTTTTGTTGGGGTCATCTATCTTGCTAGTTGCCACACCGCAGTCCATGCATTTTGCCGACGTTTTGCAGTTGCAGAGCGGCGCATCCCTTCGTGCCTACGACCTTGCCTATGAGACCTACGGCACGCTCAATGCCGACAGGTCCAACGCGGTGCTGATTTGCCACGCGCTCAACGCTTCGCACCATGTGGCCGGCGTTTACGTAGATGAACGGGGTGTCGAGCTGCCTAAATCGGAAGGTTGGTGGGACACCATGATCGGCCCCGGCAAGCCCGTCGATACCAATGTATTTTTTGTCATCGGCGTGAACAACCTGGGCTCCTGCTTCGGTTCGACCGGGCCCATGCAGCGCAACCCCGACAGCGGCGAGATCTACGGCGCCGACTTTCCAGTCGTCACCGTGCAGGACTGGGTCCATGCGCAGGCCAGGTTGCTCGATGCGCTCGGCATCCAGACCCTCGCAGCAGTCATGGGTGGCAGCCTGGGCGGCATGCAGGCACTGAGCTGGACGCTGCAATACCCGGACCGTGTGCGCCATGCGGTGGTGGTGGCGAGTGCTCCCAACCTGACGGCCGAAAACATTGCTTTCAATGAAGTGGCGCGCCGCGCCATCGTGACCGACCCTGATTTTCACGGCGGCCACTTCTACCGCCATGGCGTGTTGCCCCAGCGTGGCCTGCGGATTGCCCGCATGATCGGACACATCACCTACCTCAGCGACGACGTGATGAACGAAAAATTCGGGCGCCAGCTCAGGCAGGCGGTTGTGGAAACCACAGGTGCAGAGGCCGGTTCTGCCGAGGTGCCGGCGCGGGCAGGCGCCTACCGGTACAGCACACAGGACGTCGAGTTCCAGATCGAAAGTTATTTGCGTTACCAGGGCGACAAGTTCAGCGAATACTTCGATGCAAACACCTACCTGCTGATCACGCGGGCACTGGACTATTTCGATCCCGCTGGCGACCATGGCGGCCAGCTCACGAAGGCGCTGGCACCGGCCAAAGCCAGGTTCCTGCTCGTGAGCTTCAAGACCGACTGGCGCTTCTCGCCGGCGCGCAGCCGCGAAATTGTCAAGGCCTTGCTCGACAATCAGCGCGAGGTAAGTTACGCCGAAATCGACGCGCCCCACGGACACGATGCCTTTTTGCTCGATGACCCCCGTTACATGGGCATCGTGCGCTCCTATTTCGAGAGCAAGGTGGCGCCATGCTGAAAACGGCTCCCGTACTTTCTGCCGACCAGCTGTCGATTGCCCGGCTGGTTCCCCAAGGTTCGCGTGTGCTGGACCTCGGCTGCGGCGACGGCGCCATGCTGGACCACCTGATTCGCGAGCGCAACTGCACCGGTTACGGTGTGGAGATAGACGACGCCAACATTCAGGCCTGCGTGACGCGCGGCGTCAATGTCATCCAGCTCAATCTGGACGAAGGCCTGGCCATGTTTGGCGATGCGAGTTTTGACGCGGTGCTGCAGATCGATACCCTGCAGCACCTGCGCAATGCCGAGGTCATGCTGCGCGAAACCGCGCGCGTGGGCCGTACCGGCATCGTGGCATTTCCAAACTTCGGCCACTGGCCGAACCGGCTGGCCGTTCTGCGCGGACGCATGCCGGTGACCAAGGTGCTGCCCTACCAGTGGTACGACACGCCGAACATCCGGGTCGGCACGCTGCGCGATTTTGCGGCGCTGGCGCAAAAAAACCGGCTGAACATCCTGGACAGTTTTGGCCTGCAGGACGGCCAGGAAATCCGCTTCTGGCCTAATGCGCGCGCCAGCCGGGCGGTGTTCAAGTTCCAGCACGGCTAGGGGCGAGCTGGCGGCTGCGTGAAACCGATGCTATTATTTGCGCATCGGGATTTCAGCCTCCCGACTCTTCACAGATAGACGGTGTCCCGTCCAAGCGCTGGCAACTCATTGGAGTATTCCGTGGACACCTCTACCCTTTCCGTCCCTTCCCTTCTTTCTGTTTCCCCGCAAGAACTCGCGTCCCGCACGGGCCGCGCTGACATGCCTTTGCTGCTCGATGTTCGCCGCGAAGGCAAATTCCTCGAAAGCCCGCGCATGCTCGCGGGCGCCCGCCGCTGCGCACCGGAAGAGGTCGCTGAACTGGCGGCCTCCGGCCCGCCGCGCGAGGTGGTGGTTTACTGCGTGTATGGCCACAACGTCAGCGCCGATGCCGTCGCTGCGCTGCGTGCCGCCGGTTGGGATGCCTACGCGCTGGCCGGCGGCATCGAAGGGGGTGAAGACGGGGTCGACATCGCCTCCAACATCGCCCAATGGCGCGCGACGCCGCTGCTCACCATGCGCAAGCGCCCCGACTGGGGCGTGACCGGAGAGCAGGCGTCGCGCTGGATCACCCGCGAGCGGCCCAAGATAGACCGCATCGCCTGCCCCTGGCTGATTCGACGTTTTATCGATCCGCGCGCCGAATTTTTCTACGTGCCGACCGCGCAGGTCTTCAGTGAAGCGGCGCGACTGCACGCTGTGGCCTACGACATTCCGGGCGCACCGGTGTCGCACGAAGGCGAGTGGTGCAGTTTTGATGGCTTGCTTCGCGCGTTCGAAATTGAAGACCCGGCCGTGGACCGCCTGGCCCGCATCGTGCGCGGGGCCGACACGGACCGCCTGGCGCTGGAGCCGCAGTGCGCCGGCTTGCTGGCCTTCTCGCTGGGTTTGTCCCGCCTGCATGCCGACGACCACGGGATGCTGGAAGCCGCCATGCCGCTGTACGACGCCCTTTACGCCTGGTGCACCAGCGAAGCCAGAGCCGTGTGGCAAGGACAACTGCCCGAAACACACAACTGGAAGCCGGAAACCATGACAGGTGCTGGCGCATGACGCAGACCACCGACATGCCGAAAGCGGTCAGTTTTCGCGAAGCCTTCCGGTTCTGGCTCAAGCTCGGCTTCATCAGCTTCGGCGGGCCGGCCGGGCAGATTGCCATCATGCACCGGGAGCTGGTCGAGCAGAAACGCTGGATTTCGGAAAAGCGATTTCTGCATGCGCTCAACTACTGCATGATGCTGCCCGGGCCCGAGGCCCAGCAGCTGGCCACCTACATCGGCTGGCTGATGCACCGGACCTGGGGTGGTGTGGTGGCCGGTGCGCTTTTTGTGCTGCCTTCACTGTTCATCCTGATCGCCTTGAGCTGGGTGTATGTTGCCTTTGGCGACGTGCCGCTGGTGGCCGGGCTGTTTTACGGCATCAAGCCGGCGGTGGCGGCCATTGTGCTGCAGGCGGTGCACCGCATCGGCAGCAAATCATTGAAAAATCCGGTCAAAGCCCCTGTCCCATGGGCGGTAGCAGCTATCAGTTTCATAGCGATTGCAGTCCTGCATGTGCCTTTCCCCTGGGTGGTGCTGGGCGCTGCACTGACCGGCTGGCTGTGTGCACGCTTTGCACCCGGACAATTTGCCGCCGGTGGCACGCACGGAAGCACGGTGGCGGTTCATGCGCCCGCACTGATCGATGACGACACACCCACGCCCGAGCACGCGCGTTTCAGCCCCGCGCGGCTGGCCAAGGTGCTGGTCGCCGCCGCGGTGCTCTGGCTCCTGCCGATGGGTGCGCTGATGCTCTGGCAAGGCTGGAACGGGGCGCTGACGCAGATGAGCTGGTTTTTCACCAAGGCGGCGCTCCTGACTTTTGGCGGCGCCTATGCGGTGCTGCCCTATGTGTACCAGGGCGCGGTCGAACAGTTTGGCTGGCTCACCGGGCCGCAGATGATCGACGGCCTGGCGCTTGGCGAAACCACGCCGGGGCCGCTGATCATGGTTGTGGCCTTTGTGGCGTTTGTCGGCGGCTGGACCAAAGAGGTGCTGGGGCCCGAGGCCCTGTTCCAGGGCGCCGCCCTGGCGGCACTGCTGGTGACCTGGTTCACCTTTCTGCCGTCTTTCATCTTCATCCTGGCCGGCGGGCCGGTGGTGGAGTCCACGCACGGCAAGCTGCACTTCACCGCACCGCTGGCCGCCATCACGGCCGCCGTGGTCGGTGTGATTGCCAGTCTTGCCCTGTTTTTCATAGCGCATGTCCTTTTCCCGGCAGGGGTTTCAGCCGGGTTTTCCTCAAGAATGGAATGGCCGGCGCTGCTCATCATGGTTGCGGCCGGGGTCGCGCTGCTGCGTTACAAGGTGGGTGTGATTCCAGTGATTGGCGCCTGTGCGCTGGCCGGCCTGTTGCTGCGCCTGTCCGGACTGGCCTGAGGCCGCACGACGCCGCGTTATGCTCCAGACATGCAAGGTTCCACGGAAACAAAGCCCGCCGTCCCCCCGTTGAAGCTGCTGGAACGCCTGTTCGGCAACTGGGTTCACCAGGTCACTGCGGCCACCTTGCGCGCCGACGCGATGGCCGGTGTGCTGGGCGCCGTGCTGGTGTTGCCGCAGGGCATTGCCTTTGCCACGCTGGCCGGCCTGCCGCCCGAATACGGCCTGTACACCGCCATCGTGCCCTGCATCATTGCGGCGCTGTTCGGCTCCAGCTGGCATGTGATGTCGGGCCCGACCAACGCCAACTCGCTGGCGCTGTTTGCCATGCTCTCGCCGCTGGCGCTGGCCTTCAGCCCGGTCTACATCCAGATGGCGCTGGCGGTCACCGTGATGGTGGGCGTCATGCAGTGGCTGATTGGGGCGCTGCGGCTGGGCACGCTGGCTAATTTCATTTCACCGGCGGCACTGTTCGGCTTCACTTCGGGCGCGGCAGTGCTGATTGCCATTTATGCCCTGCCTGACCTGCTGGGTCTGCCCGCTGCGGCAGAGCACGGGGCGGCGGCGGTGCTGGTGCATGTGTTCGCCCAGCTCCAGTCCGTGCAGCCGGCGGCACTGGCCGCAGCGGGTGTGACCCTGGGCACGGCCCTGCTGGTGCGGCGCTTGCGTCGTAACTGGCCCTACATGCTGATCGGCCTGGTGGCAGCAACTGCGTTGGCTTGGGCCTGGACGTCTTACCCGGGCGCAGCGGCCTTGCCGCTTCGCACCATCGGCCAGATCGAAACGCCCTGGCCGAAATTTGCAGTTCCGCATGTCAGCTGGGCAGCGCTGCCGGAGTTGCTGGGCCTGGCGTTTGCGCTGACCATCGTGGCGCTGGGGCAGTCGATCTCGATTGCCAAGGCGGTGGCCGCGCGTTCCGGCCAGCGCATTGATGCCAACCGCGAATTCCGCGGCCAGGGCCTGTCCAACATCGTGGGCGGCTTCTTCTCCTCCTACGTGTCCTGCGGCTCGCTGAACCGGTCCATGCCGAACCTGGAGGCCGGCGCCCGCACGCCGCTGGCGGCGGTGTTTTCCGCCATCTTGCTGCTGGGACTGGTGGCAGTCAGCGCGGGTTTGCTGGCGCAGATCCCGATGGCCGCGCTGGCTGCCTTGCTGGTACTGGTGGCGGTATCGCTGCTGGACCTCCAACGCTGGAAGCAGCTGTTCACGCTGAGCCGAACCGAGTTTGGCGTGGCGCTCGCCACGCTGGTGGCAACTGTCAGCATCCGGCTGGAAATCGCGATCCTGCTGGGCACGCTGCTGTCACTGATGTCTTTTCTGTACCGCACGTCCAAACCGGCGATGCGCACCATGGGCTTTGACAGCTGGGCGCCGGACCGTCAATTCGTTGTGCTCGCTGACAGCAAGACACCGCTTCCAGAATGTCCGCAGCTGAAATTGCTGCGTATGGAAGGCGAGGTGTATTTCGGTGCCACCCAGCATGTGGCCGATACGCTGCACGCGCTGCGCCACAGCCCGCAGCCGCAAAAACACCTGCTGGTGATGGGCAAAAGCATGAACTTCATCGACCTGGCCGGTGCGCAGCTCTGGGAGGCCGAGCTCAATGCGCGCCGCGCGATGGGCGGTGACCTGTACTTTCACCGGCCGCGTCCGGAAGTGATCCAGATGTGGCAGACCACGGGCTTCACCCGTTTACTGGGCCCTGAACATCAGTTTCCCGACAAGCGCAGCGCGATCGCCACGATTTTCGCGCGGCTGGACCCGGCCATTTGCCGACAGTGCACGGCACGTATTTTTGAGGAATGCAAGACGGTGCCAGGGCCTGATCCCGTCGGCGACGCAGGCGACCCTAGGCCATGGGCTTGAAACCCAGCCGCTGCAGCAAACCCATCGCGGCCGCCGGCGCCCGTTCCTTGGCGCCGTTGATGAAAAACATGAAAACATCGCGCGGCGGGCTGGTCTTGGCTTTCGTTTCCACGCGCGGCAGGTCCGCAGGTTCACCGCCATCGGCCCAGGTCCGGGCGGCTTGCGCCCAGCTGTCGAGGGCTTTAGGCGCGTAGCCGCTGACAAGCCGTGCCTGGCTGCGCATCAGCCGGGCGTAGACAAAGTCTGCGGTCAGGTCGGCAAACGAAGGGTAATCGTCTGAATCGCAGAACACGGTGGCGCACCGGTATTTGCGCGCCAGCTTCAGGTAGTCCGCCGACATGAAGCTGGCATGCCGCACGTCCAGCACATGGCGCAGGGCAAGGCCATCTACCTGGCGGGGCAGCAGCGCCAGGAAGGCTTCGAAGTCTTCCGCATCGAATACCTTGGTCGGCATGAACTGCCAGACGATGGGTCCCAGCTTGTCACCGAGTTCGCTGATGCCACTGCCGACAAAACGCTCCATCGACCCGCCCGCTTCAGCGAGCACCCGGCGGTTCGTGGTGAAGCGGCTGGCCTTGAGCGAAAAAACAAAACCGTCGGGTGTTTCGTCGCGCCATTTGGCAAAAGTCTCCGGCCTGAAGGTGCTGTAGTACGTGCCGTTGACCTCGATGGCATTCGGCTGCCGGCTGGCGTAGCCCAGCTCCTGGCTGTGCGGCAAACCCGCGGGATAGAAATTCTTTCGCCAGGGCTCGTAGGTCCAGCCGCCTATGCCGGCGCGAATGCCCAAGGAAGAGGGTGTGGATGTTTTCAAGGCAGGGGCTCCTGCAAATAGGGGATGAAGTTTCCGACATGGTCACAGAAAATGTCCTGCCATGCAGCGACGTCCCAGACGACGGGCTGGCAGGATATCCGCAGCACGGTTACAGTGACGGTTCAGCCGGACCGTCCCGCCGAACCCCTTCTTCCGGAGTTTATTCATGAACGCCCCCCTGCATCGAGAAATTCCCGCCGGCGTGCTCGACGCCGCCCAGGCCCTGTCCCAGGTCAGCGCCCAGTGGGACGGTGACATCGTCAAGCAGATCGCCGACTACATCACCATCCCCGCCAAGTCGCCGTCCTTTGACGCCGACTGGGCCGGCCATGGCCACATCGAAACCGTGCTGCGCAATGCCGCCGCCTGGGTGGAAGCACAAAAGGTCCAGGGACTGACGCTCGAGATCGTGCGCCTCGAAGGCCGCACGCCGGTGCTGTTTTTCGAGGTGCCGGCGACCAAAGCCGGCTCCACGGAAACCGTCCTGATGTACGGCCACCTCGACAAGCAGCCCGAGTTCACCGGCTGGCGCAACGACCTGGGGCCCTGGACGCCCAAGTACGAAGACGGCAAGCTGTTCGGCCGCGGCGGCGCCGACGACGGTTATGCGGTGTACGCCAGCATTGCGGCCATCCAGGCCCTCAAGGCGCAAAACGTGCCGCACCCGCGCATTGTCGGCATCGTTGAAACCTGCGAGGAAAGCGGCTCCTACGACCTGCTGCCCTATGTCGATGCCTTGCGCACAAGGCTCGGTGACGTAGGCCTGGTGATCTGCCTGGACTCGGGCGCCGGCAACTACGACCAGCTCTGGCTGACGACTTCGCTGCGCGGCATGGCCAGCGGTGTGCTGAAAGTCGAGATCCTCACCGAAGGCGTGCATTCGGGCGATGCCAGCGGCCTGGTGCCATCGAGCTTTCGCATCATGCGCCAGGTGCTGGACCGGCTGGAAGACAGCAAGACCGGACGCCTGTTGCCGCAAAGCTTTCACTGCGAAATTCCGGCTGAACGGCTGCAGCAGGCCAGGGCTACGGCGCAGATCCTGGGTGACCAGATCTACAAGCGTTTCCCGTGGGCG
>CAZIYA010000107.1:0-10827 GCA_964543355.1 uncultured Polaromonas sp.
CGAAGGCGAAGCGACGACAGTACAAACGTACGGCTAGCGAAGCCGACAAAGTGCACGGATGATTTAGAAATGGAATCAGGCGTTGCTGGCCTGGATGCCCCACTTGGCCAGCGCAGCATCGTCGCTGACCCGCGCATCGACCCAGCGTGCACCCTCCGCCGTCTGCTCTTTCTTCCAGAACGGCGCCTGCGTCTTGAGGTAGTCCATCAGGAACTCGCAGGCCTGGAAACTCTCGCCGCGGTGAGCCGAGGTCACCGCCACCAAAACCACCTGGTCCAGCGGCTGCAGCAGGCCCACGCGGTGGATCACCCGGACGCCGAAAATATCGAAACGCGCCATCGCCTCGTCGATCATGGCCTCGATGGCTTTTTCGGTCATGCCGGGGTAGTGCTCGAGTTCCATGGAGCGCACATCGCTCCCATCGTTGCGATCGCGAACAGTGCCTGTGAAAGTACACACCGCGCCTACCCGTTTGTCGCCCGCGCGCAGTGCTGCCACCTCGTCGGCGAGGTTGAAGTCTGCAGGGGTGATCAATACGCGGGGAGATGTCATGGTTGCAATTTTGCCACTCGCGCCCCCCAAAGGCAGTGCATGCAGGTAAGATTTCCCGCATGACCGAACGTACAAGCCGCCTGACCACCTGGATGCCCTCCGGCGCCCCGGGCCAGGACGCGTGCGCCGGCAAATCGAAAAAACCGTTGCTCATTTGACCGGGGCTGCGGTTCCGTCGTCGAATGAGCGATGGAACCTGCAACAGCCCCTTTCCCCAGGTCTTTCTGCGCGTACCACCTCTTGTTCTGATGGCGGCCTTCAAGCCGGTCGTTTTTCAGGAGGTATTCATGCAGACCACAGACTCATCAGACCCGGATTTTTCGGGCCTCTGGATTCCACTCGTTACCCCGTTCAACGGAGATAACATTGACTACACGGCCCTGAAGGGCCTGGTGGCGCATTACCGGACCAGCGGCATCGCCGGGCTGGTGGTGTGCGGCTCCACCGGCGAAGCCGCGGCGCTAAGCGATGAAGAACAAATCGACGTGCTGCAAGTGGTGATGGCCGAAGCGCCGGGCCTGCCGGTGGTGATGGGTGTGTCGGGCTACCACCTGGGCAAAACGGCAGAACGCATCAAAACGCTGGGGGCGCTGGGCATCAGCGGCATCCTGCTGCCGGCGCCCAGCTATATCCGCCCTTCCCAGGCGGGCCTCATCGAATGGTTCAGTGCACTGGCCGACGCCAGCGCCGTGCCGCTGATTCTTTACGACATTCCCTACCGCACCGGCAGCACGCTGGACCTGGCCACCCTGCTGGCGCTGGCCGGCCACCCGCGCATCTGCGCCATCAAGGACTGCGGCGGCGACCCGGCCAAGACGCGGGCCCTGATTGCCGATGGCCGCCTGCAGGTGCTGGCCGGCGAGGACGTGAATATTTTCTCGACGGTCTCGCAAGGCGGCCATGGCGCCATCGCCGCGGCCGCGCATGTGCACACGCAGCGTTTTGTCCGGGTCATCGCCTTGCTCAGGGCGGGCGAAACCGCTCAGGCCAGTGCCTTGTGGGCGCCGCTGCTGCCGCTGATTGATGGCTTGTTTTCGGAACCCAACCCGGGCCCGCTCAAGGCGCTGATGGCTCGCCAGGGACTGCTTCGCGACGGGCTCCGCAGCCCCATGACCCGGGCTTCTGCTGCGCTGGCGGAACGCCTGCAGCGCCTGGACGAGAGAGTCGGAGCCTAGCCGCCCGTCACGGGCGGGAAGAAGGCAACCTCGCAGCCTTCGCTCAAAGCCGCCGACTCGTCGCTCATGACCTGGTTGAGCGCCATGCGCACCGACCGGCCGCGCGCCAAAGCCTGCGCATAGGCGGGGCCGCGCGTGATCAGCTCATCACGCAGGGCGGACAGGCTGCCGGCCGTGGTGTCGAGCTGTTCGCTGCCCTGCCCGACGGCCTCGCGCACGGAGGCAAAATATCTGACGGTGATCTTCATGCCAGCCATTCCGAAAAAGCAATAAAACGCACGATGTCGCCGTGTGCGATGGTCTGCCCCGCCGGGTTGTCCACCACGCCGTCGCTCCAGACGGCCGAGGTCAGCACGCCGGAGCTCTGGTTGGCAAACAGCTCCAGGCCGCCCGCAGCATTGCGCCGCACGCGCAGGAACTCGCGGCGCCTGTCGCCCTTGGCCAGCGTGAAATGGGCCGGAACAGCGATGGCCTTCGGAGCAACATCCGTCACGCCCTGCAGCCTGAGCAGGAAAGGCTGCACCAGCAGCAGAAAGGTCAGGTAGCTGGACACCGGGTTGCCCGGCAGGCCCATGAAGTGGGCGCTGCCGACGCGGCCATAGGCAAAAGGCTTGCCGGGCTTCATGGCGATCTGCCAGAGGTCCAGCGAGCCGAGCTGCTGCACGGCGGGCTTGATGTGGTCTTCTTCGCCAACGGACACGCCGCCGCTGGTCAGGATCAGGTCATGGTTCTGGCTGGCACTGCGCAGCGCGGCGAGCGTGGCCTCGCGCTGGTCCGGCACGATGCCCAAATCACTCACCTCGCAGCCCAGGCGCAGCAGCAAGGCGCGCAGAAAGAAACGGTTGGAGTTGTAGATGGCGCCGGGCCGCATCTGCTCGGGCGCAACTTCGCCGGGCATGACCAGTTCGTCGCCGGTGGAAAACAGCGCCACCCGCGGCCGCTGGGCAACCTGCAGCACATTCATGCCAATACTGGCCGCCAGCCCAAGTGCAGCGGGCGTGAGCCGCTCACCTTTTGAGAGCACCGTGGCACCGCGCCTGACGTCTTCACCGGCGCGGCGTATCCACTGCCCGGGACGGGGAAGCTGCTGGATGCGGACAAAACCTTCGCGGTCGGGCAGCGGCTGGCAGTCTTCCTGCATCACCACGGCATCAGCACCTGTGGGAATCGGTGCGCCGGTGAAAATGCGGGCGACGGTACCGGGCTCGAGCGCGCTGCCGGTGCTGCCGGCCGGAATGCGCTGCGACACCTTCAGCACCACGCCTTCGTCGGCCAGCTCGTTGCTGCGAACGGCATAACCGTCCATGGCGCTGTTGTCTTCGGGCGGCACCTGCAACGCCGAGACCACGTCCTGGGCCAGCACGCGGCCGTCGGCATCAAAGGTAGAGACTGTCTCCTGGCCCGACAGCGGCGTGGCACAGGCCAGCAGTTCGGCCAGCGCCTCGTCCAGCGCCTTGAGTGGCGGACGGGCGGCGGGAACGGGTGAGGCAGCGGAAGTGTTCATGCATAGAACTCGGCGCGGTAAACAAATCGTTCCTGATTGTCGAGCAGCCAGTCTGCGACGGCATTGACATCGTTCAAATCCAGCACTGGCCTGAGGGTGGCTTGCGGCAGCTGGCCGGGTGAGTCGGTGGCAATGGCAACCACAAAATCATCGTCCGGATAACGCACGGGCTGGCCGGAGTCGGCGCGCCAGACTTCCACCTTGAGCAGGTCGCTGCTCTTGAAGCCTTCCACCAGCACCCAGTCCACGCCTTCGTACAGTTCGGCAATCAGGTGGTGCACCGACAGCACCGTGGGCTTTTCGAATTCGCGGATCAGCGCCAGCCGGTTTTCCGATGCCACCACCACCTCGAGGGCGCCGGCCTGGCGGTGCCGCCAGGTGTCCTTGCCGGGGTGGTCAATGTCGAATTTGTGGTGCGCATGTTTGACCACCGAGACCCGCAGCCCACGCTGCTTGAGCGCGGGGATCAGGCCTTCCACCAGCGTTGTTTTTCCTGAGCCGGAATAACCGGCAAATGCAACAACGTTCATATCAAGTTCACCGATCCTGGTTCTGCTACTGATTCAATAGCTGTTGGCGCCCGCGCCTGAAGGGCTGGAGGCCGATTCAGCTTGTATGTGCAGCGATGTAGGCTTTCACCTGCGCCACGTCGGCCGGCATGCGCTGCACGCGTTTGGGCAGCGCCTCGATGCCTTCAAATTTTGCCGGCCGCGGCGGCAGCTGGCCGAGCGCTTCTTCAATGGTCTCGGCAAATTTGATCGGCAAGGCGGTCTCCAGCACGATCATGGGCACGTTAGGCGTCAGGTTCTGGCGCGCCACTTTCAGGCCGTCGGCTGTGTGTGTATCGATCATGGTGCCGAAACGCGCAAAGGTGTCGCGAATCGTCTGCAGCCTGTCGGCATGGGTGCTTTTGCCGCTGGTGAAACCGTAGTGCTGCGCGGCCGACTGGAAGGTGGTGTCGCCGCTCAGGTCAAACCGGCCCTGTGTGGAAAGCTGCGCGCCGAACAGGTCGGCCACACGCGCTGCATCGCGGCCCAGCAGGTCAAACACAAAACGCTCGAAGTTCGAGGCCTTGGAAATGTCCATGGACGGGCTGGAGGTTTCATGCGTGTCGGCGCTGGCCCGCACGCGGTACACGCCGGTGCGGAAGAACTCGTCGAGCACATCGTTCTCGTTGGTGGCCACCACCAGCTGCGTTATCGGCAGGCCCATCATGCGAGCCACGTGGCCGGCGCAGACGTTGCCGAAGTTGCCCGAGGGCACGGTGAAACTCACCCGCTGACCGCTTGTCGTGGTCGCCTGGAAGTAACCGGCAAAGTAGTAAACGACCTGCGCCAGCAGCCGCGCCCAGTTGATCGAGTTGACCGTGCCGATTTTGTACTTGCGTTTGAAGTCCAGGTCGTTGGACACGGCCTTGACAATGTCCTGACAATCGTCGAACACGCCTTCGATGGCAATGTTGTGGATATTTTCGTCCTGCAGGCTGAACATCTGCGCCTGCTGGAAGGGGCTCATGCGGCCTTGTGGCGAGGTCATGAACACACGCACGCCCTTCTTGCCGCGCATCGCATATTCGGCGGCGCTGCCGGTGTCGCCGCTGGTGGCGCCCAGGATGTTGAGTTCTTCGCCACGGCGCGCCAGTTCATATTCGAACAGGTTGCCCAGCAGCTGCATGGCCATGTCCTTGAAGGCCAGGGTCGGGCCGTTGGACAGGGCTTCGAGGTAGAGGCCGTCCTCCAGCTTGCGCAGCGGAACAATCTCCGGCGTGCCGAAAACTTCCTCGGTGTAGGTCTTGCTGCAAATGGCTTTCAGGTCAGCGGCCGGAATGTCGTCGATGTAGAGCGACAGCACCTCGAACGCCAGCGCGGCGTAACCCGAGTCGCGGTAAATCGCGCGCCAGCTGTCGAGCGTGGCCGCATTGACCTGCGGATAGGTTTCGGGCAGATAAAGCCCGCCATCGGGTGCCAGGCCTTCGAGCAGGATCTCGCAGAAGCGCTTGCGGTCCGCGTGGCCGCGGGTGGACAGATAACGCATCAAGCCAGTTCCTCTTTGCGGATGCGTGTGATCGGCGAGAGCACGGTGGGTAGCGCCTGCATTTGCGCCAGGGCGCCGTTCATCTTCGCTTCGACGCAGTCGTGCGTGAGGATGATGAGGTCGGTGTGGGTGGAACCCTCACCGCCCACCTCGTCGGCTTCGCGCTGCAGCACGGCGTCAATACTGATGCCTGCTTCGGCCAGGATGCCGGTCACACTGGCCAGCACGCCAGCCTTGTCGGCCACGTTCAGGCGCAGGTAATAACTCGTGACCACCTCGCCCATGGGCAGCACGGGCATGTCGCTCATGGACTGCGGCTGGAAGGCCAGATGCGGCACGCGCTGCGCAGCGTCGGCGCCGTGCAGGCGCGCGATGTCGACCAGGTCGGCAATCACCGCGCTGGCGGTCGGTTCGCTGCCGGCGCCCTTGCCGTAATACAGCGTGGTGCCGACGGCATCGCCCTGCACCACCACTGCGTTCATCGCTCCTTCGACATTGGCGATCAGGCGCTTGGCCGGCACCAGGCTGGGGTGCACGCGCAGCTCGATGCCTTTGGCCGTGCGCTTGGTGATGCCCAGCAGCTTGATGCGGTAGCCCAGCTGCTCGGCGTATTTGATGTCCTGCGCGCCCAGCTTGGTGATGCCCTCGACATAGGCCTTGTCGAACTGCACCGGGATGCCGAAGGCAATGGCCGACATCAGCGTGGCCTTGTGCGCGGCGTCCACGCCTTCGATGTCGAAGGTCGGGTCTGCTTCGGCGTAACCGAGGCGTTGCGCCTCTTTCAGCACGACGTCGAAGTCCAGGCCCTTGTCGCGCATCTCGCTGAGGATGAAGTTGGTCGTGCCGTTGATGATGCCGGCAATCCACTCGATGCGGTTCGCCGTGAGGCCTTCGCGCAACGCCTTGATGATGGGAATGCCACCGGCGACCGCCGCCTCGAAGGCAACCATCACGCCCTTGCGGTGGGCAGCGGCAAAAATTTCGGTGCCATGCACGGCAAGCAAGGCCTTGTTGGCGGTGACCACGTGTTTGCCGGCCTCAATCGCTTCCATCACCAGTGCCTTGGCGATGCCGTAGCCGCCGATCAGCTCGATCACGATGTCGATGTCGGGGTTGGCGATGATCCTGCGCGCATCGGCCACCACTTCCACGCCCGCACCGGCGGCGGCCTGCGCACGGGCGGTGTCAAGGTCGGCGACCATCGCGATTTCTATGCTGCGGCCCGCGCGGCGAAAAATTTCTTCCTGGTTGCGCTTCAGGACGGTGAACACACCGCTGCCCACGGTGCCCATGCCCAGAAGGCCTATCTTGATCGGTTTCAGAGGAGTCGATGTCATTTTTATTCGGGTTATTTAAGAAGCAGTTCGGCCGATTTGTCGGCTGGTTTGGCGCGGGCCGGCTGCCCGCTTTGTCTGCGGCTTTCGAGGAATTTGGCAATGCGCCCAATCGCTTCCCGAAGGTCTTCCTCGTGCGGCAGGAAAACAATGCGGAAGTGGTCCGGCGCCGCCCAGTTGAAACCGGTGCCCTGCACCAGCATTACCTTGGTTTCCTTGAGCAGTTCCAGGAAAAACTGGCGGTCGTCGGTGATTGGGTAGACCTTGGGGTCGAGCCGCGGGAACATGTAGAGCGCCGCGCTCGGCTTGACGCAGCTCACACCGGGAATGGCGGTGATCAGTTCATACGCCAGATCGCGCTGGCGGCGCAGGCGTCCGCCTTCGCAGGTCAGGTCATTGATGCTCTGGTAGCCGCCCAGCGCGGTCTGGATGGCCCACTGGCCCGGCACGTTGGAGCACAGCTTCATGTTGGCCAGCATGTTCAGGCCTTCGATGTAGTCCTGCGCTTCCTTCTTCGGTCCGGACACCACCATCCAGCCGGCGCGGTAGCCGCAGGAGCGGTAGCTCTTGGACAGCGAGTTGAAGGTCAGCGTCAGCACATCGGTGGACAGGCTGGCAATGGCCGTGTGTTTGACGCCGTCGTACAGGACCTTGTCGTACACCTCGTCGGCCAGGATCACCAGGCCGTGCTCGCGGGCAATCGCAACAATGCCCTTGAGCAGGTCGTCGGAATACAGGGCGCCGGTCGGGTTGTTCGGGTTGATGACCACGATGCCCTTGGTCCTGGGCGTGATTTTTGCGCGTATGTCGGCCAGATCGGGCATCCAGCCATTGCCCTCGTCGCACAGGTAATGCACCGGCGTGCCGCCCGAGAGGCTGGTGGAAGCCGTCCACAGGGGGTAATCGGGTGAAGGCAGCAGCAGCTCGTCGCCGTTGTCCAGCAGGGCATTGGTGGCCATGGAGATCAGCTCGCTCGCGCCATTGCCGAGGTAGATGTCGTCCAGCGTCACGCCCTTGATGCCCTGCCGCTGGGTTTCGTGCATGACCGCCTTGCGCGCCGCAAAAATCCCTTTGCTGTCCGAGTACCCGGCCGAGGACGGCAGGTTGCGGATCATGTCCTGCTGGACTTCTTCCGGCGCATCGAAACCGAACACCGCAAGGTTGCCGAGGTTGAGCTTGATGAGCTTTTGCCCCTCTTCCTCCATCTGCTTGGCGGCATCCATGATCGGGCCGCGGATGTCATAAAGCACGTTGGCCAGTTTGGCCGATTTGGTGATCAATTTCATGGTCAGTTCTCGTTCTTCAGCTCGCGCGGGGGTCTGCAGGGACGCAATGGGCACGCTGGCAAGCGGAAATTGGGACGGAATCTATAATTTGACCACATAAAACCGCGATTTCGCTGGCCGGCACCCCCCATCACCCCCGACTGAACACCGCATGAAATTACAGCCTGACCACCTCGACGCTCCATCCATCCTGGGTTATGGGCCGGGATGGATCGGCCTGGGCAACCAGGGTGTGGCGGAAAAGATCGGGCACAGCATCGTGATCGGCTCGCGCGGTGAAAAATTTGCCTGGGATTGCGCATGTTTCGAGGACCTCACCGCCGCGCACTTCGAGCGCCTGGCCGAAACCCGGCCGGAGCTGGTGATTTTCGGCAGCGGGAACCGCCTGCGCTTTCCGCCGCCGGCCTTCTTGCGCAGCCTGATGGCAGCCCGCATCGGCGTCGAGACCATGGACACGCTGGCAGCCTGCCGCACCTACAACATCCTGGCCGGCGAGGGCCGCAACGTGGTCACCGCGCTGCTGATCGAGGCGCCAGACCATCAAGGCGTTTGAGCAGTTTTGGCACCCGCGCCTGCATTCTGCAAGCCCGGCGTATCGAACAGGAGCACCCCTGAAAAATGGGCCAGAGGCGCGCTGCCAGTGCCTTGCAGCCGGCACTTCCCGCGCCTTGGGACGCCTCTGGAGCTTTCAGGGTAAAATCTAGGGTTGCATCTGGCGCGGCGTAGGGGTTTTGGCCCAAATGTTGCTGCCAAAGCCAACGGCTAATTACAACTACTTTTGTCAGGGTCCAAGCAGTATGGCAGTCGTCGTCAATAAACCACTCCCCGAATTTGAAGCCAACGCCACCAGCGGCGTCAAGGTTTCCAACCAAACCCACCTCGGCCACGTGGTGGTCCTGTATTTCTACCCCAAGGACAACACCCCCGGCTGCACCACCGAAGCCATGCAGTTCCGCGACCGCTACAAGGATTTCGTCAAAGCCGGTGCCACCGTGTTCGGCGTCTCGCGCGACAACATGAAGTCGCACGACGAGTTCAAGGCCAAGCTTGAGCTGCCCTTCGAGCTGATTGCCGACACCGAAGAAAAAATGTGCCACATGTTCGGTGTGGTCAAGAACAAGATCATGTACGGCAAAAAGGTCAAGGGCATTGAGCGCAGCACCTTCCTCGTGGGTGCCGACGGCACGCTCAAGGAAGAGTGGCGTGGCCTGAAAGTGCCCGGTCATGTGGATGACGTTCTCAAGGCCGTCAAGGCCCTGAAAAAAGCGGCCTGAAAAACCCTTTGCGCACCATCGTCAAAGGCCCCCAGACATGTCACAAGAGTCGTGCATAATGACTTCATGCTGTTGACCTTAGCGACTGCGCCCACCGAAAAAGCCGCCCTGGCCTCCAGGCGGCTTTTTCGCTTCTTGAACCCCTATCCAGTGAGCTTTAAGCACTATGCCCTTGCCACCCGCCCCGACCAAACGTGCCGCTTTGCTTTCTGCCGACGCTCTCGACGCGCCGGCCCGCTCACACGCCAAAGCGACGCGAAAAACGGATCAGGCCGGGCCAGCCCATCAGCCAGCGGCGCTGGAGCTGTTTGACAGCCGTTCGGCCGGCGGCGAGGCAGAGCACCCTGCAGCCTACCTGCCCAAAGAGCAGAGGCATACCGGTACAACGGGCGCCAAAAACCACCTGAAACAGGAGGCGCTCGCACCGGCCCGGCCCGAGTCCGTGACCAAGCCAAAAAAACCGAAACACACCGGACCGGCCAAGCTGTTTGTGCTCGACACCAACGTCTTGATGCATGACCCGATGTGCCTGTTCCGCTTCGAGGAACATGACATCTTCCTGCCCATGATCGTGCTGGAAGAGCTCGACGGCCACAAAAAGGGCATGACCGAAGTCGCGCGCAATGCCCGGCAAACCAGCCGCACGCTCGATGCGCTGGCCGGCACCAGCGGCGCCGACATCGCCAAAGGCCTGAAGCTTGACACCACCGGGCACAAGGAAGCCGGGGGCTGCCTGTTCTTCCAGACGAAAGTGCTGGACTACTCCCTCCCCATGAGCCTGCCGCAGGGCAAGGCCGACAACCAGATCCTCGGTGTGGTCGAGGCACTGCGCAAGGAATATGCACCGCGCGACGTGGTGCTGGTGTCCAAGGACATCAACATGCGCGTCAAGGCGCGCGCGCTGGGCCTGGCCACCGACGACTACCAGAACGACAAGACGCTCGAAGACGGCGACATGCTGTACGCCGGCTCGCTGCCCCTGCCGACCGACTTCTGGACGCGCCAGAGCAAAACCATTGAAAGCTGGCAGCAGGGCAGCCACACCTTCTACCGCATCACCGGCCCCATCGTCGGCAGCCTGCTGATCAACCAGTTCGTGTTTTTCGAGGCACCTGGCGAGCCGCCGCTGTACGCCCGGGTCACCGAAATCCGCGCCAAGACAGCGGTGCTGAAAACACTGAAGGACTACACGCACCTCAAAAATGCAGTATGGGGCATCACCACCCGCAACCGCGAGCAGAACTTCGCGATGAACCTGCTGATGGACCCGGAGGTCGACTTCGTCACCCTGGCCGGCACGGCCGGCACCGGCAAGACGCTGATGGCCCTGGCCAGCGGCCTGACCCAGGTGCTGGACGACCGCCGCTACACCGAGATCATCATGACCCGCGCGACTGTCAGCGTCGGGGAAGACATCGGCTTCCTGCCCGGCACCGAAGAAGAAAAAATGGGCCCCTGGATGGGCGCGCTCGACGACAACCTCGAAGTACTGGGCAAGAACGACAGCGGCTCGGGCGAATGGGGTCGCGCCGCCACCAACGAGCTGATCCGCTCGCGCATCAAGGTCAAGAGCATGAACTTCATGCGCGGCCGCACCTTCCTGAACAAGTACGTGATCATCGACGAGGCGCAGAACCTGACGCCCAAGCAGATGAAAACGCTGATCAC
>CAZIYA010000108.1:0-10756 GCA_964543355.1 uncultured Polaromonas sp.
CGATCACGTCCTGGATGGCCGGGCCGGTGCCTTTGTAGGGGACATGGACGAACTGTGTGCCCGTCCTGAAGCCCAGCAGTTCAAGCGTCATGTGCTGCGAGGTGCCGTTGCCGGCCGAGGCCGACGAAACGGTTTTCGGTTTGGCCTTTGCCGCAGCCAGCACGTCCTGCAATGTCTTGTAGGGGCTGTCCGCCTTGACGACCAGCACCACCGGGTTCGAGCCGACGAGCACCACGGGGGAAAAAGACTTGATCGGGTCGTAGCCGAGTTTGGGGTACAGGCTCACATTGATGGCGTGCGAGCTGATGGTGCCGCCCAGCATGGTGTAGCCGTCAGCCGGCGCGCGCGCAGCGAGTTCCGAGCCGACACTGCCGCCGGCCCCGCCCTTGTTTTCAATCACGATGGTCGTGCCCAGCGCCACGCCAAGTTTCTGGCCGATCAGCCGCCCGAGGATGTCGGTGGTGCCGCCGGCCGGGAAAGGCACAACGTAGGTGATCGGCTTGGACGGCCATTTGTCCTGTGCCCAGGCCAGGCTGGTGCCGAGCACGGACGAGAGGGCGGTCGAAGCCAGGGTGGCTTGAAGCAATATGCGGCGTTTCATCATTTGTCTCCTTCTTTGTGGTGGTGAGCGAGTGCGGGAAAGCGTGTGGAAATGAGCGTCAGGCCCGGACCATGCAGGGCATCTTGGGGTTGAACTTCCAGTTGGGAATCAGGTACTGCATGGCCATGGCGTCGTCGCGCGCACCCAGGCCATGCTGCAGGTAGAGCTGGTGGGCCTTTTCGACTTCCGCCATGTCCAGTTCCACGCCCAGCCCGGGCGTTTTCGGAACGGCCACGCTGCCGTCCACAATCTGCAGCGGTTTTTTCGTCAGGCGCTGGCCGTCCTGCCAGATCCAGTGGGTGTCGATGGCAGTGACCTTGCCGGGCGCCGCTGCCGCCACATGCGTGAACATGGCCAGCGAGACGTCGAAGTGGTTGTTCGAATGCGAACCCCAGGTCAGGCCCCAGGTCTGGCACATCTGCGCCACGCGCACCGAGCCCTGCATGGTCCAGAAATGCGGGTCGGCCAGGGGGATGTCCACCGCTTGAAGCTGCAGGGTGTGCGCCATTTCGCGCCAGTCGGTGGCCACCATGTTCGTGGCCGTCATCAGCCCGGTGGCGCGGCGAAACTCCGCCATCACCTCGCGCCCGGAGAAAACGCCTTCAGCGCCGCAGGGGTCCTCGGCATAGGCCAGTTCCCGGTGGCGGTCGCGGCACAAGCGCACCGCATCCTTGAGCAGCCAGCCGCCGTTCGGGTCCAGCGTGATGCGTGCTTCGGGAAAACGGTCGGACAAGGCCATGATCGCCTCGATCTCTTCCTCGCCGCTCAGCACCCCGCCCTTGAGCTTGAAGTCCTTGAAACGATAACGTTTATGCGCTGCCTCAGCGAGCCGCACCACGGCGCGCGCGTCCATCGCCGGCTCATGGCGCAGGCGCAGCCAATCATCGGCGGCATCGGGTTCGCTCTGGTAGGGCAGGCCGGTCTGCTTTCGGTCGGCGACATAAAACAGGTACCCCAGCATCGCAACCGAGTCGCGCTGCTGGCCGTCGCCCAGCAGGGCTGCCACCGGAACGCCGAGAAACTGGCCCAGCAAATCGAGAAGGGCGCTTTCCACCGCGGTCACGGCATGGATGGCGACGCGAAGATCGAAAGTCTGGTTGCCCCGGCCGCCGCTGTCTCGTTCGGCGAAGGCCGTGCGCAGGGTGTTGAGGATCTGGTTCCAGTTGCCGAGGGACTGGCCTTCCACCAGGGAACGCGCGTCTTCCAGCGTGCTGCGGATTTTTTCGCCGCCTGGCACCTCGCCGACACCTGTGCGGCCGGAGCTGTCCGTCAGCAGCAGCAGGTTGCGGGTGAAAAAGGGGCCGTGCGCGCCGCTCAGGTTGAGCAGCATGCTGTCATGGCCGGCCACCGGAATGACTTGCAGGCGGGTGATGCGCGGCGTTTGCGAAGCTGCCGAAGAAGGGGGACGGGCGTCAGGCATGGGAAAAAGCAGAAAGCGCGAACTTTGCAGTTAAAGATCAGTCATCGTACAACATGACGGGAGGTTTTTCCTTGGGGAATTCCCTGAGCCGTTGCCCGTATTCAGGGAGGCCGGAATCACGCCAAGGGCGGAATCAGGGCTTGGCTTCAGGCTCGCCGGTCTGGCCCCGGCGCAGCCGCTCCCGGCTGTTCGACAGGTGGGTGCGCATGGCCGCCCGCGCAGCTTCGGCATCCTGACTGCGAATCGCGTTGTAAATGTTTTCGTGCTCGCCGTTGACGCGCTGCAGGTAGCTCAGCCGGCCTTCGGGTGCGCTTTGGGGTGTGTTCACGCGGGTGCGCGGAATGATCATGGTGCCCAGGTAGGTCATGAGGTCTTCAAAGTGCCGGTTGCCGGTGGCCCGCGCTACTTCCAAATGAAACTGGAAATCGGGCGGAACAGCGTCCGAGTCCGCGTGGATCGAGTCCTGGAACGCCCGCAGTGCATTGGCCATCGCTTCCAGGTTGGCCGTGCTTCGCCTCTGGGCCGCCAGGCCGGCGGCCTCGGTTTCCAGGCTGATACGCAGTTCCAGCACCGAAATGACATCGGCCACGGTGGCGAAGTCGGCGGCGGCGATCTTGAAGTTGCCGGCGTCCCGGTTCTGGATCACAAAGGTGCCGATGCCGTGCCGCGTCTCCACCAGGCCGGAAGCCTGCAATTTGGAAATGGATTCGCGCACCACCGTCCGGCTCACGTCGAAGCGAACCATGATTTCAGCCTCGGTCGGCAGCTTGTCGCCGGGCTGCAGTTGCCCTTCACGGATGCTGGCCGCCAGGCTCTCGACGATTTCCGTGACCAGGCCGCGGGGCCGGCGTACACGCGGGGTTTCGTCAGCAGGAGGGGCCGTTAAATTCGATTCCATCGGGTTTGCTCGGGTAGGGGTTTGCCTCAATGCGGCCAGAAAATGCTTGACAGGGGGCAGTGCCTCATTAAAATTCTTTGTCATCAGACAACATATGACTGATATCCTTTTGAGTCAAGCTACTGTAAGCAAACCTGAAGCAAAAGTCCAGCGTTTGCCGGCTCCCATTTTTAACCAGAGACAAGCATGACCATCCGGGTTCACGAAAAACTGCTTCTGACCGGCGCTGCCGGCGGCCTGGGCCAGGCATTGCGCGGCCGCCTGAAAGCCAACTGCGCGGTGCTGCGCCTGTCGGACCGTGTGGACATCGGCAAAGCCGGCGAGGCTGAAGAAATCATGCTGGCCGATCTGGCCGATGCAGCCGCGGTCGATGCCATGGTGCAGGGCGTGCAGGCCATTGTTCACCTGGGCGGCGTGTCCGTCGAAGGGCCGTTAGGCCCCATTCTCCAGGCCAATATCCTGGGCTTGTACAACCTGTATGAAGCGGCCCGCAAACACGGCGTCAAGCGGGTGATTTTTGCCAGCTCCAACCATGTCACCGGTTTTTACCGCCAGAGCGAAACCATCACGGCTGATGCGCCGCCGCGTCCTGACGGCCTGTACGGTGTGAGCAAGGCATTCGGCGAAGACCTGTCACGTTTTTATTTCGACCGTTATGGCATCGAAACGGCCTGTGTGCGCATTGGCTCCTCTTTCCCTGAGCCTAAAGACAGGCGCATGCTGGCCACCTGGCTGAGCTTTGACGACCTGCACCGCCTGATCACCGCCTGCCTGACCACGCCGGTGCTGGGGCACAGCATTGTGTTCGGCATGTCCGACAACGCCGTCACCTGGTGGGACAACAGCCGCGCCCGCCACATCGGCTACGCGCCCAAAGACAGCTCCGACATTTTCCGCGAGGCGGTGTATGCCCGCACCCCGGAGCCCGACCTCAATGATCCCGTGGTCCAGTTTCAGGGCGGCGGTTTTGTGAAAGCCGGTCCCTTTGCCGATTGATGTGATGCGCATGGAAGCCGAACTGCTTGTTGATGGCCGTAATGCCACGGGTGAAAGCCCGGTGTGGCATGTGGGCGAACAGGCGCTGTACTGGGTGGACATTCCGGCCCGCAAACTCTGCCGCTGGCAAGCCGCCACGGGTGTGACCACCAGCTGGCTTGCCCCTGAAATGCTGGCCTGCATTGCGCAGGGCAGTGCGCCCGGGCAGTGGGTGGCCGGCATGGAAACCGGCCTCTTTGAACTGCAGGCCCAGGTTGATGGCCAGTTGCACAGCCGGCTGCTGGAGAAAGTCACGCATGCGCAGCCCGGCATGCGCTTCAATGACGGGCGTTGCGACAGGCAGGGGCGTTTCTGGGCCGGCACCATGGTCATGAACATGGGCCTGGCGGCGCCCGCCGGGGCCATGTACCGTTATGGCGCCACGGACGGATTGAAGAAAATGCTGGACGGTTTCATCACACCCAACGGCCTGGGCTTCAGCCCCGACGGCCGCACCATGTACCTCTCGGACTCGCACCCCTCGGTGCAGATGATCTGGGCCTTTGACTACGACACCGCGACGGGAACGCCCTCGCGGCGCCGGCCTTTTGTCGACATGAAACCGCTGCCGGGCCGGCCCGACGGCGCCGCCGTCGATGAAGACGGTTGCTACTGGATCTGCGGCAACGATGCCGGGCTCGTGCACCGCTTCACGCCCGAAGGCCGGCTGGACCGCTCGCTCGCCGTGCCCGTCAAAAAACCTGCCATGTGCGCCTTTGGCGGCGCCGGGCTTGACACCCTGTTCGTGACATCGATTCGCCCCGACGGAATTGACCTGTCTGATCAACCGCTGGCCGGCGGTGTGTTTGCGTTGCGCCCCGGCGTGCGCGGGCTGCCCGAGCCACAGTTTTCCTGCTAGTTATTTACAAACCGGTCCTTCAAGGAGACAACCATGACCTTCCGCAGAAACTTTATCGCCGCAGCTGTTGCGGCTGTTGCATTGTCCGCATCGTTCACCGCCTCGGCGCAGAACATCGTGCTCAAAGCCACAGATACCCATCCGGCGGGTTATCCCACCGTGGTGGCCGTCGAGAACATGGGCAAGAAACTTGAAGCCGCCACCAGTGGCCGCATCAAGATGCAGATGTTCCCCGGTGCGGTGCTGGGCCAGGAAAAGGAAGTGGTCGAGCAGACCCAGATCGGCGCCATTCAGATTGCCCGCATTTCACTGGGCGTGATCGGCCCGGTCGCACCTGATGTGGACGTATTCAACATGCCCTTTGTGTTCCGCGACATCACGCACATGCGCAAGGTGATTGACGGCCCGATCGGCGACGAACTGCTGGCCAAGGTCACTGCCAGCCCGGCCCGCCTGGTGGCCCTGGGCTGGATGGATGGCGGCGCGCGCAGCCTGTACACCAAGAAGCTGGTCAAGACCCCGGCCGACCTCAAGGGCGTGAAGGTCCGCATGATGGGCAACCCGTTGTTCGTGGACACCATGAACGCCATGGGCGGCAACGGCATCTCCATGGCCTACGGCGAAGTGTTCAGCGCGCTGCAGACCGGTGTGATCGACGGCGCGGAAAACAACCCGCCCAGCATGTTCACTTCCAACCACTACACCACCGGCACCAAGTACTACGCCCAGACCAACCACCTGATCATTCCGGAAATCCTGGTGATGTCCAAGGTCACCTGGGACAAACTGACGCCCGCCGACCAGGCCCTGGTCAAGAAGCTCGGCCGCGAAGCGCAACTGGACCAGCGTGCCCTGTGGGACAAGAGCGTCGAGGAATACTCGGCCAAGCTCAAGGCCGCGGGCGTTGAGTTTGTGCCGGTTGACCAGAAGCTGTTTTATGACGCCACCGCTCCGGTGCGCGCCAAGTACGGTGCCAAGTTTGCCGACCTGATGAAGCGCATCGACGCAACCAAATAACGCGATCGCTGTACCTCGCGGGAGCATCGCCACACGGCGGTGCTCCCGGCCTTCGCCAGTTGCGGAACCCCCATGAAACACCACACCCTCCATTTCAATGACTGGCTGTACCTTGCGTGCATCTGGATCTCCGGCATCTCCATTTTCGCGATGTCCCTCATCATTCCATGGGGCATCTTCACCCGTTATGTGCTGGGCACCGGCTCCCAGTGGCCCGAGCCCATTTCCATTTTGCTGATGGTGGTGTTCACTTTCTTTGGCGCAGCGGCTGCCTACCGCGCCAACGCGCACATCGCCGTCGCCATGGTCACCGACCGGTTGCCGGCCAGCCTGCGCGGCCTTCTGCTTGTGGTGATCGATCTGCTGATGCTGGTCGTCGCCCTGTTCATGGCGGGGTACGGCACCAAGCTCTGCATGGAAACCTGGGGCCAGCACATCGGCGAGATTCCCTGGATGCCTGTGGGCGCCACCTACCTGCCTGTGCCGCTGGGCGGCGCCATCACGGTGATCTTTGTGCTGGAACGCATGGTGTTCGGCCACCAGGGCGGTCGCGAAGTGGTCACCTTCGACCATGAAAAAATTGAAGGCGAGGCCCGCTGATGGACGCATTTATTCTGCTGGGGTCTTTCCTCGCCCTCATGCTGCTGGGCATGCCCGTGGCCTACGCGCTGGGCCTGTCGGCCCTGATCGGTGCGTGGTGGATAGACATTCCCTTCGACGCCATCATGATCTCCATTGCCAGCGGGGTGAACAAGTTCTCGCTGCTGGCCATACCGTTCTTTGTGCTGGCCGGCGCCATCATGGCCGAGGGCGGCATGTCGCGCCGGCTGGTGGCCTTTGCCAGTGTGCTGGTGGGTTTTGTGCGCGGCGGCCTGTCACTGGTCAACATCCTGGCGTCCACCTTCTTCGGCGCCATCTCGGGCTCGTCGATGGCTGACACCGCCTCCATCGGTTCCGTGCTGATCCCGGAGATGGAGAAAAAAGGCTACCCGCGCGACTTCGCCACGGCTGTCACCATCAGCGGTTCGGTGCAGGCCATTCTCATTCCTCCCAGCCACAACGCGGTGATTTATTCGCTGGCGGCCGGCGGCTCGGTATCCATCGCAGCGCTGTTCCTGGCCGGTGTATTGCCCGGCCTGCTGCTGGGCCTGACCCTGGCCGTCATGTGCCTGTTCATCGCGAAGAAACGTGATTTTCCCAAGGGCGAAGTGATCCCCATGCGGCAGGCGTTGAAGATCTGCGCGGACGCGCTCTGGGGCCTGATGACCATGGTCATCATCCTGGGCGGCATCCTGTCGGGCATCTTCACGGCCACAGAGTCAGCCGCCATCGCCGTGCTCTGGGCCTTCTTCGTCACCATGTGCATCTACCGCGACTACAAGTGGCGCGACCTGCCCAAGCTGGCTCACCGTACGGTCAAGACGCTCGCGATTGTGATGATCCTCATCGGCTTCGCCGCCAGCTTCGGCTACATCATGACGCTGATGCAGATTCCGCAGCAGATCACCGGCCTGTTCACCAGCATCTCGGACAACAAATATGCCGTTCTGATGATGATCAACATCCTGTTGCTGGTCCTGGGCACGCTCATGGACATGGCGCCGCTGATCCTGATCATGACGCCCATCCTGCTGCCCATCGTCAAATCCATCGGTATTGATCCGGTGCATTTCGGCATGATCATGATGGTCAACCTCGGCATGGGCCTCATCACGCCACCGGTCGGCGGCGTGTTGTTCGTGGGTGCGGCGGTGGCCAAGCTCCCCATTGAACGGGTGGTGAAAGCCCTGTATCCCTTCTTTGGCGCACTGCTGGTGGTGCTGATGGCCGTGACCTACATTCCCGCACTCTCGCTGTGGCTGCCAGGGATGCTCCTGAAATGATCCATGGCGCCATGAAAACTGCCGCAGTCCGTTACCGGTAGCTCAGAGCCAGGCCAAGCTTATGACAACCACGCCTCCAGCCCCTCTTTACATCCGCATGCACGCGGATGACAACGTGGCCATCGTCGCCAACGACGGCGGCCTCGCGCCCGGCGCCATGTTTGCCGATGGCCTGACCCTGCGCGAGCGCGTGCCGCAGGGGCACAAGGTGGCGCTGGTGGACTTGCCACAGGGCACGGCGGTGTTGCGCTACAACGTGCCCATCGGTTTTGCCATGAAGGACATTCCCGCCGGTAGCTGGGTGCACGAACGGCTGCTCGAGATGCCATCTGCCCGCAGCCTGGACAAGCTGCCCATGGCCACGGTGAAGCTGCCGGCACTGGCGCCGCTGGAGGGCTATACCTTCGATGGTTACCGCAACGCCGACGGCTCCGTGGGCACGCGCAACATCCTGGCCATCACCACCACCGTGCAATGTGTCGCCGGCGTGGTCGAATTCGCGGTCAAGCGCATCAAGAGCGAGCTGCTGCCGAAATTCCCCAACGTCGATGACGTGGTGGGGCTCGAGCACACCTATGGCTGCGGCGTCGCCATCGACGCGCCCGACGCCATCATCCCGATACGCACGCTGCGTAACATCAGCCTGAACCCCAATTTCGGCGGCGAAGTCATGGTGGTGAGCCTGGGCTGCGAAAAACTGCAGCCCGAGCGCCTGCTGCCACCCGGCACGTTCGCGATTGTTGATGAACGCAGCGTCGCCGACGTGGGCGGCAATGCCGACGCCGTCCTCGACGTGGTCTGCCTGCAATCAGAGAACCATGTCGGTTTCATGTCGATGATCAACTCCATCATGCAAACCGCAGAGCTGCATCTGGAGCGGCTCAATGCGCGCCGCCGCGAACCCGTGCCCGCCAGCGAACTGGTGGTGGGTGTGCAGTGCGGCGGCAGCGACGCTTTTTCCGGCGTCACCGCCAACCCCGCCGTGGGTTACGCGACCGACCTGCTGGTGCGCGCCGGCGCCACGGTCATGTTTTCAGAGACCACCGAGGTGCGCGACGGCATCGACCAGCTCACCTCGCGTGCCAGCACGCCTGAAGTCGCCGAGGCGATGATCCGCGAAATGGCCTGGTACGACGCCTACCTGAAGAAGGGCCTGGTGGACCGCAGTGCCAACACCACGCCCGGCAACAAAAAGGGCGGGCTGTCCAACATTGTCGAAAAAGCCATGGGCTCCATCGTCAAGTCGGGCAGTGCGCCCATCAGCGGCGTGCTGGCGCCCGGCGAGAAGGTCCGGCAAAAAGGCCTGATCTATGCCGCCACCCCGGCCAGCGACTTCATCTGCGGCACGCTGCAGCTGGCCGCCGGCATGAACCTGCATGTCTTCACCACCGGCCGCGGCACGCCCTACGGCCTGGCCGAGTGCCCGGTGATCAAGGTCGCCACGCGCACCGACCTGGCCACACGCTGGCACGACCTGATGGACATCAACGCCGGCCGCATTGCCGACGGCGAAGCCAGCATTTCCGACGTTGGCTGGGAGTTGTTTCACCTGATGCTGGAAGTGGCCAGCGGCCGCAAGAAAACCTGGGCTGAACACTGGAAGCTGCACAACGCGCTGGTGCTGTTCAACCCCGCTCCGATTACCTGACCCCATTCGTTCACCGACTCATTCCTTCCTTCTTTACAAGCGACACTCCATGACACAAGCCACACCCTACCAATCTTTTCCCAACAGCTTCAAGCGCGACCTGCTGGCACACAAGAAACTGATCGGCTGCTGGTCCTCGCTCTCCAGCGCCATCACCACCGAGGTGCTGGGTGTGGCCGGCTTCGACTGGATCCTGCTCGACGGCGAACATTCGCCCAACGACATGGCCACCTACATCCCGCAGCTGATGGCGCTCAAGGACAGCAAGAGTGCGCCCGTGGTGCGCCCCACCAGCAACAACTCGGTCGAGCTCAAGCGTCTGCTGGATGCCGGCTTCTACAACTTCCTGATTCCCTTTGTCGAAAGCGCCGAGCAGGCCAAAAGCGCGGTGTCCGCCACGCGTTACCCGCCGCAAGGCATACGCGGCGTGTCGGTGTCGCAGCGCAGCAACCGCTACGGCACGGTGCCCGACTATTTCAAGGGCGTCAACGACCAGATCTGCGTGATGGTGCAAATTGAAAGCCGTGCCGGCGCCGCCGCGGCCCGAGCGATTGCTGCGGTTGATGGTGTGGACTGCATCTTCGTCGGCCCGTCAGACCTGGCCGCAGGTTTTGGCCACCTGGGCAACGCCGGCCACCCGGAAGTGCAGGCAGCCATGGCGTCCATTTTTGCGGACGCCAAGGCCTGCGGCAAACCCATCGGCATCCTCGCACCGGTGGAAGCCGATGCACGCCGCTACATGGACATGGGCGCCACGTTTGTGGGTGTCGGCAGCGACCTCGGCGTGTTCCGCGGCGCTACGCAGGCCCTGCGCGACAAGTACACGAGTTAAGTCTTTTTTGCCTGTCATGCCGGACTCGATCCGGAGTCCATGCATCCCGTTCCAAACCACGGGGCATGGGCAACAGGCCATTTTTTAACGAACCACTGGAGATATTGAAATGAGCAAACTTGGTTTTATCGGTCTGGGCATCATGGGTGCACCAATGGCGGCGCACCTGATCAAGGCCGGCCACGAAGTTTTTCTTTCCACCCGCAGCAAGGTGCCGGCAGATCTGCTGACCGGCAAGGCCGTGGCCTGCAGCTCGTCACAGGAAGTGGCCGAGAAAGCCGACATCATTTTCATGATGCTGCCCGACACACCCGACGTGGCGAAGGTGCTGTTTGGCGAGAAGGGCGTGTCGTCCGGTCTCAGCAAGGGCAAAACCGTGGTCGACATGAGCTCCATCTCGCCGATGGACACCAAGGAATACGCGAAGAAAATCAATGCCCTGGGCTGCGACTACCTCGACGCGCCGGTTTCCGGGGGTGAAGTCGGCGCCAAGGCTGCCAGCCTGACCATCATGATCGGCGGCCCCGACGCGGCGTTTGAGCGCGTCAAGCCGCTGTTCGAGC
>CAZIYA010000109.1:0-2234 GCA_964543355.1 uncultured Polaromonas sp.
GTTCAGGATGGCGGTGACGATGCCGACCACCTCGCCATCCATGGTGACCAGCGGGCCGCCCGAGTTGCCGGGGTTGGCGGCGGCGTCGAACTGGATCAGGTTGTTGATGTCCTGCTTGCCCTCGGGCGAGCGGAAGGTGCGCTTGAGGCCGGAGATCACGCCGGCCGATGCCGACGGCCCGATGCCGAAGGGGTAACCGACGGCCAGCACGTGGTCGCCGGGCGCGAGATCGCCGGTCGAACGCATGGTGGCGGCGATCATGTCGTCGGGAATCTTGTGCGCCTGCAGCACGGCGAGGTCGTTTTCCGGTTGGGCACCGCTGATGTGTGCGGTGGTTTCCAGCCCGTCGGCAAACACCACCTTGATGGTTTGCGCGCCCTGCACCACATGCAGGTTGGTCAGGATGATGCCCTTGTCGACAATCACCACGCCGGTGCCGACACCGTACTCCACCTCTTCCTTGCCGTTTTTGCTTTTGCCATAGCCGGTGACGCGCACGACCGACGGGCGAATCGCTTCGTAGGCTTTGGCGGCCGCCGAGGGCAGCTGTGTGCTTTCCAGTGTCTTGAGAACAGCCGCGTTGATGTCGGCCTGGGTCAGCTTGCGTGGTTGGGGGCGCAGCGCCAGCGACAGGCTGAGGGCCAGCAGCAAGGCCAGCAGCGCCAGGGCCGACCAGAGCAGGCGCGGACTGGTCAACGAGAAAAAACGTGTTCGAACCGGGGTGCCCGGCGGCGCCGGTTCAGCTTGCGCTTGTGCTTCGGACGCGTCCTCCTGCGGAGGGTTGCTGGAGCTGCTGTAGAGGGCTGGCCTGCGCATCCGTTTCACCTGTGAAAAAAGATTTTTCGGGGGGCTTTCTGGACTGACAAATGCACGGTATCACGTCTTGTTCAACCCTGCAGATTATTCGGGCTTGCGGTGGGGTTACCTGCGCCGCACCTGCATGAGGCATCATCGGACGCATGCCTGTCTGGATAGATACCCACTGCCACCTCGATGCCGGGGATTTTGATGCGGATCGCATGGCCATGCGCGCGCGGGCGGCCGCCGGCGGGGTGGCGCATTGTGTGCTGCCCGCGGTGGGCGTGTTTAATTTTGCAACCGTTCGTCAGCTGGCGCATGAGTTCGGCGACAGCTACGCCCTTGGCATCCATCCGCTGCTGGTCAGGCAGGCGCAGGACGGCGACCTGGCCTTGCTCGACGCCGAGCTGGCACTGCGCAAGTCCGATCCACGTCTGGTGGCGGTCGGCGAAATCGGGCTGGATTATTTTGTGCCGGAACTGACACAAAGCCCGCTGCGCGAGCGCCAGGAATATTTTTACCGCGAGCAGCTCCTGCTGGCGCGAAAACATGGCTTGCCGGTGATCCTGCATGTGCGCCGTTCTGCGGACAGACTGCTCAAGCACCTGCGTGAGCTGGCGCCTGAAGGCGGCTGGCGTGGCATCGGCCATGCCTTCAATGGCAGCAGCCAGCAGGCCGGCGAATTCATCAAGCTCGGGTTCAAGCTCGGCTTTGGCGGCGCCGTGACCTTCGAGCCAGCCTTGCAACTCAGGCGTCTGGCGGCCGAGTTGCCGCTGGAGGCGCTGGTGATGGAAACCGACGCGCCGGACATTCCGCCGCACTGGCTGTACACCACCGCAGCCGGGCGGGAGCAGGGCCAGGCGCAGGGCCGCAATGAGCCGGCCGAGCTGCCGCGTATTGCCGCCGTGGTGGCGCAACTGCGCGGGATACCGGTCCAGGACCTCGCGGCGGCCACCACCGCCAATGCGCTGGCCGCCTTGCCGGCGCTCAAGGGTTTGCTGCCGTGCTGACCGGGCTGGCACCGCTGGTTTCCAGCCGTACGCGGCTACTCATTCTGGGCAGCTTTCCTGGCGTGGCTTCGCTGCAGGCGCAGCAGTACTACGGCCACCCACAGAATCATTTCTGGAAAATTCTTCATGCCATTTGGCCATCCAGCCCAATACCGGTGGGCGCAGATAGCTATCAAAAGCGTAGCGAATGGCTGCTGGACAGAGGCCTTGGCGTCTGGGACGTGTACGCGGCCTGCGAGCGCGAAGGCAGTCTGGACAGCAGCATCCGCCAGCCGTTGGTTAACGATTTTTCGCAGATCCTGCAGCAATGCCCCGCGCTGGAAGCCATTGCCCACAATGGGGGCGAGAGCTTCAAACATGTCGGCCAGGTACGCGCCGCGCTGGAGAACGTTCCAGCAGCCGTGCGCCGCGCCGGGCCGCCCCAAG
>CAZIYA010000109.1:2334-10698 GCA_964543355.1 uncultured Polaromonas sp.
CAAGCACAGCCCCCTCGGGGGGCAGCGCATTACACGAAGTGAACAGCGTGGGGGTTAAAGCCTTCCGCGCCGGGCCGCCCCAAGCAAGCACAGCCCCCTCGGGGGGCAGCGCATTACACGAAGTGAACAGCGTGGGGGTCCAGTTTTATAAATTGCCGTCCACCAGTCCGGCGAATGCGTCATGGTCGTTCGAGCGCAAGCTGGCGGCGTGGCGCGAAGTCTTCGAAAAACACGGCCTGGTGTGATCCCGCGTCCAGCATGTGTTGCCGTGCCGGGCGCCAATGGGTGAATTTATCCAATCGGTCCGATGGCGTTGACCATCTGGCGATAGTCGGCATCGTTGAGCACGAAGTCGCAGCGGTCCCAGGCCAGTCCGCGTTGCATGCCGTCCGTCTTGGAAACGCTGATGCGCGTGACGTGGGGCTCATGGATGCCGACCAGGTTGACGGCCGGGTTGAACGCCAGAAACACGCCGCGCAGCGTTGCCTGCCGGCGAAGTCGTCGCCGCCCGTTCTCCATGTGGAACTGTCCCCATTCCTTCATGCACCACGGGCTGTCCCGATACTCGTCCGTGTACACAAAAACCATGACTTGCGCCTCCATCATGGCGATCTTGTACATCCTGTTCCAGTCGGATTTCATTGCACCGATGGGCCGTGCCCCGGTGGGGGAGACCATGTGCGGCCGCATGTCCAGCGACACACTCGCCACCCCTTCAGGCGCGATGTCGTTCTGTGCAAATGTTCTGGCGTGGCGCGTTGCCCCGGACCGGGCCACCACGGAGTCCATGTACACCGCGTCCACCTGGTACAGGTTGTACTGTTTCATCAGGCGGTCACGCAGCCAGTTGGCGAAATTGGCCCCGTGGTTGGCCATGGCGAAGCTGAGCAGAATTTTTGTGGACATCGTTGTTCTCTCCCTGATTGCGCAGCTATATCCTGGAAACCGCAGTTGACCGCTCACTTTCGTTTGCAGCGCCGCATGGACACTCACTTTTGTACCCACGAAGAGGCTCACCTTTCGGGTGACAGCGCTACGTGTCCGATTGAGCCACTGCGGTCGGGCCTGGGGGCGTTGCTCCGCCTTGCAGGCAGTAGCCTGCCGCGTTGTCGCGCCTACCCAGACCCGCCCGCAACGGCCCACTCGGGCACGTTCAACTGCGGTTTCCAGGATTATGAAAAGCTTGTCCGGCACGGTCAAATTTTTCCCGGAGGACCGTAGCCGGGGCGCATGACTGCTTCAGTCATTCGGGCAACTGCGGCCGGTGGGTACACTTTGAGCCTTTGACGCTGACCGTTGAACAGGCATCCTGTTCCAGGCGGGCAGACCAGCCCGGCCGCGCCCTGCGCCGGTATCCAGATTGAACCGATGGCCCGCACAGACACCAGCAACAAACTTTCACAGGCAGAACTGCCCGAGGTGAATTTCTCCGATTACGGGGACGTCCGTTACCTGCACCTGGGCACGGAGTGGGTGCAGGGGTCGATGCTGCTGGACAAACCATTCGACATCGAGCTGGAGTATGTCCAGCGCATGATGGTCTGGCTGCTGTTCGTGGAGACCGGCACCGTGGCCAGGCGGCACGCGATGCAGCTGGGCCTCGGGTCGGCGGCGCTGACCAAGTTCTGCTACAAGAAACTGAAGATGAAAACCACGGCGGTCGAGCTCAACCCGCAGGTGATTGCCGCCTGCCGGCTGTGGTTCAAGCTGCCGCAGGACGACTTGCGCCTGAAAGTGATCATGGCCGATGCCGCGCAGGAAATCCGCAAGCCGGAACACCTCGGCACGGTCGATGCGCTGCAGGTTGACCTGTACGACCATGAAGCGGCCGCGCCCGTGCTCGACAGCGCGGACTTTTACGCCGATTGCCGGGAACTGCTCAGCGAAGACGGCCTCATGACGGTCAACCTGTTTGGCCGCGACTCCAGCTACATCCGTTCGCTGGAAAAAATCGCCGAGGTGTTCGGTCCCGAGTCGGTCTGGGCTTTCAAGCCGACGCGCGAAGGCAACACCGTCGTGCTGGCGCAACGCGAACCGACCCGGCCTGACCGCACCGAGCTGGTGCAGAAGGCGGAGGTGATCGAGTCGCGCTTCGGCCTGCCGGCCAAAAAATGGCTCAGGCTTTTCAAACCTGTTTGCTGAGCCACCGGTTTTTTTGGGAGCTGAGGCAGGCCCTTGATCAGGTACAGTGCCAAGATGCGTGCCGCCGTGCCTCCCAAACACCACCCAGAACCCAGCGCCAGATCCATCCCGGCCGGTCCGCTGGACTGGCGTCGCCTGGTGGAATGGCTCAGCGAAGACGGCGTAATCTCGGCGGCCGAGGCGCAGCGGACGATTGCGCGCTGCTCGCAGGTGCAAAGCGCCCAGCACCCGCTGATCCGGCTGGCCAGCGTCAGCATGACCCGCGTGGCCGACGGCAAGCCGCTGGACATTGAAACCATCGCGCAGTGGCTGGCTGGCAGGGCCAACCTGGGTTATTTGCGCATCGATCCGTTGAAGGTGGACGTGGGCAAGGTGGCCGACACCATGTCGGCCGTGTATGCCGAACGCCACAAGGTGCTGCCGGTGCAGGTGACGCCTTCCGAGGTGGTGGTGGCGACGGCCGAGCCCTTTATTACCGACTGGGTGTCCGAGGTTGAGCGCCAGGCCAAGCGCAGCGTGCGTCTGGTGGTGGCCAACCCGCTGGAAATCGCCCGTTACACCGCCGAGTTTTTTGCACTGGCCAAGTCGGTCAAGGCGGCCATGAAAGCCGGCGGCAACGCCGGGGCCGCGAGCTTCGAACAGCTGGTGGAGTTGGGTAAAACCAACAAACAGCTGGATGCCAACGACCAGGGCGTGGTGCAGGTGGTGGACTGGCTGTGGCAGTATGCCTTCGACCAGCGCGCCAGCGACATTCACCTGGAGCCGCGGCGCGACCAGGGCGTCATCCGTTTTCGCATCGACGGCGTGTTGCATCCGGTCTACCAGTTGCCCATGGGCGTGCACAACGCAATGACCGCGCGCATCAAGCTGCTGGGCCGCATGGATGTGGTCGAAAAGCGCCGCCCGCAGGACGGCCGCATCAAGACGCGCAATCCGCGCGGCGACGAAATCGAAATGCGGCTTTCCACCTTGCCCACGGCCTTCGGCGAAAAAATGGTGATGCGGATTTTTGACCCCGACACCACCGTCAAGGACCTTGATGCACTGGGGTTTTCCCAACATGACGCGACGCGCTGGGAACAACTCGTCAAGCGGCCTTATGGCATCGTGCTGGTGACCGGGCCGACCGGCTCGGGCAAAACCACCACGCTGTATTCGACGCTCAAGCGCATCGCCACCGAAGAGGTCAACGTCAGCACGATCGAGGACCCGATCGAGATGATCGAGCCGGCCTTCAACCAGACCCAGGTGCAGGCGCACCTCGATTTCGATTTCCCTGAAGGCCTGCGCGCGCTGATGCGGCAGGACCCGGACATCATCATGGTCGGCGAGATCCGCGACCTGCAGACCGCCGAAATGGCGGTGCAGGCCGCGCTGACCGGCCATCTGGTCTTCAGCACCCTGCACACCAACGACGCGCCTTCGGCGGTGTCGCGCCTGATGGAGCTCGGTGTGCCTTCCTATTTGATCAATGCCACGCTGCTGGGTGTGCTGGCGCAGCGCCTGGTGCGCACGCTGTGCCAGCAGTGCCGCGAGAAAGACGAAGGCAGTTCGCGCGAAACGCTCACCGAAATCGTCAGGCCCTGGCAGATCAACGGCGCCTACCAGCCCTACAAGCCGGCTGGCTGTGTCGATTGCCGCATGACCGGTTTTCTGGGCCGTATGGGGCTGTATGAATTACTCACAGTGACCGAGGCTTTCAAGGACAAGGTCACCAAAGAGCCCAGCATTGACGCGCTGCGGCGCCAGGCCGTGGCCGACGGCATGCGGCCGCTGCGGCTGGCCGGTGCCCTCAAGGTGGCGGAAGGCGTGACAACCATCGAGGAAATACTCTCGACCACGCCGCCGATGTCCTGATCCTTATCCAATCCTTACTGGCGTGCCCCGCCTAAGTGAAAGCCACATGCCTGCCATGGACAATTGCATGCACAATCCACCGATTCATTCTTTATCTACAGGAGACAAACCGTGAATATCAAGAGTCAAAAAGACTTTTTTTGCGGCCTGATGTTCATGGCCGTGGGCGTTGCGTTTGCATGGGGTGCCAGCACCTACAACGTCGGCACCGGCGCACGCATGGGCCCGGGCTACTTTCCGCTGATGCTGGGCGTTCTCCTGGCCGTCATCGGCGCAGCCATCACGTTTACAGCACTGGTGTTTGAGGTGGAAGGCGGCGACAAGATCGGCAAATGGGCCTGGAAGCCCCTGATTTTCGTCATTGCCTCCAACGTGGTGTTCGGCATCCTGCTGGCAGGCCTGCCCAGCATCAAGTTTCCTGCCTTCGGCCTGATTGTCGCGATCTACGCGCTGGTCTTCATCGCCAGCATGGCCGAGGCCGGCTGGAAGTTCAAGACGACGCTGATCCTGGCCACTGTGCTGGCAATCGGCAGCTACATCGCATTCGTTCTTGCGCTGAAGCTGCAGTTCCCGGTGTGGCCATCCTTCATCACAGGTTAAGGAAAATAAAATGGATCTGATTGCAAACCTGTCCCTGGGTTTCGGCGTGGCATTCACGCCGATCAACCTGATGTATGCCTTTTTTGGCTGTGTGCTGGGTACCCTGATTGGTGTGTTGCCCGGCATCGGCCCGGTGGCCACCATCGCCATGCTGCTGCCTGCCACTTATGCCTTGCCGCCGGTGTCGGCTCTGATCATGCTGGCCGGCATCTATTACGGCTCCCAGTACGGCGGCTCGACCACGGCCATCCTGGTGAACCTGCCCGGTGAGTCGTCGTCCGTTGTGACCTGTATCGACGGTTACCAGATGGCCCGGAAAGGGCGAGCGGGGCCGGCACTGGCAGCCGCTGGCCTGGGCTCGTTCTTTGCCGGCAGTGTCGGCACGCTGATCATCGCGGCCTTTGCGCCGCCGCTGACCGAGCTGGCCTTCAAGTTCGGCCCAGCCGAATATTTCGCCCTGATGGTGCTGGGCCTGATCGGCGCGGTGGTGCTGGCCTCCGGTTCGCTGCTCAAGGCGGTCGGCATGATTGTGCTGGGTTTGCTGCTGGGCCTGATCGGTACCGACGTGAATTCCGGCGTGGCGCGCTTCAGCTTTGACGTCCCCGAGCTGACCGACGGTATCGGTTTTGTCGTGATTGCCATGGGTGTGTTCGGCTACGGTGAAATCATCAGCAACCTGTCGCAGCCCGAGCATGAGCGCGAGGTGTTCACGGCCAAGGTGTCCGGCCTGTTCCCGACCAAGCAGGATTTCAAGGACATGGCGCCGGCCGTGCTGCGCGGCACGGCCCTGGGTTCCTGTCTGGGCATCCTGCCCGGCGGCGGCGCCTTGCTGTCAGCCTTTGCGGCTTACACCCTGGAGAAGAAAATCAAGGGCCGTCCTGGTGAAGTGCCTTTCGGTCAGGGCAATATCCGCGGCGTCGCTGCACCTGAATCTGCCAACAACGCCGGTTCGCAGACTTCCTTCATTCCGCTGCTGACGCTGGGCATCCCCCCCAACGCCGTGATGGCGCTGATGGTCGGTGCCATGACCATCCACAACATCCAGCCCGGCCCGCAGGTCATGACCAGCAACCCCGAGTTGTTCTGGGGCCTGATTGCCTCCATGTGGATCGGCAACGCGATGCTGGTGATCCTGAACCTGCCGCTGATCGGCATCTGGATCAAGCTGCTGACCATCCCCTACCGTTTGCTGTTCCCGGCGATCGTGCTGTTCTGTGCCATTGGTGTGTACTCGACCAACAACAACACCTGGGACATCTGGATGGTGGCGATTTTCGGTGTGATCGGCTATCTCTTCATCAAGCTGGGGGCCGAACCTGCGCCTTTGCTGCTGGGTTTCATTCTCGGCCCCATGATGGAAGAAAACCTGCGCCGGGCACTGCTGCTCTCGCGCGGCGACTGGAGCGTGTTCGTGACCCGTCCGCTGTCGGCCGGCCTGCTGGCGGCCGGTGCCTTGCTGCTGGTGATCGTGCTCCTGCCGGCGGTGAAACATAAACGCGAAGAGGCTTTTGTCGAGGACTGATGCCCTCGGTGAATCTTCCAGAAAAAGGCGCCCCCGGGCGCCTTTTTTTTGATCAAAAGAGCCGGAACCCGGGCGTGGCAAAAACAGGCCCAAACCGTTGCACAATGGCGAAATGAAACGTACGCATACTATCTTTCTGGCGGCAGTCGGTGTGGCGTGTGCTGCCGTGCTGCCCGCTGCGGCGCAAACTTCTCCGGCGGCTTCCGGTGCCTATCCCGCGCGCCCGATCCGCATGATCGTGCCGTTTCCGGCCGGCGGGGCCACGGATATCCTGGCACGGGCGCTGTCGCAAAAGCTTGGTGAAAAAATCGGGCAGACCGTGGTGGTCGACAACCGGCCGGGCGCTGGCGGGACCATAGGCGCCGACGCCGCTTCCAAGGCCGCGCCGGACGGCTACACGCTGCTGCTGGCGACCTCGAGTACCCACAGCATCGGGCCGGCCATCAACCCGAAAATCCCCTACAACGCCGAAACGGATTTCACGCCTGTCGCCTACGTTGCAAGCTCGCCCAATATCGTGCTGGTGCCCAACACCTCGCCTTCGAAAACCATGGGTGAATTCATCGTCCATGCCCGGAAAAATCCGGGGCGCCTGAACTATGCGTCCAGCGGCAACGGCACCATCGTGCACCTGACCACCGAGTACTTCAAGGCGCAGTCCGGGACCTTCATTCTTCACATCCCTTACCGCGGCACGGCGCTGGCCATGCCGGACCTGATCAGCGGCAAGCTCGATGTGCTGTTCGACTCCTTTGTGACCGGCATGCCGCACGTCAAGGATGGCAAGCTGCGCGCCCTGGCGGTGACCACTCTCAAACGCACGGCGCTTGCGCCTGATCTGCCGACGGTGTCCGAGATCCTGCCGGGCTTCGAGTCCGTGACCTGGTTCGGCGTGTACGGCCCCAAAGGGCTGAACGCCGAGCTGACGGCCCGGGTGAACCAGGCGCTCAATGCGGCACTGGCCGACCCCGATGTCAAAGAGCGTTTTGCCCGGCTGGGCGCCGAACCCACCGGCGGCACGCCGCAGGCTTTTGCCGCCATGGTCAGGGCCGACAGCGCCAAATGGAAAAAAATCATTTCCGAGCGCAAGATCACCACCGACTGACTGCGTTTAACCGGCGCCAGCCCTTTCTTTTCCAGAGCCATTCATGAACTTCAATTACACCAACCCCTATACCTCGACCCGCATTCCCCTGTTTGCACGCAATGTGGTGTCCACCTCGCACCCGCTGGGCGCCCAGGCCGGCCTGCGCATGCTGCTCAAGGGTGGCAATGCGGTCGATGCGGCGATTGCCGCCGCCGCCGCCATGACCATCGTCGAGCCGGTCAGCAACGGGCTGGGCAGTGATGCTTTCTGCATCTTGTGGGACGGCAAGGAGTTGCACGGCCTGAATGCCTCGGGCCGCGCGCCGCAGGCCTGGACGCCCGATTATTTCAAGCGCAAACACGGCGCCGGTGCCGCCACCCCGCCCAAGCGCGGCCTCGACTCCGTGAGCGTGCCCGGCGCTGTGGCCAGCTGGGTGGCCATGAGCGAGCGTTTCGGCAAGCTGCCTTTTGCCGACCTGATGGAGCCGGCGATTGAGGCCGCTGAACGCGGCTACCTGGTGCCGCCTGTGGTGCAGCAAAAGTGGGCGGCAGCGACGGACGAGCTGAAGTCGCTGCCTGGTTTTGCGCAGTCTTTCCTGCCCTGGGGCCGCGCCCCGAATGTCGGCGAGCTGTTCCAGTTCAAGGCCGCAGGCAGGGCGTTGCGTGCCATCGCGCAGAGCAAGGGCTCCGCCTTTTATGGCGGCGAAATTGCGCAGGCCATTGAAAAATTCTCCGCCCAAAACGGCGGCAGCCTCACGGCCAAAGATTTTGCGTCCTATCAGCCGGAATGGGTCAAACCGATCGGCAAGGACTACCGCGGCTACACGCTGCACGAGATTCCGCCCAATGGCCAGGGTATTGCCGCGCTGATTGCACTGGGCATCCTGGACAAGTTCGATGTGGCCGGCCTGGCGGTGGACGGCGTGGATTCGCAGCACCTGCAGATCGAGGCGATGAAGCTGGCCTTTGCCGATGTCTACAAATACGTGGCCGAGCCATCGTCGATGGCGGTGAGCGTCGATCAAATGCTCGACGACAGCTACCTTGCCTCCCGTGCCAAACTCATCAACATGAAAAAAGCGCAGGACTTCGGCGCCGGCAACCCGGTCAAGGGCGGCACCATTTACCTCACCGCAGCGGACGAAGACGGCATGATG
>CAZIYA010000110.1:0-10655 GCA_964543355.1 uncultured Polaromonas sp.
GGAGCCGGTTCCGCGGCCCCGGCTTGAAGGAAGAGTCCTCTCGCTGATGAAATGCTTATGCCAGCAGCGCGGCCTGGATCAGCGCGGCCTCGAGGGTGAATTCCTGGTTCTGCATCTTCTGCAGCAACTCGTGGCCGTCCATCAGCGCGAAACACGCGACCTCGCCATCCTGGTTCATCGGGGTGACGCCGTCCGGCACGGTGCAGTGGTACCAGTCCAGGTCTTCGACCACGTAACCCGCGCCGCCACCGTCCCGCGCGGGCCGGCAGGTGCGCAGTTGTCCCCCGTGGCGCACGGCCTGCAGGTCGGCCACATGCAGGCCGGCCTCCTCCCAGGTTTCGCGCACCAACGCGCTTTCCAGCGTGTCGGCGCCGCTGATCATGCCGCCCATCAGGGTGTCCCACAGGCCCGGGTCGTTGGGTTTGTCGAAGGCCCGCTGCTGCACCCAGAAGCGGCCGTCCACGGTTTGCCCCACCAGGTGCACGGCCCGGGTGACGATGCCCAGCGGCCGCACCGCCGCGCGCTCCACCGTGCCCAGCACCTGCCCCTGTGCGTCGGCCACGGCCAGTTGTTCATCGCGCCAGGCACCCGCCAGCCCCATGGCATGAAGCACAGCAGCCAAGCGGTTCAGCCCGACCGTCACCTCGCCCTGCACGTGCCAGCCGACAACGCCAGAACGCTCTTCTTTTGATAGCTGCTTGCGCCCGTCCAATAAGGGCAAAAGCACGATTTGACTCAAAAATTCCGGCTCTACCGAGCCGATCACGGCTTCGCCCGCCCAGAGCGGTACGCGCGGGCGCAACGGCGGCTGCACAGCAGCGGCACGCAGAATGCGCAGGTAGTCCGGATCCATGGTGGGAAGAGGAAGGGCCATGGCTGGTATTAAAACGCAGGCACATGACACGTCGCCTGCCCGCGCAGCGCCTCGTACCCCAAACGCTCAGGCCTTGGCCATCAAGCCATCGAGCCGGCGGTCCCAGCTCGCACCCGGCAGGACGCTGGCCAGCTGCGTATCGCTTATCGCAAAGGTGCTGCGCAGCACCTGGGCCAGCACTGCGCGATAGTCGTGGTGGGCCGGCAGGTCGCGGCCCTCGTTGAGGTTGCCGCGCGCCAGGCCCGTCCACTGGCCGTGCCAGCGGCCGCCGTTCACGCGGTTGCCGATGAGCCACAGCGCGTTGCCAAAACCGTGGTCGGTGCCGCGCGTGCCGTTTTCCGCGCTGGTGCGGCCAAACTCGCTCAGCACCACGATCACATCGCCGGGCCCGGAAAAATCCTGGCGCAGCTGGACAATGCCGCGCGCCAGATTACCCAGGTTGTTGGCCAGTTGGCCGGTGGCCGCGCCCTGGTTGGCATGGGTGTCCCAGCCGCCGGCCGACAGGAAACCCAGGCGCAGGCTGCGGTCATTGCGCATCAGGGTGCCCAGGTGCTGCGCATCGAGCTGCAGGCCTACCGGGTCAGGCGCGCCATTGCTGGCGGCGAGCATTTGCGCGCTCTGGGCCTGGGCACTGGCGGGCGTGCCGTCCCGATCCAGCTGGCGGTCCATCATGCGGGGACCTTCGGCGGCCAGGGCGCTGCGGCGGCCGTCCGCTGCGGCTTTTTCAGCGCTGAGTTCCTGCGCGCTCTGCAGGCGGCTGCCCGCACCCTGACGAAAGACCTGGCTGATGTTGTCGTCGCCGGCGTACAGGTCCAGCAGCGCCTGGCGCATTCTGTCGTTCGCGAGCACGCCGGTACGCGCGGCTGCCTGCCCGCGGGGAATCAGCTTGACGGATGCCGGCCCGCCGAGGATGGCGGGGTTGGCCTCACCCACACCCAGCGCCGCCGCAGGCCCCGTACGCAAGCTGGCCACCTGGTTGAGCCAGCCCGGAGCGCTGCTGGTTTTGCCGGGCTGCGCAATTTCCATCTGGTACTGCGCGTCGAAATGCGAGCGGTTCGGCGCCGGCAGGCCGGCTGCCGGCACAAAACCGAACACGCCCCGCTGCCACAGCGGCAGCAAGGGGCCCAGCGCCGGATGCAGCGCAAAGGTGTTGTCCAGACGCAGGGCGGTTTGCGTGCCGCCATCAGGCGCAGCAATGGCTATGTTGGGCCGCAGCGCGTGGTAGTCGCGGTCGGCATACGGCACCAGCGCTGACAGGCCGTCACAAGCACCGCGCAGGAACACCACCACCAGGCGGCCACCGTCGAGCGCGGAGGTACCGCCAGGCAGGGGCTGCGCCCAGACGCCGGTACTCAAGGGCAAGGCCGACAGCACGCCCAGGCCAAGCAGGCTGCGGCGGCGCAAGCGGTCCGGTTCCGAAGACGGGTTGGAAGGCATGAAAGATCTCCTCGGGTCGGGCTTGATTCTTACTTTTTACTTGCGCATGAAGTCGGGACTGGCCAGCATCAGGCCCGTGTGCATGGGCGCTGCCTCGCGGGCGATGCGTTCGCGTGTGGCAGGGCTCAGGAAGACATTCAGGTAAGCGGGCTCGGGCATGCGCCGCGCCAGGCCCATGGCATAGTCGGCGCGCCGGGTCAGGGCCTCGGGGGCCAGCCAGGTCGCGGCATCGGTCTTGTAGCCGTCGGGGGTCTGCCAGCCGTGCATGGGCTGGCCGGCCTGCGTCAGAAAACCCAGGGTCTGCACCATGTCCCGACGCTCTTTCGCGCCACCCGCCACCGTCAGCGCCGAGCAGGCATAGTCCAGCGGGGTCTTGAAAAGCTGCTGGTCCGCGGCCCAGAACTCGGGCGCAGCCACCAGCGTGCGCATGACCGCGCGAATATCGCCCTGCGTGGCCAGGAAGGTCTTGCTGAGCCGGTCCACCAATGCCGAAGAAGGCCTGTCGGCTACAAAAAAGCCCGCCAGGCGCGTCGCTATCCTTCGCGCCGTGGCCGGATGGCGCGCCAGAAAGCGGATGGCTTCTTCGCCTTCGGCCATGCCCCGGTCAGCGTAGCTGCGGCCCAGCAGGGTCTTGTCTCCACGGTCGTGCAGGCGCTCGGCAAACCGGAAGCCTTCGCCGCCCCGCAGGTTCACGGTCCAGCCGGTGAGAATACGGGCCAGTTCGCGCACGTCGTTCTGCGTGTAGCCGCCATTCACACCCAGCGTGTGCAGCTCCATGAGCTCGCGTGCATAGTTTTCATTGAGGCCCCGGCTGTTGCTCTGCGCCTGATCAAGGTACAGCAGCATGGCCGGGTGCTGCGCGCTGGCCAGCAGCAGGTCTTCAAAACGGCCCAGGGCGTTGGGCCGGATCACGTTGACGACATAGTGGCCGACAAATGGTCGCACCACACCCTTGCCGGCAAACACATTGAGGTGGTTGAACCAGAACTCGGTCATGCGGGCCAGCAGCGGGTTTTCAAGGGCCGGGTCGCTGCAGGCCATCAACCGCCAGGCCGCGGCGCTTTGCGCCATCTCCCGGCTGAAGGGTTGCCCGCCGTCCGCTGCCGGCATGGCCGCGGGCGTGGTCTGCTCGCGCAGGGTCTTGCGCGCTTGGCGTTCGGCCTGGAAATCGCGCACGATATCGCCCAGCGGCGCGTTGAAACGCGCCAGCTCGGCGGGAATGTGGGGCGGCCGCCGGCTGGCAGCGTGTGCTTCATCGATCTGCTGCAGGGCCCAGGCACGCGGAGCCGCCTGGGCCGCCTGCGCTGACGCCGGCGTGGGTGCATAACCCAGGCGAGAACTGGCACGCCAGGCGGCAGCCACGTTGGCGGACGGCGGCCCGCCATCGGTCTGGGCACGCAGCGCAGGACTGCCCAGGAGGGCGAGTCCGGCCAATGCCAGTGCGAACCCGCGCGATACAGTGAATTTGGGGGGCATGGTCACTCCTGAAGCCCCCATTTAACGCCCGGCCTGTGCCACGCGTTGAATGCCGCGCACGGCTTTACACAGTTTTTGCCTCTGGCTTACAGCGTCAGGATGGTGCAGCCGGTGGTCTTGCGTGCCTCCAGCGAAATATGCGCCTGCCGCACCTCGGCCAGCGGGAAGCGCTGGTCGATACGGATGTCGACCTTGCCGCTGCTGACCATGGCGAACAGCTCGTCGGCCATGTCCTGCGTGCTTTCACGGGTGGCGATGTGGGTGAACAGCGTGGGGCGCGAAACATACAGCGAACCCTTGGCGGCCAGCAGGCCGATGTCCAGCGGTTCGACCTTGCCCGAGGCGTTGCCGAAATTGGCCAGCAGGCCAAACGGGCGCAGGCAGTCCAGCGACTTCAAAAAGGTGTCCTTGCCGACCGAGTCGTAGACCACCTTCACGCCCTGGCCGCCGGTGATCTCCTTCACACGCGCAACAAAATCCTCTTTCGCGTAGTTGATGGCAAAAGCCGCGCCCTGCGCCTTCGCGAGCTCGCATTTTTCGTCCGAGCCTGCCGTTCCTATCAGCTGCAGTCCCATGGCTCTGGCCCACTGGCAGGCAATCAGGCCAACCCCACCGGCCGCGGCGTGGAACAGCACAAAGTCGCCGGACTTCAGCCCGCCCTGCGGCTGGGTGCGGCTCAGCAGGTACTGCACGGTCAGGCCCTTGAGCATCATGGCGGCGCCCGTTTCGAATGAAATGTCGTCCGGCAGCCGGCACACACACTTGGCGGGCATCACACGCACTTCGCAGTAGCTGCCGGGCGGCTGGCTGGCGTAGGCTGCGCGGTCGCCGGCCTTGAGGTGGGTGACGCCTTCGCCGACGGCCTCGACCACACCGGAGGCTTCCATGCCGAGCTGCAGCGGCATGGGCAGCTTGTAGAGGCCGGCGCGCTGGTACACGTCGATGTAGTTCAGGCCCACGGCCTTGTGGCGAATGCGGATTTCACCGGGGCCCGGTTCGCCGACAAGGACCTCGACCAGTTTGAGTTCTTCAGGTCCGCCGTTCTGGTCAATGCGAACGGCGAGCGAGGTGGTCTGGGCCATGATGGTTTTCCTTGGATGCGGTGGAAGGGATGCGAAAAGAAGAATGCGGTCTGCATCCTGCCATGAATCAGCAGCGCCTGCAGGGCCACGCCAGGGCTGCCTCGAACGGCGCGCGGGTGTTCAGCCTTTCCTCAGCAATGTCGCGGGGCGCTGGGTACAGTCGCCGCATGACGACCAGCCTGAACCTTCGCACCGCCCTGCTGCTTGTCGTCCCCCCGCTGCTTTGGGCCGGCAACGCCGTGGTCGGCCGGCTGGTCCATGAGCTGGTACCGCCCATCACGCTGAACTTTCTGCGCTGGGCACTGGCGTTTGTGCTCCTGCTGCCGCTGGCCGGCTGGGTTTTGCGGCGCAATAGCGGCTTGTGGCCGCACTGGAGGCGTTTCGCGCTGCTGGGCCTGCTCGGCGTGGGCGCCTACAACGCGCTGCAGTACCTGGCACTGCAGACCTCCAGCCCGCTCAACGTCACACTGGTCGCAGCCAGCACGCCGGTGTGGATGCTGGCCGTTGGCTGGCTGTGTTTTTCCCAGAAGGTGTCGCGCCGGCAGGTCATGGGTGCGCTGCTGTCGATCACCGGCGTGCTGGTGGTGCTGTCGCACGGCCAATGGACCCTGCTGACGCAGGTCCGGCTGGTGCCGGGTGACCTCTACGTCCTGCTGGCCACAATGGCCTGGGCGTTTTACAGCTGGCTGCTGACGCAGCCGAAAGATCCGCCGGACATCCGCAACAACTGGGCCGCCTTCCTGATGGCGCAGATGATTTTCGGCCTGGGCTGGTCGGGCTTTTTCGCGGCCGGTGAATGGGCGCTGACCGATGCCCACATCCGCTGGGGCTGGCCGCTGGCAGCCGCCCTGCTTTATGTCGCCATCGGCCCGGCCATCCTGGCCTACCGGTGCTGGGGTATCGGTGTGCAGCGGGCGGGCCCTGCCATCGCCGGCTTTTTCGCCAACCTCACACCGCTGTTTGCGGCCCTGATGTCGGCGGCTTTTCTCGGTGAACTGCCGCATGCCTATCACGGCATGGCATTCCTGCTGATCGTCGGCGGTATTGTGATGTCGTCGCGGCGATAAAGCGCGGGCTGAACTGTGGAACTGATCTTCCGCACGGCCGGAGAAGAATTTGCACCGCAGCCAAGCGCTGAGCGCCCCACCGCGAGGCGGGACGCGGGGTCCTAATTCAGCCGCGACAGCGTCAACGCAAGTGCCGGGAAGTCCTGGTTGTTGATACGCGTCGCGAGCTTGGTGCCTGTCATGGTACTGCCGGCCATCTCGAGCTCATACGTCATCGCACTCCGGTTGGCCTGCATGGCGCCGTCATTGGCGTACACAATGACAGTGATCCGGTCGCCCTGCCGGCTCCAGCGTGCCGGATATTTGTCCGCATAATTCGCCGCGCCTTCGCCCTGGATGGTCAGTCTCGCGCGCTCGCCAGCTTCGGTGACCACCTGCCAGACGCCCACCGGCGTGGATTGCAACACCGGTCGTTGAGGGACAACGCTGGCAGGTGGCGCCGTTTCAGCTTTCGTGTTCGCTGCCTGCTTCCCGGAGCCAGCGCCAACACACTGGAAGCTGCCGTCGGGTAAATCCCTGATTTCGGACTTTCCAAAGCCGATACCACCCTCGCAAGCCGCGTAGCGGTACGCCTGGATGCCGCTGGCCCGGGTGCTCGCCCCTGCTTCGATGTTGTTGGAGTGGGTATAAAAACTGTTTCCTGCCGGCCCGTCACCACATTTCTTTTTGGTGTACTTCTGTTCACCGCACCAGACAACAAATACCTTGTAGTTGCAGCTGTTGCTGAAAACGATATCCTGCTTGTCCCGCGAAGCGGAAACACATTCCATGGCGCTCCGGCCGGGGTTGCCGGCGGCCGATGCGCCCGTCGCAAAGAAGGCCAGCAACATGGCCAGCAGATACCGATGCTTCATTGTTCTCTCCCCAATCCGTTATTCGGAAAGTTGGCCATGCCGGGGCAAAACCAACACACAGATCGCGAAGCTTAGATGCGGGTGCCCGTCCGTGCCATCCCCGGAACAGGGGATGCGGAAATACACAGTGCAAGCCTGAATCTCCGTATTTTTCTGGCCAGCCCTGGGTGCGTGGTCATCGCAGCGACCGATTACTTCGGCATCCAGCCCAATCCTTTGGCATGCAGGCTCTGTACGTAGAGCTTGCCGGGTGTCTCAGTGACCGCCGTGGTCTCCGGGTAAGCCCCGGCCGGATCCTGCAGGTCGGCGACGATTTTCCCGTCCTCGGTGAAGGCCATGACATGCCCATACGATGGGGGAATGGGCCACATGGCACGGGGAAGCCTCAGCGTGAGTTTGCGCAAAAACGGTTTGCCCGCCATGTTGTCAATCGCCGGATTTCTGGGTTTGGCCAAGCCGAGCCATATCTTGCCGTCCAGGCCGCGCATGAGGTTGTCGGGATATCCCGGCAAATTGTCCAGCAGCACACTTGCTTGCGGATTCGGTTGCGCCACGTCCAGGTTGCTGGCATCGACCGCAATCTTCCATACCCTGTACTTGCCGGTTTCAGCAACGAACAGGGTCTTGCCGTCCCGGCTCAAGGCAACGCCGTTGGCGAAGCTCAGGCCTTGGGCGACAACACGGGTACCGCGGGTGGCGGGGTCGTATTCGAGAATTCTCCCGGTGGACGACTGCTCGAGAATGTCCAGCACGCTCGCTTCAAAAGTGCCGCCCCAGCTGGCCGGTGCAAACCGCGTGGACGCATCACTCAGGTAGATCTTTCCGTTGGCTGCCACCACAACGGCATCGGCATACCGGATCGGATCGTCTCCGACCTTGTCGGTCAGCACCGTGATCTTTTTATCCGGCGTGATGGACAGCAAGCCTTTGACCGCGTCGGCCGCAACCAGGTTGCCGACAGCATCGAAGTCAAATCCGAGCACCCTTCCACCCGTGTTGGCAAATACTTCCTGCGCACTCCCGTCCTGGTTCATGCGCAGGATGTTGCCGCTGACAACCGTGGTGTAGAGCTTGCCGTCTTTGGCAATCACGATGTGCTCGGGCCCTTCCTCCAACCCCAGTGAAATCACCTGCAGGCCCGCCAGCCGGTTGTTCACGGCATGGGGTCCGGCATAACCAGGCGCGGCAGGCGCGTTCCAGCTGGCTGGCTCTATCGGCACCGGCCACAAGCCCAGGTAGGCGGCCAGCACCACCAGGATCGTTCCAATTGCCCACGCTGCTTTTTTCATGTGTCCTCCCGGACGGTAGGTTTGACAACAAGCCCTGCCTGCCCTCGTGCCGGCCGGCCCCTCATCGATCGCCGATTATCCCTGCGGATCATGCTCGCAGGTCCGTAAATGGCCAGTAGCGGCCGGGTCTCGCGGCAGGATAAGGCCATTTTCCGGCATAAAAAAACATGACCGCAACGCTTCCCCGCTCCCTGCTCGCCCTCACGAGATCCAACCTTGCGGCGCAATCGGCCGAGCAACTGAGCCTGGCGGCTGTGCCGATCGTGGCCGTGCTGGCATTGGGTGCCGGGCCTGGCGAGATCGGGCTGCTGGCCACGGCCCAGACCCTGCCCTTCCTGCTGCTGTCGATTCCTCTGGGCCTGCTGGCCGACCGCACATCGCGGCGGCGCCTGATGGTGGGGTCCGAGGTGTTGCGCACACTGGCCCTGCTCGGCCTGCTGGCCGCCATTGCCGGTGGCCAGCTCTCGGTCGGGTTGCTGGCGGTGCTGGGCTTTGTGGGCGCTGTCGGCACGGTGGGTTTCAGTGTCGCCGCGCCTGCCCTGGTGCCGGCGCTGGTCCCGCGCGAGGCTCTTGCACGCGCCAACGGCCGGCTCGAACTCGCCCGTAGCGCCGCCTTTGCGGCCGGACCGGCGCTGGGCGGCGCACTGGTCACATGGGCCGGCGCATCCACTGCGTTTGTGCTGGCCGCCGTGTTGTCTGCGTCGGCGGTAGCGCTGCTTCTGCAGCTGGTGGAGCCGCAGCGCACGCCGTCGCCACAGCGGCATCCGCTGCGCGAGCTGCAGGATGGAGCACGGCTCGTCTGGGGCCACCCGCTGCTGCAGCCCATACTTTTGACGGCCGTGGCCTGGAACATCTCCTGGTTTGTGCTGCAGGCCGCCTACGTGCCCTATGCCGTACGGCTGCTCGGCCTGAACGCTGCCGCGATAGGACTGACGCTTGCCGCTTACGGAGCCGGCATGGTGGCAGGTGCCCTGCTGGCACCCCGTGTTGTCGCGAAACTGCCTTTCGGCCGGGCGATCCAGCTCGGCCCTGTTGTTTCGGTGCTGGCGGCGCTGACCATGGTCGCCACGCTGGCCATTCCTTCCGGCGCAGTGGCGGCAATCGCGTTTTTTCTTTTCGGTGCCGGTCCCATCATCTGGACGATCACCTCGACCACACTGCGCCAGACCGTGACGCCCGGCGCCATGCTGGGACGTGTGTCGGCGATCTTCCTGGCTGTCAATACCGGGGCCCGGCCTGTGGGCGCCGCGCTGGGCGGTTGGGTCGGGGCCAGCTGGGGCGAGACGGCCTGCCTGGTACTGGCCCTCGCCGGCTTCACCGTGCAGGCTGGCTTGATCTTGCGTTCCGGGGTCCGCCTGCTCCGGCGCCTGCCGACCCCCGTGGCTTGAGAGCTGCCGTCCTTGCCCGGCCCGGCCCATCGCCGTAACGCTTCTGCACCATTTTCTGCAAAACAAGCCTCAAGTTTTCCGGCAGGCCTGCCGTTAAACGGATAACGAGGGAGGCGGCATGGCCAGCCGCTCTGCCGTGGGCGACGCCAAATCAGGGCTCTTCCGATGAAGCGCCTGTTTGCCCCCGCGACAGAGGAAAGCCCGCCATGCACAGGAAAAGCGCATGACCAGCAATGGGCATGCGCTCGCCCCATGCCGCCCCCTCCGGTTCCAACCATTCAGCAAATCAATTGGCACAAGGCATGCCGCTTTTTTCCTTCCCCTCAATTTCTGGAGTCCTGCTCATGTTTCTAAGCAATATCTCGATCGGCAAGCGCCTGGCCCTGGTGGTCGGCATCATCCTTGCCCTGTTTCTGACGAGCAGTGTGCTTGCCGTCCTGAAGCTGCGGCAGCTGGGCACTGAAATCAACGCCATGGTCGAGAACAACGTCAAGACCGAGCGGGCCGGTGCCGACTGGCTGCGCCACACCACATCGGGCGTGCAGCGGGCCGCAGCCATCGCCAAAAGCGGCGATGCCAGCCTGATCGCCTATTTCGCACCGGCAACGGCAGCCTCAATCACGCAAACCAATGCCTTGCAAAAATTCATCGAAACCCAGGTGGACACGCCGGAAAAGCGCCAGTTGTTCGACAAGGTGGGTGAGCTTCGCAGGAATTACCTAGCGGCGCGCGAGGAAGTCAGCAAAGCCAAGCTGGCAGGTGATGTGGAAGGCGCCAACCGCATCTTCAACGAACGCTTCGAGCCCACCTCGCGCAGCTATCTTGCAGGCGTGCAGCAGATGGTGGACACAGAGCGGGCCCTGCTGGACAAAGCAGCGCAACGGAGTGAAGACCTGCGTGCCACCACCAGCCTGCTGCTGATCGTTTGCACCTTGCTGTCGCTCGGTCTCGGCCTTTTCCTGGCCTGGTTGCTGACGCGCAGCATCACGCAGCCCTTGCACCGGGCGGTGCAGGTGGCACAAACAGTCGCCGCCGGCGACCTGAGCAGCCATATCGAAGTGACCAGCAAGGACGAAACCGGCCAGTTGATGCAGGCGCTCAAGGACATGAACGACAGCCTCTCCAAAGTCGTGGGCGAAGTCCGCCAGGGCACAGACACCATCGCCACCGCCTCCAGCCAAATCGCCG
>CAZIYA010000111.1:0-10622 GCA_964543355.1 uncultured Polaromonas sp.
ACCGGCGTGATCGGCGGCATGATCACCGGGACCGCGCTGGCCGTGATTTTTGTACCAGTCTTTTTTGTGGTGGTGCGCAGCCTGTTCAAGGGCAGCGAGCGGCAAAGAAAAATGTATTCCGACCATGCCAGGGCGGCAGGTTTTGACGGAGACGGAAATGAAGCGAAAACCCATGAGTAAGGCCCGGCTGCTGCGGCTCCTGGCGCTGGGCACGGCAGCGCTGGCGGCAGGTTGCTCCATGGCGCCGAAATATGAACGGCCGGCGGCGCCCATCGCCACCGACTGGCCGGGCTTGCGCCTGGCCCGCTCGCTGGCAGTTGCCCCGGCCATGCCGTCGGCGGCGGTGCAAACCACGGCGGCGGCCGACATCGAGTGGCAAAGTTTTTTCAGCGATCCCAAGCTGCGGCAATTGATCGAGGCGGCGCTGCGCAACAACCGCGACCTGCGCATCGCGGTGCTCAACATCGAGCAGGCCCGGGCGCAGTTTCGGATCCAGCGCGCCGACCAGTTTCCCACCGTGGGCCTGGCGGCCACCGGCTCGCGCCAGCCCAATGCCAACGGCAACGGCAGCATTTCCAGTGTCTACACCGCCGGGCTGGCGATGACCTCCTACGAGATCGATTTTTTTGGCCGGGTGGCCAGCCTCAAGGACGCCGCACTGGCGCAATACCTGGCCACCGAGGAAGGGCGCAAGACCACGCAGATCAGCCTGATTGCGACGGTGGCCACCACTTACCTGAGCCTGCTCGCCGACGAAGAGCTGCTCACGATCACGCAGCAGACCCTGGCCACGCGTGAAGAGTCCTTCAAGCTCAGCCAGCTGCGTTTTGACAACGGAGCCACATCAGAGCTGGACCTGCGCCAGGCCGAGTCGCTGACCGAAGCTGCGCGCGTGAGCCTGGCGCAGTTGCAACGTCAGCGCGCACTTGATGAAAACCTGCTGACCCTCCTGCTTGGCCAGCCGCTGACCGGCGAGCTGGCGGCAGCACTGCCGGCGGGGCAGGCGCTGGCCGATGCGCCACTGATGGTGGATGTGCCCGCCGGTCTGCCCTCGGACCTGCTCACCAAGCGCCCGGACATCCGCCAGGCCGAGCAGCAACTGCTGGCTGCGAACGCCAATATCGGCGCGGCACGCGCAGCATTTTTCCCGAACATCACGCTGACCGCGACGGCCGGCAGTGCCAGCAACCACCTGTCGGGGCTGTTCAAAAGTGGCACCTACGGCTGGACCCTGGCGCCGCAGCTGTTTTTGCCGCTGTTTGACGCCGGCCGCAACCGGGCAGGGCTCGACTCTGCCAATGCCGGGCGCGACATTGCCGTGGCGCAGTACGAAAAAGCGATTCAAACCGCGTTCCGCGAAGTGGCCGATGCCCTCGCCGGCCGAGCCACGCTGGGTGAGCAGCTGCGTGCACAACAGGCCCAGGCCAATGCCGAAGCCACCCGCTTCAAACTGTCGGACCTGCGCTACCAGAACGGCATCGCCAGCCAGCTCGATTTGCTCGACGCACAACGCTCGCTGTTCACCGCGCGCCAGGCCGTGGTGCAAACCCGGCTGCTGCAGCTGCAGAACCAGGTCACGCTGTACAAAACCCTAGGTGGCGGCTGGAAAGAGCCTGCCGCGACGGCCATGCCTTGAGGCACAGCGTTGTTTCATCAGTGTTTTTTTTGCTATTAAAAATATAGCTTACTGCGCCTGTCGGTAAAAGGCTTGTGGCCGATTTACCCTCAAATTTTGAGTGACAGACCTAGCGCGCAAAGACGCACAGGTAGAGCACAAAGGCGGCGGCCAGCCACAGTGTTTCGGCCAGCATCAGCGCCATCGGCCGCCAGCCCAGCTTCACCAGGTCTTTGAACGAGGTCTTGATGCCCAGCGCTGAAATGGCAATCACCAGGCAGACGCGGGACACCTGGCCCAGGCTTTCCGTGAATCCGGGCGGGATGGCTCCCAGGCTGTTGAGCAGCACCAGAACCATGAAAGCGATCAGGAAAAAGGGCAGCAGCGGCGCCTGCCGGCTGGCGCTTGCGGACGCGCTGCTGCTGCGCTGCCGCCAGTACCAGGCCAGCACGGCAACCACGGGCACCAGCAGCATGACGCGAAAAAGTTTGACGATCACGGCCACGTCGCCCGCTTCATGCGAAATCATCAGGCCGGCGCCGACAACCTGCGCCACGTCATGGATGGTGCCGCCCAGGAAGATGCCGGCACCGGTGTCACTGAGCCGCAGAAATTTGACCAGCAGCGGATAGACAAGCATCGCGAGGGTGGACAGCCCGGTCACGCCGACCACAGTCAGCAAGGTGTGACGCTCCGTCTCCTTGCTCTTGGGCATGACGGCGGACACCGCCAGTGCGGCCGATGCGCCGCAAATGGACACGGCTGCGCCGCAGAGCAGGCCGAAGTCGGGCTTCAGGCCCAGGCGTCGCGCCAGCCAGGCGCCCAGCGCGATGGTGCTGACCATGCCCAGCGCCGCCGTGGCCAGCGGGCCGATGCCGAGTTGCCCGATTTGTGCCAGTGTGATGCGCGCACCCAGCAACGCCACACCGATGCGCAGCAGGGTTTTGGCACAGAACTCGATGCCGGGCCGGCAGCGTGCATCCTCGTGCAGAAAGTGAAAAGCCAGCCCGAACAGCAGGGCGTAAAGCAGTTGCGGCCCGCCGTAGTGTTCGGAGAGGAAGGTTGCGCCCAGCATGATGAGCAGGGGCAGCGCCATGCCGGGCCACAGGCTGCGGGTGTGGCGTATCCAGGGGCGCGCATGACTGAGCATGGTTGTGAAAACCTTGAGGGAAAAAGAAGAAGGAGGAGGGGAGAAGAAGGAAAACGCTCAGGCGGCCAGCGCGGCAAACCCCTGCGTCAGGTCGCCCAGCAGGTCTGCCGGGTCTTCCAGGCCGACGTGCAGCCGGATCATCTGGCCCCGGGCCGACCAGTCGGCCACGCTGCGGGCACGGCGCATGTCGGCCAGCGTGACCAGGCTTTCATAACCGCCCCAGGAGGCGCCTATGCCAAACAGCTGCAGGCTGTCGATCAGGCGCTCGGCAGCGTCCTGCTTGAAGCCGGGTTGCAGCTCAAAGGACACCAGGCCATTGCTGCCCTTGCAGTCCCTTTGCCACAGGGCATGGCCCGGGTGATCGGGAAGGGCGGGGCAAAACACCGTTGCCACCTCGTTGCGCAATTGAAGCCAGTGCGCCACCTGCAGGCCATGGCTCTCATGCATGGCCAGACGTGCGGCCAGGCTGCGTGCGCCGCGCAGCACCAGCCAGGCGTCGTCGGGGCTGACCGTCATGCCGAAGGCGTCGCTGCGTTCGGCCAGGGCCGGCCAGGTTTCTTTGGTGGTGGCGACGGTGCCCAGCATCACGTCGGAGTGGCCGGACAGGTATTTGGTGGCCGCCATGATGGAGACGTCGGCGCCCAGCGCCAGCGGACGGTACTGGCAGCCGGAGCCCCAGGTGTTGTCGGCCACCAGCAGCAGGCCGCGCGCATGAGCCAGCCCGGCCAGGCGCGGCAGGTCACACATCTCATAAACCAGCGAGCCCGGGCACTCCGCATAAATCAGGCGTGTGCCGGCTTCGATTTTTCCTTCCAAGTCGCTGCCATCGGCGGCAAAAAAAGTGCAGCGGATGTTGTAGGGTGCGAGAAAGGAATCCGCCAGCTTGCGGGCCGGCTCGTACACGCTGTCCGACATCAGCACGTGGTCACCGGGCTTCAGGTAGGACAGCAGGGTCATGGCAATGGCGGCCAGGCCGGTGGGGAACAGCCGCGTGCGGTACGCACCCTCGAGTTCGCTGACCAGGTCTTCAAGTGCGAAGCTGGTCGGGTTGCCGCGTGCTCCGTAGGTGAACAGGCGTTCATCGCCGCGCCTTTCACGCATCTCGCGCTGCTGCGCCACGCTGTCAAACAACACGGTGCTGGCACGCACGACGGGCGGATTGACTGGACTCCCCCCGTCGAAGGCAGGGTGTTTGCCGGCGTGGACCAGCCGGGTCAGCGGCGCAGCGGGTGGAGGCGGTGGGGTGTTCATGGGGAGAGCGTCCGGCGGGTGGAATCAGTCGAGCTTGGCGCCCGAGAGCTTGACCACGCGGGACCAGCGGGCGATGTCTTCCTTGAGCTGGGCGGCAAAGGCGGTGGAGGTATTCCCCACAACTTCACTGCCGCCGTCGGTGATCAGCTTGCTGACTTCGGGTGTCCTCAGCGAACGCACGATGCTGTCATGCAGGTAGGCCACGCGCTCCGGCGGCGTGCCGGCGGGTGCAAAAAAGCCGTACCAGTCTTCAAAGGTCGAGTTGCGGTAGCCGAGTTCTTCCAGCGTCGGGACTTTCGCAAACACACCGATGCGGCGCGGGCTGGTGACAGCCAGGGCGCGCATCTTGCCGTTCTGGATGAAGCTGGACACCGAGGACGTGGAGGTGATCAGCAGGTCCACCTGGCCGCCGAGCAGGTCGGTGATGGCGGGCGCGGCGCCTTTGTAGGGCACGTGGGTCATGTTCAGCGCGCTGTCTTTCTCCAGCACCACGCCGACAAGGTGAGAGAGCGTGCCGTTGCCCGGCGTGGCGTAGGTGACGCGGCCCGGTTGGCTCTTGATGCTGGCGGCCAGGTCGGCAAAACTTTTCAGTGCGGAATTGCTGGCCACGACCAGGACCAGGGGTGCTGCATTGATCTGGGTGATGGGCATGAAATTCCTGAGCGGATCAAAACCCGGTGACGCATACAGCGTGGGGTTGACCGCCATCAGCGAGACCTGGCCGGTCAGCACGGTGTAGCCATCGGGCTTGGCGTCGGCCACCGCCTTGGCGCCAATGTTGCCGCCGGCGCCGCCGCGGTTGTCAACCACCGCGCTCTGGCCCGTGATTTCGGACAGGCGGCTGGTCACCAGGCGCGTCGTGCCGTCATTGCCGCCGCCGGCCGGAAAGGGCGAAACGAACTTGATGGTCTGGTTGGGGAAACCGCCGATCTGCGGCATCGGCTGGGCCGAAGCGCCGGGCAGGGCAAACACGGCCCAGCAGAATGAGGCAACAGTGAATTTCAACTTGGCAAGCATGGCGACTCCTGGATGAAAAAATGAAAAGGACGGACGGGGCGTGACTAAGGGCTCAAGGGAGACAGCCGGGGCGAAGGCGGCAGGCGGTAGGCGCCCAGTTCGCGTTCGTCCAGCTGCGCAATCAGGTTGACTTCCCAGGCCAGGTATTGGCGCGCGGCTTCCTTGTTGCCGTCATGCCGGTCATGCACAAAGAACAGAAAGTCAATGCAGTCCTCGTCGGCGGGCAGCTCGCCCGGGCCCTGCAGCGCCAGGCCGGCGTTGTGCCAGGTGGAAGGGTTTCCTTCCAGCAGGCTGGCCGACAGGCCCAGCTCCTGCAGGTCGATGGCGGCGCAGGCGGCCACGGCCGGATCGTCGGCGATCAGCACAACCGGGCGGCGTTCGCCCGCCAGCAGGCTGGTCAGGCGTGGCCGGATGGACCAGCGTGCGCCCGAAACATGGCCCTGGCGAAATTGCATGCTCGGTCGCAGGTCCAGCGCGACCACGGAGTCGTCCGCCAGGCCGGGCGCGAGGACGCTGGCGTTGACGGCAGGCAATGCCGGCAGGGCCACCGGTTGCGGTTCGGGCAAGGCAAGGCCGCTGTCCAGGCCCCGGTCCAGCACGCTGGCGTCGTGGCCCATCTGGCGCAGCCAGCTCGCGACCGTGAGCGCGCGGATGCCGTCGGAATCGAACAGCACCAGCCGGGCCTGGCGCACGCCCACGTATTGGTCGTTGGCCTGGATCAGCTGGCCGCCCGGCGTGTGCTGGGCGCCCGGCAGGCTGCCGCGGGCATATTCCTCGGGCGTGCGGACATCGCACAGGAAGAGCGTGCGCTGCGCATCCCTGGCCCACTCGGCCACGGTTGCTGCACGGACCACCGGCACTTCGAAACGCCGGGCCAGCGCCTGCGCTGCGGCGCGCATGCCGGCCGGTTCAGCCGGCTCGCCATAACGGCGCTGGCTGCCGTGTTCAAGCTCCAGGTCGGCCAGGTACCAGCCCTGGGTGCCGTTTTCCAGGGCGAAGACCGGGTTGGGCAGGCCGAGGTTGATCAGCGTCTGCGCGCCCAGGATGCTGCGTGTGCGCCCTGCGCAATTGACCACGATGCGGGTTTGCTCACCGGGCACCAGCGCGCGAATGCGCAGGGCCAGCTCGCCGTTCGGGCAACTGGTCGCTGTCGGAATGTTCATCTTCTGGAACTCCGAAAAAGGCCTGCCGTCGAGCACGACAACGTCTTCCCGCCTGGCCAGCATGGCCGCCAGTTCGGTCGCGCTGACGCGGGGCGTGTGGTAGATCTGTTCGACCAGCTCGCCAAAGGTCTTGGACGGCACGTTGACGCCCGCAAACAACGGAAAGCCGGCGGCCTGCCAGCCGACAGTGCCGTCCTGCAGCACAAACACGTCGGTGTAACCCAGCGCGGCCAGCCGGCGCGCTGCCCGGGGTGCCACATCCTGGCCATCGTCATAGACCACCAACCGGACGTTTTTGCGCGGCGCCAGGCGCAGCACGTCCAGCTCGAGCCGGCTGTAGGGCAGGGTGATGCCGTAAAACAGATGCGCCTGACCGTACTGGCCGTGTTCACGCACATCAAACAGTGCAATTTCCTGGCCGTCATGCAGCCACGATTTCAGCGTGGCCGCTTCTACAAAACGCGTCATGGGAACCTGAAGAGGGGTGGAATGAAGATCAGGCGAAGCCATCAGCGGCGCGTCTGGACGCCGATGGACATGGTTTCGCAGGTGCCGTTTTCCATGTCGTAGCCGGTGCGCGTGTTCAGGGTTTCCAGCGCACGGCCATACATGTGCAGGTGGCGGATGACCTGCCCGGCCGGGATTTCGACCGAGTGGATGTCGTCCGGCATCAATGCGATGCCCGTGCCCGGCTCCACCACGACGGCGTCCACTTCCTTGAGCCGCGCTTTGCCCGGCACCGAACCGTCGTCCAGGCGTTCGTACACACGGTTGAGTTCTGAGCCCTCCACGGCGCTGATGCAGGCCCAGGTGGTGTGGTTGTGCGGCACGATGCGCTTGCCGGGGCGCATCACGTTCAGGTAGAGCGCAAAGCTTTGGTCGGCGTCCTCGGTGATCAGGTAGCGGGCCTGCAGTTCGCCGCCCTCCGGCGCCGCAAAATCGGCGGCATTCCACAAATCCTTCTGCGCAGCCAGCTGGTTCACAACCGCCAGGATGTCGGCCAGCGATCGGCGCGTGAGCTTGGCACTTTCAGCTATTTTCTTAATGCGTTTGATGCTGTCGCCTACGGCCAGGCTGCGTGCTGCGGGGGTGTTCATGAGGTGTTTTCCTGAGTAAAGTCGCTGCTGTCAAAGCCAATGTAATCAGGCCTGCTTTTTCAAACAACATGGAAATAAAGATAAATACATTAGTATTTGTTATGTATGAACACGCTTGATCTCGAATTGCTGCGATCCCTGGTGGCCATTCAGGAGCAGGACAGCTTTGCTGGCGCGGCGGTGCACCTGGGCAAAACGCAATCAGCGGTGACGCAGCAGATGCAGCGCCTGGAAGACCAGATCGGCCACCCGCTGTTCGGCAAGCAGGGGCGCCACAAGCGCCTGACGCCGCACGGCCTCAAGCTGCTGGACTACGCGCGCCACCTGCTGTCCATCAACGACGAGGCCATGCGTAGCCTGCAGCAGGGCAACCTTGAGGGCGTGCTGCGCATAGGCGCGCCGCACGATGTGGCCGACACCATGCTGCCGCCGCTGCTGGCGCAAGTGGCGCGTGCATCACCCTTGCTGCAGCTCGACATTCACGTCGGACGCAGTCCTTTCCTGATGGAATCGCTCAAGCGCGGCGAGATCGACATGACCATCTCCAATCGAAATGATTCCGCGCTCGAGGGGGTGGTCTTGCGCACCTCGCCCACGGTGTGGCTGTGCTCGGCCAGTTATGTATTCGACCGGACCAAGCCGGTTCCGCTGGTGCTGGCCGACGGACCCAGCCTGTTTCGCCGGCTGGCGCAGGAAGCCCTCGACGGGGCGGGTATCCCTTGGTCACCCAACTACACCTCGTCCAGCCTGATCGGCATCAAGGCGGCATTGCGTGCCGGACTTGGCGTGACGGCGCGCGGCGTTGAACTGGTCGACGCCGACCTGCGCGTGCTTGGTGAAAACGACGGCTTGCCGCGCCTGCCCGACGTGGCCTATCACCTGTTCATCCGCAAGAACGTGATCAATCCGCTGACGCGCCAGGTGTTCGACATGCTCAAGGCCAACCTGGGCCTGATTCGCAGTGCCTCGCCCCCCGAGGTTCCTGCTTGAGTCCGACCGCTTTCAAGAAACAGGCGTTGCTGCCGGAGATGGAAGGTGTTTTATGGCTTGATCCCTTATGGATCGGGCGTGGGCAGCTATTAAAAGTATAGCGATTTTCTTCGCTCCCATCCTTCCCAGGCCCATGGACTATGCTTGGCCCCTCTTCAGGAGCTCAACCATGGCCCTTTTCTCCCAGGATGCCCTCAACCCCGGCGTGCGCAAGCGCGAAGTGTTTGGCTGGGCCATGTACGACTTTGCCAATTCGGGCTACACCACGGTTGTGATCACCGCGGTGTTTGCCGCTTATTTCGTGGGCGGCATAGCCCAGAAGGCCGAATGGGCCACCTTCGCGTGGACGGCGGCGCTCAGTGTGTCCTATGCGATCGTCATGCTCACCATGCCGAGCATCGGTGCCTATGCCGATCTGCGCGCGGCCAAAAAACGGCTGTTGATGCTGGCCACCATGGGGTGCGTGGTGACGACAGCCGCGCTCGCCCTTGCCGGCCCCGGCAGTCTGGCTTTCGCAGTGTTGCTGATCATTCTTTCGAACACCTTCTTTGCGTATGGCGAGTCCTTGACTGCCGCCTTCCTGCCGGAACTCGCGCGGCCCGCTGCCTTGGGCAAGGTCAGCGGCTGGGGCTGGGGCTTTGGTTATTTCGGCGGCATGCTGGCTCTGGGCATCTGCCTGGGCTATGTGCTTTGGGCTCAGGCGCGGGGTATCCCGGCCGACCAGTTTGTGCCGGTCACCATGCTGATCACGGCGGTGATCTACGGGCTGGCATCGCTGGTGACTTTTCGCCTGCTCAAGGAAAGGGCCCAGCCCAACCCGGCGGCCCTGCAGCAGGGCGGCCTGAAAGCCTCTCTGGCGCAGCTGAACCAAACCTTTCGCCAGGCCAGGCGGTACAGGGACTTCATGTGGCTGCTGGCCTGCGCCGTGTTCTACCAGGGCGGCGTGGCCGTGGCTATTACGCTGGCCGCGATTTACGCCGAGCAGGTCATCGGGTTTCAGCCGCAGGAAACCATGGTGCTGATTTTTGTGCTCAACTTCGCAGCGGCCGGCGGTGCATTCGCTTTTGGGTATCTGCAGGACCGCATCGGCCACAAGCTGGCGCTCGGCATCACACTGGTCGGCTGGATCGCCACCTGTGTGATCGCCGCCATCACCACGACCAAGGGGGGCTTCTGGTATGCCGCCGCTATTGCCGGTGTGTGCATGGGCTCCAGCCAGTCGGCCGGCCGTGCCATGGCGGGCATGTTCTCACCCAAGCGGCAGCTGGCCGAGTTCTACGGCCTGTGGACTTTCGCGGTTCGCCTGGCCAGCATCATCGGGCCGCTGAGTTATGGCGCCATCACCTGGATGACCGGTGGTGACCAGCGCACCGCCATTCTGTCAACGGCCGTGCTGTTTGCGGTGGGCTTGGCGTTGCTGATTCCGGTGAATGTGCAGCGCGGGCGGGAAGCTGCGCTGGCTGCGGACACGGCGGCAGATTAAATCCCGAGCCAGCGGCGCGCCGCCGCTTCCAGAACTTGCGGCGAGCCTGTGGTGAGCAGCGTGACACTGCCTTCGCCTTCAGCTTTGAGCAGGCCCGCGGCTTCCAGCAGGCGGCGCGTCTGCCGTGCCACCGGCTCGCCCGTCTCGATCATTTTCACCTTCTCGCCGGCATGAGCCGTCAGATGGTGCTGGGCAAACGGGTAATGCGTGCAACCCAGCACCAGGGTGTCGATCTGGCCCTCTTCGCTGCCGAAACTGCCAAGGGCCTGCATGTACCGGTCGCACAGTTGCTTGATTTGCTCCGCATCGTCGTTCTGTATGGCGTCCGCCAGGCCGTCGCAAGGTACAAGAATGAACTCGGCCTGGTCTTTCAGCGAGTCATGCAGTGTGCGGACTTTGGCACTGGTCAATGTGCCGCGGGTGCCGATCACGCCAACGCGGCGCGTCTTGCTGAAGGCGACCGCCGGTTTGAGTGCGGGCTCGACGCCCACCAGCGGCAGGTCGGGATATTGCGCCCGCACCAGATGGACAGCGGCAGCGGTCGCCGTGTTGCAGGCAATCACCAGGGCTTTGACCTGGTGCTCGCGTAACAGGCGATCCACCACAACACGTGTGCGTTCGATGACGTAGTCGTCACCCCGCTCGCCATACGGCGCGAAGCCGGCATCGGCCAGATAGACGAAATCCTCGGCCGGAAGCAGGGTGCGCAACGCCTTGAGGATGCTCAGCCCGCCAACGCCGCTGTCGAATACGCCGATCAAGACTGGCCCCCACAGTCGCTCACTGCGTGTAGCCTGCGGCATCTCCCTGCCCCTTTCATCTCGAGAGGGGCCGCTGCGCCTGCGGCCCGGCAAAG
>CAZIYA010000112.1:0-10620 GCA_964543355.1 uncultured Polaromonas sp.
CAGGCCACGGCAGGCCATGACGCTCGCAGTACTTGACGAAATAGCGCCAGCCGCCCGTCTTGAACGTCCACGGCCAAAAGCAACTCGACAGCAGGGCCATGCCGTAGGGGTTGTCCATCGTGGCCATGTGGCGCGAGATCACAAACTGGTACGGCTCAACAGGCGCACCCATCGGCGAACCCTTGCTGATGAGCAGCGGTGCGCCTTTGGTGTCAAACAAGAAGCGACGGCCCGGCCGGTCAAAGACCTCGGGGAGCAAGGCATTGGTCAGCTCGCCCTTTTCCTTGTATCCCCAGACCAGCTCATGCGGCTTGTACCCCGTCAGGATGCTGGAACACATTTGCCATTGCACCTCTAGCCAGTCCGCCACGTCGTTTGGCGGGCCGCTTGCAAGCCAGTCCTGGCAAAGCTTCTGGGCGGCCGCGGCCTTGGCGTCGTGTTCCTTCCCCACGTCAAGCCGGTAGTCATAAGAGCGAAAAGAGCCACGTATCGAGCGAACCTCACCCATGACGTGGGCGTCGCGGATGATGCTGGCGTAGACGGTTTCGGCAATGCCGCCCATCTGCCGCAAGATCGGGTCCGGATTGGGAAGCATGCCCATCGAATTGAAGAACATTTGCGGGTCGGTCTCGGCGGTGGCGATGGGTTTGCCCACCCACCCTTTGACCCGTTGAATCAGTCCGCGTGTGAAGCTCATTTTTTCTTTCCTTTTCGAGGGCCAGTTTTGATTCGGGGGATGCCACCAGCGCGGGCGACACAGACCTTCCAGAGCATCTCCAGAGCGTCAGGGCCGTCGTCGTGGTCGGCCTCTGGCCAGTGCTTGAGCTGGGTATTCAGCACCGTGTGCTCTTGCCTGAATCGGATGAGGCCGTTGTAGACGTGCGGGCTAAGTGACTCAATCCGCAAATCCTTATCGGTGTGCGGGATCACGGGCATGGCCGGCACCGGGACGCCCATGATTGCCGACTGCTTGACCAGCTCCTGCCGCATGAACTCTTGAAACTGGACAGCTTCGAAGGCCCACACCAGGCACGTGTACTCACGCTGGAATTCGATGATGTGGCTGATCTGCAGGCTAGGCGTGCGACGGGCAACCTTGGCTTCGATCACGTCGAGAATCCCGTGATTCCGGTCGAACCCGCCCACCAGCGACGCGGACGGGTCTCGCTTGTTGGCGTTTTTCTTGCCCAGGCTGGGATCGTGTGATCCGTAAAAAACCCAGTCGCGAGACGGCTGCACCCAGTACTGCATCGTTGAAAAGAACGATGCCTCTTCATTGTTCGGGTCGTTCTGATACTCGCAATCGAAGGTGTGGTGGTCGCCCGCCCGAATCTGCATGAGCCGAAGCAGTGGGCGCATGGTTGGCCAACTGACAATCGCGCCGCGCTCCATGTCGGCTTTGTTTTCCCGGTAGAAGGCGTCCGCTTCGGTTTCGCGCTCTTCATCGTCCGGGTCTGCCTCGTCGGGCACCTCCTGATTTATGAACAGCTCTTCCCACTTTTGCCACAAGTCCATGCGGTCGGGCCAGCGAATGACCGCCTTGAACTTCTTGCGAGTGCGCCATTGGGGATTGCTGTGAAACCGGTTTGCGGCCGAGTCGTAGTGCAGGATCGTGTTCAGGTAGAACACGTCCAGCGAGCCGTCCGGCGGGCCGAGCGGCAACACGACCTTCTTGACCCACTTTTCAACCTTGTCGCGCTGCTCCTTGCTGCGCACGTTCTCATCATTCTCGATATCGTCCAGCCAGACGAAGTCAGGACGGTGGGGACCGTGGCGCAGGCCACGCATCCGTGTGCCTGAGCCGAAGGCCTGAATTTTGGCGTCATTCTTGGTCAGGATGACGCCGGCATTCCACACGCGGCCGGCGCCGCAGGCCAAGGGGAAATCCATCGCCAAGCGCGGGTTGCTGTCCAGCTCGACCTTGACGGCCTCCAGCATGGTTGCCGCCTGGCCCAATGAGTCCATCACGATGGGGATGAACTTCTTGCGACCGGTGACCACCAGCCAGATCGTTCCGAGCTGCGTACCCAGCGTTGACTTCGCCTCACCGCGCGGCGCAGACAGGTTGACCAGCTGTCCCGTGGCCTTGTCCACCAGGATCGGCAGGTATTTGTAGAGCCACGCCTGAAAGATGGAGGACTCGCTTTTAACGTAGTGCGGGAAGTAGGTGCGGCAGAAAAACTCGTAGTCGTATTGAGCCCTGGTGCGCCGCATGTCCCGCGCTGAATAGTCCGTGGCGAAGCCTTCGCACTCGGCCTCGATCATTTGCCGTTGCTGATCGGCAAACCCCGCCAGTTCGGCGAGAAAGTCCTTGTCCCTGAGCTTCTTTTGTTTGGCCACGGCTTACTGCCCCGATCCAAATTCAGCGACGAACTCAGGGCCGGCCGCTTCAACCAGTTCAAGGAACTTCTTCGACAGGGCAGGCGCGTTCTTGCTGATGAAGACGCTCAGGAACTTGACCACATCCATCGCCACGGCCAGGCGGTTGCCGTTGGGCATGGCGCGGGACGCCGCGCTGATGGCCTTGTTGTAGCCGTCCATCAACTTGACCAGGATATCGGCGCGTTTGTCGGCCGGCATGTTGGGGTCTTTTTTGATCGCTTCGATGGTGGCTAGGAACTGCTCGGCCAGGCCGCCCAGAACTTCGTTGGCCATCTCTTCCATGCCGCCCTTGCTCATGCGCCGCGCGTTGCGCGCCAGGTCCCAATCGTCGCCGGTCTCCGCGGCCTGCCGCTTCCAATTGCGGGCCGTGTTGTAGGGGACCTTGCACAACTCGGCCGCGGTCTGCAATGGCATCCCCTGCAGGAACTTGCCCCGCACCTTGCCGCGTGTGGTTTGGTCGTATGCCATAGCGATTACCGGACCAGTGACGCCAGATACTTCGCCAGCTCGATTGCCCCCATGACAAGCGCGCTCCCGCCAGCAGCTTTAACCGCCGTGCTGCGTTCGTTGCCTTCCACCTTGGCCACGCGATCCTCGACGTTCGACAGACGGTTTTCCATTGCGTGCTGGAAGTCGTCAATTCGCTTGCCAGTTGAGTCGTGCTGCGACTGAATCATCTGAGTCAGCCCGAGCAATTGCCCCTGTACCTGGCCTAGCTGCAGCAGGACGCTTGCGTCGGGATTCTTGATTTCTGGGGGACTCATAGACCTTGCCCTTTGTGTTCGGCGAGTTTTTGGCATGGAGTACAGCGAGTCGCTCCCGGCACTGCCTTGCGCCGGTCACAGGGGATGGGTTCGCCACAGCTTTTGCAATCGCTCAGGCCCTTGCCTTCGAGGCGGGCTTGAACATTACGCATTGCGACTTCACGCTGGGTTTCTTCCAGCCGTGAAGCCTGTTCTAAATACTTTTCATCCAAGGTTGCGCACCTCGATTGCGACCGGCCCGGCAGCGGCCATGACTTCGCAGGGCGCCGGGATCGCGGCCAAACCCAGCGGGCGCCAGCCGGCCAGGCGGTAGATCGAGGCGGACAGTGCCGAGCAAATCTTTCCGCCGTCGTCGGTCTCCGGCTCTTTGATGCCGAACCAAAGCCGGCCGACGATGCGCAGCAGATCGGCCAGGTCGTAATTGACTGGCGTGCCCAGCAGGTTCACCGCTTCGATGAACACGTACTCGGAATCTGCAACGGGGCAGCGCACCACATCGAACTCTTTTGAGCCCAGCTGCGCCAGCGGCACAATGCCGGCGACACCGCGTGTCTCGACCATGAACAGCCGGTCGCAAAGCCACAGGGCCACGGCCGTGTGGGTGTAAGGCGACTTCGTGGCCCAGCGCGTCAGCGCTGGAAAGCCGCCGTTCTTCGAGCGCACGCCGATCAGGTCGCCCGTGCGGATCAGGCTCCGCGCGCCCTCGTAATCAGTTCTTATCGAGCCAGGGCTTGCATCGGTCACGGTTGACCTCCAGAAAAACCAGCAGGTTGCACATCTGAGTGGCCAGCTGGTGGTACGCCTTCGCCACCAGCCGGTGGTTGGCTTCCAGATCGGGCACCTTGCCCGACAGGGCCTGAGGCAGGGCTGCTGGCGCTTGCGTCAGGTTTGCTGGCGGTTCCACCTTGATCGGCTGGATCGAGGCGTCCGGCGTTGGCAGCATTCCAGCGGCGCAGCCGAGGGTCAGGCAGCACACAGCTATCAACAGGGTCAGCAGCTTCATTGGCGGTTTCCTTCGCTAGTTGGTCAAAGAACTGTTCGACAGCGACGCGGCCCTTTTCCTGAGAATTGCCGGAGGCCTCGGCCCGCTTCAGGTCGCCGCGCGTTTTGGTGTTGGCCTTTACCTGCTCCTTGCCGTTCGCCTTGGTCTGGGCGCTCTCGCAGGTCAGCTTGCCGTCGCGCTGGCCGGCCTCGTATACGGCATTCACGCCGTAGCCGATGGCCGCCAGACAGCCGAGCGCCGCAAGCGCAATGCCCAGCTTGGCGTAGATGCTCATGGGCGTAGCCGCGGCGGTGATCACGAGCAGCTCCCCGCGCCCCAGCCCGCATACAGCGGCTCATAGCGCCGCAGGATGACTTCGGGGTAGTGCTGGTTCTCGCGCTGGCTGGCTGGCGTCACGCCCGGGTTGATCGCGCAGGTGGCGCCCATGCACCGCCCTGGCTCCTTCGACAGCTTCTGGCGCTTGTAGACCCATCCCAGCCCGCCGTTGTAGGCGCTCAGGGTGAAGGCCATGCGCTCGCAGTCGTCCACCGCCTTGATGCGGTCGGCAAGCCACCGGTCGTAGGTGACCAGTGCGCGTAGCGCCCAGGTGGGATTCGTCGGCGCCCGGTCACCCAGGCTGACATACAGGCCGCCTATCCAGTTGCTGGTTGCGGGCATGAACTGCGCAAGGCCTACCGCGCCCACCGGGGACCGTGCGTCTTCGCGCCAGCGGCTCTCCTGATGAACCTGAGCGGCAAAGGTTGCTACGGGGGCATTGAGACCCCAGACGCGTTGCGCCTCGCGTTTGAGAGTGGCCTGGTGGCGCAGTGCGTCCCTCGGGATGGCCTGTGCGCATGCGATGCACATCAGGCCGGTGAGAAACAGGACATAAACGCCCACAGTGAAAGTCAACATGATGCTGACCACCGGATGCAACGGCGGCTTGACGGCCACCTGGTGGCGCCTGCGCTGGAAAAAGTACCAGGTCATCAGCATGTCAGGCCCCGAGGCCGACAGTGATCAGGCAAGCCGCGACGATGATGGCGCGGCGCAGCATGGCGCTGCCGAAAGTGCCAGCCGAAACAAGCACAGCGGCCTGCTGCTGGGCTTCGTTATACGGCCCGTCGTGCTCAATGGGCGCGTCTTCCTCCTGCAGGTAGTCGTGCGGGCGGTCGTAAGGGAACAGCGCCCGGTCAAGCCAGTAGCCGCCCCAGCCGCCCAACGAGAGCAGGTGCGCTTTGTAGAGGGTGACCGCGACCAGGTTGCCAGGTGCCTCAGCCTGGAGCACTAGCGCCAGGATCATCAGCACGATGGTCAGCACCAGCCAGACCAGCATGCGGGGAAGTTTAGAAAACATGATTGACTCCAGACGTTAAAAAGGGCTCTTGGATGAGAGCCCTCAGTGTCTGGAATCAGCGCGCTTTAATCTTGGTGAAGCATTTCACCGTCGTCTAAGTCAACTCCGCGAACAACGTGAGTTTGCCCAGCAAGGTGACTACCTGCCTCCGGGCTTTCCATTCGCCATCCGGCTCCGCGAAAAGGATCATGCCGGTGGTGCCAACATTGGGGATTCCATGCTCGCAGAGCGTTTTCAACTTGGTCCACGCAGCGTCAAGTTCGGGTTGCTGCTTCTTTAACAAATACGGCCGGTAGTTCATGCATGCGACGCTCACGCCGCTCAGGGCCGCATGCATAGGCGCGCGCCAGTCTGGCAAGGGCTCGCCTGGCTGCCAGCTTGCTTTCGGGAGAGGAAGCCCGGCTATGGCTTGGTTAATGGCGCCACGGAAAACAGCCGCAGCCGCTGCGGTGCGTGCGCTACGCGCCTGATGCAGCCCGGCCCGGTACGAGACAACCACGCTGACCAGCCAGCCCGCAATGCCGAGCAACCACAGAGCACCGGGCGACAGCGCCTGACTCAGGAGGTCCACGCTATTTGCTGGAAGCGGCCAGCTTCCGGAAGGCATAGTCATACGCGGCGTCAAGCTCCCAGCGATCCAATGCCTTGTTGCAGTAAACAAAAACGTTGCCGATGTCTCCGCTGTCAAATTTAGCTTTGTGAACGGCTGGGATCAGCAGATACCACGCACATGCAGACACCTTGGACCCCGCCTCGCCCTTGAATGGCGCCGCATAGCTGTAGGCGATATTCCGCATGCCTTGGTAATCACCTTTGATGGCTAGGGCGCGGAACTCCTTTTGCTTAGGGCTGAGGTCGCCCAATGGCTCTTTGAACTCTGGCTGGGCGATAGCTACAGCGCAGGTTGAAGCAAGCAGCAAGGAGACAAAGAATTTCATGCTTTCACCATTCATGAGTTGAGGCCACGACGCGGCCGAGGATTGAAACGTCTGAAGTCTTGGAGAGGTCGATGTCATAGGGCGGGTACGACTGATTGTTCTCGCTGGTCACGCGCAGTATGCCGTCCGGCAGCAGCTGGGCATACTTCACCAGCAGCTCGTCGCCCTGACGCAGCACATAGGCGAACCCACTTTTGGGGATTGTCTGCGACAGGTCAATCAGCACCTGGTCGCCGTCGGAAAGCTTGCCCGCCATTGAGTCGCCCGACACGTCGATCACCTTGAGCTGGTTGGCCTGTAGGCCTCGCTTGTTGAGCCAGCTACGGCGAAAACAAAGCCCGTACAGCTCGGCCTCATGGCCATTCAGCGCACCGGGCCCAGCGCTGGCCGCCACGTCGTGGCGGGGAATGATCACAAAGTCGTCGTTTGCCGCTTGGACCTTCTTGCCAGTGATGACGTAGTGGGTGTTGACGCCCAGTTCCTCTGCCAAAGAAAAGTATTCGCCGTCCGGCGACCGCTCCCCCGACTCGTAGTTGAACTGCGACGTTTTGCTGACGCCGCACTTCGATCCAAATTCAGCTTGGGCAAGCCCGATCCGCTGACGCTCTTCTCTCAGGCGCTCACCTATTCCCACGTTTGTTGACCTTGCTTCTTCTGGTTGTTCGTTCACGGTTAATTCACGGTGAAGAAAAGACGAGAGTATCGCACCCACAAAACGGCGTGCATAGCCTTTTGTGTATCTCATTCCGGGTACTAATTTACAGAAATTCAACGAAAAGGTACAAAACCACTTGCATGACTCGTTTTGTTGAACTAAGATTGCTCACGGTTCAATAACCGGCATTCCACTGTCAACAAAAGAGGTCATATGACAAAGCAGAAAGACAAAGTGTCCACAAACGCGAACGTCCCCACGATCCGCGCCCGGACACCGGAAGAGGCTAAACAGCTCCTGCAAGACCGGGGCGTCACGCTGAAGCAGTTTGCCGATGCGCACAACCTCCGCTACCGCATCGTGTCCGAGGTGGTGCGGGGTGTGAACAAGGGCCTGTACGGCGAGGGTCACAAAGTGGCCGTGGCTTTCGGCCTGAAGAAGGCAGCATGAGCATGGCTAAGAAAGCCGCCCCAACCGCCGAGATTTCCAAAATTAGCAACGTTGCTAAATTTGAAGTCACCGATACCGCGCTGGCGCTGGCCGCGCGCTTCGGCCTCAATCTGGCCGACTCCAAAGAAACCCGCGTAGACCGCGCGGCCCAGAACATGAACCGCTCCATGCACTGCATGGTGGCGGCCGGCCTGGACCTTGCCAGCCTGCAGGCCGAATGCGAACACGGGGAGTTCCTGACCCTGATCGAAGAACGCGGCTTTGAGCAGAGCGGCGCCTACCGCGCCATCAGCTACACCCGCTTCCTGCTGAGCCGCAGCGACGACGAGCGTGAGCGCCTGCTGGAAATGCCCAAATCCAAGGTGCTGGCCCTCGCCAGCGCTGATTCGGTCGTGATTGACGACCTGCTGGCCGAAGGCGACGACGGCGACCTAGCCACTCTAAGCGTGCGTGAGCTGCGCAAGCGCATTCACGAGCTTCAAGCGAACAACGTCGATTTGTCCGTGCAGGTGGATACGGCCGAGGCCGACCGTGACGCCGCGCTGAAAAAACTCAAGCGCCGCCAGCGCGACGAGGAAGACAACGGCGGCGTGCCCGTCGTGATGGCCGACATTCGCGCCGAGGTGGCCGCGCTGGTAAAAAAAGCGGAGCTGTGCATCGGGTCCTTCACGCCGCTCGGCGGTGAGCTGGCCGCCCTCCGCGGCCACGCCGAGGCCGGCCCATGGGTGAATCCCACCGCCCGGCTGGCCGTGGCCGGCTTGGTCTCCCTCCGCGTCGTCATTGACGGCGTGATCGGGCAATACGCCGAGGCGCTCGGGCTGAACGACAACGAGTTTGTCTATGAGTCCGAGCCGTTGTCGTTCCTGACGCCGGAGGAAATCGTCACGGTCGCCACCCAGTGGCCCGAGCTGACAGCCCTGCACACCCACGAAGAGGCGCTGCGCAAGCACGAGCGCGACCAGGCTAAGCCCAAGGGCAAAGGCCGGCCCACGAAGGCCCCCGAAGCCCCCAAGGCCAAGGGCTGAGGCCCGTCTGTTCCACCCCACCCCCAATAGGTGAAACACATGGGCTCAGTTCAGGCATTGACCAAACAAATCCGCCATATGAGTGACCTCCCTGCGGCGCTGAATCCCGACGATCCTTGGGTCAGCGCCACCGAAGAACAGAAGCGCGTGGCCGGGTTCCTCGAATCGCTGCTCAAGCCGCTGAATCAGCTGGTGGACGACGGCGCGAGCATCAACAATGCCGCGGCCCTGTTCGTCAGCCAATTGGCGGCCGGCAAGCTCGACACACGCATGCGCCATCTGATGACGCTGGCGGGCTGGGGCGACACCGTCTCCGTGCCCACCATCAAGCGCGCCCTGTCCGCCTACCGCAAGGAGGGCGCGACCGGGTTGCTGCCGAAATACAAAGGCCGCGTCCGTCAGGACTACGGCTGGGAAGTGCGCGCCGTCGGCCTCTACAACTTACCGGGCAAGCCCGGCTTTGCCGACGTCGCATTCAAGCTGATTCAGGAAGGCTTTGAAGACGTCACAGAGAGCCGTGTCGCACGCTACCTCAAGCAGCTGCCGGCAACACTCGGCAAGAACAGCCCCGCCCGGATCGGCCCACACCTGCACAAGCTGCGGCGCCAGAAGTTCCAGAAACGCAGTCTGATCGAGGTGCTGGTTGGTGAGATATACGCGGGCGACGGCCACACCGTTGACTGCTATGTCGCGCACCCCAACACCGGCAAGCCTTACCGCCCCGAACTGACAGCGTTCATCGACATCAAGAGCGGCTACGTGCCCGGCCTCTGGTTCACCGAAAGCGAAAGCGCCGTGTCTACCCTGTTCGCGCTGAGCCACGCCCTGCGAGCCCACGACCATGTCCCCGCATGGGTGTACGTTGACCGCGGCGCCGGCTACCGCGCCAAGATGCTGAGCGACGAAGTCACCGGCTTCTACAGCCGCTTCGATATCGGCATGATCGGCGCGCTGCCCGGCAACCCGCACGGGAAGGGCTGGATCGAGCGCTGGTTCCGCACCTGCCGCGACAAGCACGACAAGTTCTTTGCCGGCGGCCAGGTGTACTGCGGCGACGACATGGCGCCGGAGACAAACCGTCGTCTGAGCGCCGACCTGAACAAGGCCACCCCCACCAGGGTGCTGCCATCGCTGCGCGAGTACATCGCCAGCTTCATGGCCTTTCTTGAGCAGTACCACAACACGCCGCAGGAAAAGCTGGGCGGGCGCACACCTGCGCAGGTCTGGGCCGAACTCCGGCCGGTCAGCGTTGAGCTGAGCATGGACAGCGTCATGCGTCCGCGTCAGGAGGTCACTGTGGCGCGGCAGATGGTGACGCTGCACAAGCGCTTTTACTTCGCGGAAGCGCTGGCCCTGTTCGACGGCAAGAAGCTGCTCGCCGAATACGACCTCTTCGACGACAGCCGCGTCTGGCTGTTCGACCACAAAGGCCGCTTCGTCATGGAAGCGCTGTGGGCTCACGAAATTGGCGTGCTGCCGACCAGCCGGCTCGAAGAAGGCCGCGACCGCCGCGCCGCGGGCCAGGTCAAGCGCCTCGAACGCAAGTTGGACGAGGTCCGGCTGCGCCGCGAGGACCCGATCACCGCCGACACGCAGGTGGCCGGAATCGAGGCCCTGCGCCCCGCGCTGCCGACCGCGGCACCTGTCACCGCCGAAGTTTTCAACATCGACTTAACCACATGGAGCAAAGACAAATGACCACCCCCGCAAATGTCCAGCAGTCCCTTCCAACCGTGAAAAAGCTGCCCAGCGTGTACACGCCACAAGACACCGAGAAAGCCGCCGCCATTGCGAAGTGGCTGGAAGAACAGGGCAAGTCCAAGGCGTGGCTGTCGAAGAAGGCCAGCATTCCCAACGGCACCCTGAGCCAAATCCTCTCGGGCAAATACGCCAGCAGCCCCACGCGCCAGCTCAACCAGATGCAGGCCGTGCTGGAGACGGAAACCGAGCGCCTGAACGACGGCACGCCGGGCTACGTTAAGGGCAGCGTGCACAAGCTGCTGACGGTAGTCTGTGACCGCACCCGCAAGCACCAGAACTTCGGCGTGATCACTGGCTACGTCGGTG
>CAZIYA010000113.1:0-10582 GCA_964543355.1 uncultured Polaromonas sp.
TGGGTCAACGAATGGTTCAGCCCGCCCAAGGAAACCGAAGCCGCCACCGCGCTGATCAACGGCGGCGCCGACGTGCTGTTCCAGAACACCGATTCGTCGGCCGTGCTGCAGACCGCCGAGAAGATGAACAAGCGCGCCTTCGGCTGGGACTCCGACATGACCGCCTACGGTCCCAAGGCCCACCTGGGTTCTGCGGTGATCAACTGGGGTCCTTACTATGTCAAGGCCACCCGCGATGCGCTCGAAGGCAAGTGGGCCACCGGCCAGGCCTGGTGGGGTGTGAAGGAAGGCGCGATTGACATGGTGTCGATTGCCGCTGACGTGCCGGACGACACCAAGAAACGCATCGACGAGATCAAGGCCGGTTTGAAAGACGGCAGCTTCGTGATCTGGAAAGGTCCCATCATGGACAACGCCGGCAAGGAACTGGTGTCCAAGGATGCGGTGGCTGACGACAAGTTCCTCGGTGGCCTGAAGTCTTACGTCAAGGGCGTGGAAGGCAAAGTCCCGGGTAACTGACCAGTGATGCCGTGCGGCGGAGCGGCCACGGCCGTTTTGCCGCGCAGCGGCAGTGCCCAAGCCGCCTGCGGGCGGCTTTTTTTGTTTTTGGAGCCGACATGAATTCCGTCCGACCTGTATCCCCAGAAAGATTGCCCGAGCTGCTGCGCCTGATGCCCAAGGCCGAGCTGCACATCCATATCGAAGGTTCGCTCGAGCCCGAGCTGATTTTTGCACTGGCAAAACGCAACGGCGTGGCACTGCCTTATGCGGATGTGGAAGCGCTGCGCAGCGCCTACGCGTTTACCAACTTGCAGAGTTTCCTGGACATCTATTACGCCGGCGCGAGTGTGTTGCTGACCGAGCAGGATTTTTACGACATGGCCCGCGCTTATTTTCTGAAGGCCGCGGCGGACCATGTTGTCCATGCCGAACTGTTTTTTGACCCGCAGACACACACGGCGCGCGGGGTCAGCATGGAAACCGTCATCAAGGGCCTACACCGCGCCTGCGTTGATGCGCAGGCCGAGCTGGGCATCAGCGCCGCGCTGATCATGTGTTTCCTGCGCCACCTCAGCGAGGAAGAAGCCTTTGAGACGCTGGAGCAGGCCTTGCCGTACCGTGACCTGATCATAGGCGTCGGGCTGGATTCCGGCGAGGTTGGCAACCCGCCCGAAAAGTTTGCCCGCGTGTTTGCGCGCTGCCGAGAACTGGGTCTGCACCTGGTCGCGCATGCCGGTGAGGAAGGACCGCCGGCCTACATCTGGACGGCACTGGACCTGCTCAAGGTCGAACGTATCGACCACGGCGTGCAGGCAGCCAAGGACCAATCGCTGATGCAGCGCCTGGCGAAAGACCGCATTGCACTGACGGTGTGCCCGCTGTCCAACCTCAAGCTCTGTGTGTTCCCGGATCTGGCGCAACACAATCTGCGCCAGCTGCTCGATGCGGGGCTGGCTGCGACCGTGAACTCGGACGACCCGGCCTATTTCGGCGGCTACATGAACGACAACTTCACGCAGACTTTTGCCGCCACCGGCATGGATGCACAGCACGCCTGGAAGCTCGCGCACAACAGTTTCGAGGCGAGTTTTATCGACGAGCCGGCCAGGCGCCGGCATACCGACAGGCTGGCCGCCTGTTTTGAAACTTTTCGCTGATGCATCCACCCGCAGGCGGATGGCCGCGACTCAGGAACTCGCGTCCCGGTTAGTCCAGGGGCCTGCCGCCTGGGCACTGCCCATTGGGTCTTCCGGTAGTCCCACGACCGTCCTGACCGCCCGCATCAGTGCGTCGGCTTCGAACGGTTTGGTGATGTAGCCGTCGGCGCCGCTGGCCAGACCCTTGAGCACGGATTCCCGTGTGGCCTTGCCGGTCAGCATGATGACCGGCACATCTTTCAGCGCCGGGTGCTGGCGCAGCCTGAGCAGGATGTCAAAGCCATCGGCGTCCGGCAGCATCACGTCCAGAAGGATCAGGTCGGGCACGGGAGGTTTGCGGAACTCGGCGATCACCTCGGCACGGTTGCCCGCCAGCCGGACCTGGAAGCCATCGAAAGCCAGGTAGGTCTGGATGAACTTGGCGAGCATGGGTTCGTCGTCCACCACGATGGCCGACAGCACCTCGCCGGGTGCGAGCTTGCGGGTCGGCCCGCGCGGACGGGCAATGCTCACGTAGTACCCGGCTTTTTTCAGTGAAGCGGCGCCCGAATCGGCCTCCGCCTCGGCGCTGGACAGTGCAAGCTGGTTGAGCTGGAAATTGAACTGTTCGGTAAAGGGGTCGATTTCTGCCTGCACCAGCAGCCCGCGGTCCAGCAGGCTTCCGAAAGTATTTGTGAAGGTCTCGGCGGGCACGGCCGGCATGCCCGCCCTGATCTGCGCGAGGTTCAGGATGCCGTCGATACGGATCAGCAACTCAATCTCGGCGGGCGCCAGCTTGGTGGCGCTGCCGCGCAGCTCCTGTTGGCCACGGGAGGTGAGTTTGTAGATGTCGTTGTCCTGCATGTTCGCTGGCTTTCGTGGATGAATGATTCCTGCTGCCCGGCGAAGGGGCTCCGTTCTTTTTGATTATCCTCGCTTCGTACCGGGCTGTGCAGTTTCCTGGGGCTGCCGGCTTGCAGGGGCCGGCCACCTTGTGCGGTAGGATCATTCCCACCCCCATGAAACGCCCGATTCTCCTCTTTGCCCTGATGTGCCTGAGCGCCGGCGCGGCGGCGCAGTGGACGCCGGTGATGGTGGACCCGGTGGTCATCACCTACATCGATCGCACCACCCTGCGCGGCAGGGGCGGCATGGTCAAGATGTGGTGGCTGATGGACTACCAGGTGGTGCAGATCATCGACGAAAAAGGCTATTTCTCCCGTTTGCACCACAGCGAATTCGACTGCAGGCGCGAACGCTCGCGCCTGTTGTCGGTGGCTCTGCTGTCGCAGCAGATGGGCCTGGGTGAGGCGGTGTTTGAAGATCCCGTCCCGCGCCGCTGGGAGCCGGTGGCCGGGCAGCCTTTTCAGCAGGCTTTGTTTGACATCGCCTGTATCAATTATTAGCCCCAATGTCACTGTTGGCCCCCACGCTCCCCACTGCGTGTGGTTCGCTGCCCCCCGAGGGGGCGCTGCGCCTGCGGACTGGCAAAGCCAGACCCGCGGCCCCTGCTTGAATAAGACCGTTGTGGACGCTTCTACCTTCGCGGGAATCGAGCGCCTGAGCGGTTAAAATAGTGCTTCACCTGTGTGCTGTCCCGGCGCGCTGGTGTTTTTGTTTACCGGGGCCATGTAGAGGACCACCATGTATAAAAACCTCGCTGCCGCGCTCGCGGCCGCCTGTTTTATTTCTCCTGTTTTTTCCCAATCGCCTCCGGCCGCCAAAGAGCCCTTGAAAATCGGCTTCGTCTATGTTGCGCCGCTGACCGACGCCGGCTGGGTGCGTCAGCACGAAGAGGGCCGCAAGGCCGTCGAGTCGGCCTTGGGCGACAGGGTGAAAACCACTTATGTTGAAAACGTCCCCGAGGGCACCGATGCCGAGCGCGTGATCCGCGACCTGGCCAGCCAGGGTCACCAGCTGATCTTCACGCCCAGCTTTGGCTACATGGAGCCGACGCTGAAGGTGGCAAAAGACTTCCCGGATGTGAAGTTCGAATCCGTCACCGGCTACAAGACCGCACCCAATGTGGCGGTGGCGAATGCCCGCTATTACGAGGGCCGCTATCTCGCGGGCATTGCGGCGGGGCGCATGGCCGCCAGCGCTGGCTACGTGGCGGGCTTTCCAATTCCCGAGGTGATCCAGGGCATCAACGCCTTCGCCCTGGGCATGCGCTCGGTCAATCCGCAGGCAACGGTCAGGGTGGTCTGGCTGGGCGCATGGTTTGACCCGCCGCGCGAGCGCGAAGCGGCGATGACGCTGTTCAACCAGGGTGTGGAGGTGATGGCTTTTCACACCGGCTCGACCGCAGTGATGAGCGCCGCGCAGGAGCGCGGCAAGCTGGCCATTGCCTACCACTCCGATATGCGCAAGGTGGCGCCGGATGCGCAATTGCTCGCGGTCACGCACCAGTGGGGTGACTACTACACCGGACGCGCCAGGGCCGTGCTGGACGGTAGCTGGAAAAGCGACGCGGTGTGGGGTGGCGTGAAGGAGGGCATGATTCGCGTCGACAGCTTCGGCCCGAAAGTGCCGAAAAAGGTGGTTGACGAGGTGCTGGCGCGGCAGAAGGATATTGCCGCCGGCAGGCTGCACCCTTTCCGCGCGCGCACGCCGCTGCTGGACAACGAGGGCCGCGAGGTGCTGGCTGTCGGCAAGACGCTGACGGACGAGCAGATCCTTGGCATGAACTTCCTGGTGCAGGGCGTGCAGGGCAAGCTGGCAAAAACGCCATGAGTTACCAGGTCAAGGAGATTTTCTACACGTTGCAGGGCGAGGGCGGCAATGCGGGCCGCCCGGCGGTCTTTTGCCGCTTTGCCGGCTGCAACCTGTGGTCGGGCCGCGAGCAGGACCGGGCCACCGCTGCCTGCCGGTTTTGTGACACGGACTTTGTCGGCACCGATGGCACGCTGGGCGGCAAGTTCTCCGACGCAGACATGTTGGCCAGTCAGATCGAAGCCCTGTGGCCGGCCGGCGCCGGACACCGCCTGGTGGTGATGACCGGCGGGGAGCCGCTGCTGCAGCTTGACGCCGCCTTGATAGCCGCCCTGCATGCGCGCAGTTTTGCGATTGCCGTGGAAACCAACGGCAGCATCGCGGCGCCCGCCGGCATCGACTGGCTCTGCGTCAGTCCCAAGGCCGGCGCGCCCTGGATACAGCGCGAGGGCCAGGAGCTCAAGCTGGTGTGGCCGCAGCCTGGCTTTGACCTGGCAGAACTGGAAGCAGCCAACTTTAGCCAGCGCTATCTGCAGCCCATGGACAATGCCCAACGCGCGGACAACACCCAGGCCTGCATTGCCCTGTGCATGCAGCGGCCCAGCTGGCGCCTCAGCCTGCAGACCCACAAGATCACAGGCATCCGATGAGTTACACCATCAGCCAGAAGTTTTTCTTCGATGCGGCGCACACGCTCAAGCGCGAGATCGAAGCCGACAGCAGCCGCCGAGTCCGCTGCCACACCTACAACGCAGAAGTGTTTTTGAGCGGTCAGCCCGATCCGCAATCCGGCATGGTGATGGACCTGGGGCTGGTACGGCTGGAAATTGAGCAGCTCCGGCAACTGCTGGACCACCACTTGCTGGACGACGTGGCGGGCCTCGGCCCTGCAACTCTGGAAAACCTGTGCCGCTTCATTGCCGTCCGGCTGCAGCCGCGCTTGCCGGCCCTGAGCTCGGTGCGGGTGTGGCGCGAGTCCGTGGGTGATAGCTGCACGTGGAGCCTATAGTCCTTATCGGCTCCGGCTTATGGGCCAGCCCGGCCACTGCAGTATTCTTGCGGGCATGAAAGCCTGGCGCGCCTCCATCCTCTACTTTGCCGGCCCGGCGCAAGCCGTGCTGGAGGCCGACGGCCTGCTGGTCGTGGGCCCGGACGCTGCAGGGCGCCAGGTGGTCCAGGCCGTCGGCGATTACACGGCGCTGGCCGGGCGTTATCCCGGGCTGAAAGTGCAGCACCTGCAGGGGCGCATCATTGCCCCCGGTTTTGTCGACATGCACATCCATTACCCGCAGCTCGATGTGATCGGCTCACCGGCCGAAGGCCTGCTGCCGTGGCTCGAGAACTACACTTTTCCTCATGAGAAACGCTTCTCGGCCCCCGGCTACAGTGCCGAAGCAGCTCTGTTTTTCATAGCAGAACTGCTGCGCCACGGTGTCACGACGGCGCTGGCTTTTGCCACCTCGCACCCGGAGTCGGTGGATGCCCTGCTGGGTGAAGCGCAGCGGCAGAACCTGCGCATGATTGCCGGCAAGGTGCTGATGGACCAGAACGCGCCCGACGGCGTGCGCGATGCCACCGAACAAAGCCTGGTCGATACCGAAGCACTGATCTCGCGCTGGCACGGCGTGGACCGGCTTGGTTACGCGATCACGCCGCGTTTTGTGCCCAGCTGCAGCGAAGCGCAGTTGCGCGGTGCGGGTGAACTGGCGGCCAAATACGCCGACGTGTGGATCCAGTCGCATGTGGCGGAGAACAAGGACGAGATCGCCTGGGTGCGCGAGCTGTACCCGCAGGCACGCAGCTACCTCAGTGTCTACGAACAGTTTGGCCTGTTACGGCCGCGCGCCGTTTACGCCCATTGCATCCACATCGACGACGAGGACCGCGCGCTGATGCGCAGCACCGGCACAGCCGCGGCCGTCAGCCCGACCAGCAACCTGTTCCTGGGCAGCGGGTTTTTCGACTACAAGAATGCAGACCGCGCGGGGTTTCTGTACGGCCTGGCCAGCGACGTGGGTGGCGGTACATCGTTCAGCCCGTTTCACACCATGCTGGCGGCGTATTACGTGGGCAGGGAAGGGCAGACCAAGCCCGGCCTGTCCCTGGGTCCACAGCAGCTGTGGTGGCAACACACCGGCGGCGCGGCCCGGGCGCTGGGCCTGGAAGGTGTGGTGGGCAACCTGCTGCCGGGTTGCGAGGCCGATTTTGTGGTGCTCAACCCGCGGGCCACACCGCTGCTGGCTCGCAAGACGGCGCAGGCCGCCAGCCTGGACGAGCTGCTGTTTGCGCTGATCGTGCTGGGGGATGACCGGCTGGTGGAGAAAACCGTGATTTCGCAGGCGCAAACGGCCTGAGCGCGGCTGATCTCCGGATTTACAGGCAAAATCGGCTTCCAGCCCTTATAGGACGGGCGCAAGCAGCTATTAAAAGAAGAGCGAACTGCAAGCTCAGGCCGAAACGTTCTCTGGTTCGGTATGCCGTCCATGGGCGCTTCGTCCGTTCCAACCGTGCTGCGGGTGATGGCCTGATTGCACACGGTTTTTGTCCGGCATTTTCCAGCACCTTGCTGGCCGGCGCACAGATAGTCGGGCGTCATTCCTCAATCGGGAGTAAAATACGTCCGCTGTTGCAATTTGCTTACCTTTGCAGCAGCTGTAGTCTGACACGGTCCGTGGCACCCCATTGCCGCCCCGCACCTTTTGGCCGATAGTTCCGGCCCTCCCGGTCGTCAAACTCCCCCAGCGGCGAGCTTCACCCCCGGTCCCTTTTTCCCTCCCGACCGAATTTATGACCTGGGCCAGGTGCCGGATTGATTTCCGGTTCATGGAACCCAGTCCACCTGTACGCTGGCTCCGGCCAGGCGTCAGTTTCGTTGACCGGTTTTCTAACCAGAACCGTCATACCCGCTTCGTGCGTTTGATTCAAGTGCGCAAGCTTTTTTTGAAAGGTCCCAAAATGGGCAAAAAACTTTACGTCGGCAACCTCTCCTACTCGGTGAACGACGATTCCCTGCAACAACATTTTTCTGAATTTGGCACGATCTCGTCGGCCAAAGTCATGATGGACCGCGACAGCGGCCGCTCCAAGGGCTTCGGCTTTGTGGAGATGTCCAGCGACGCGGAAGCCCAGGCGGCCATCAGCGGCATGAACGGCAAGTCCGTTGATGGTCGTGACATGGTGGTCAATGAAGCCCGTCCCATGGAGCCGCGCACCGGTGGCTTCGGTGGTGGTGGTGGCGGCGGCGGTCGTCGCGAAGGCGGCGGTGGTGGTTATGGCGGTGGTGGTGGTGGCGGCGGCTACGGCGGCGGTCGCAACAACTACTGAAGTCTTCACCTCAGTTCAGAAAACCGGCATCCGTGCCGGTTTTTTTTCGCCTGGCGCAGCCACGCTCCGGGAGGAAGATGAGCATTTTATTCATGCTGAATCGGCCTTCAGGCCTTTGCGGACAGGCGCAGGAAGCTATCGAATGTATAGCGATCTGTGGCCGACCGGACCGACCGGCGGCTTGCCTACAATCGAGCCAAACTGAGGAAACTTTGGCATGAGCATCAAAAGCGACAAATGGATACGCCGCATGGCCGAGACCACCGGCATGATCGAGCCCTTCGAACCCGGCCAGATCCGCGAGAGCGAAGGCAAGAAAATCATCAGCTACGGCACCAGCAGCTACGGCTACGACATTCGCTGCGCGCCCGAGTTCAAGGTCTTCACCAATATTCACAGCACGGTGGTTGATCCGAAGAATTTCGACGAGAAGAGTTTTGTCGACTTCCATGGCGACAGCTGCATCATTCCGCCGAACAGCTTTGCCCTGGCCCGTACGCTGGAATACTTTCGCATCCCGCGCAACGTGCTGACCATCTGCCTCGGCAAGAGTACCTATGCACGCTGCGGCATCATCGTCAACGTCACGCCTTTCGAGCCTGAATGGGAAGGTTACGTAACGCTGGAGTTCTCCAACACCACGCCGCTGCCGGCGAGGATTTACGCCGGTGAAGGCTGCGCGCAGGTGCTGTTCTTCGAGAGCGACCCCGACGACGTCTGTGAAGTCAGCTACAAGGACCGCGGCGGGAAGTACCAGGGGCAGGTCGGGGTGACGCTGCCGAAGGCCTGAAAGAAGGAGAAGGCGGCGACGTAGCCAGCGGCTGGATGCCCGGCCGCCGCACAGGGCCGGCAACGCAGCCGCGGGTACCTTCTGGTGACTGCTATCGCGTGACAGGTCCGCGTCCCCGGGGCATCTGCCCCAGGGGCGGCTTCCGTCTTACTTGACCAGCAGGACGGGAATTTCCGAATCGGTGACCACACGCTGGGCGACGCTGCCCATTACGGCGCGGCCGAGAATGCCGTGGCCGTGGGTGCCCATGACGATCATGTGGGCCTTTTCGCGTTTGGAGGCTCGAACCACTTCCACTGCGGGGGAGCCCACCACCCAGGTGCTGCGGTAATGCAGCTTGTGGCGCTTGAGGAAGCGCTCGATGGGGTCCAGCACTTTTTTCGCTTCTTCTTCGTGGTAGGCGTTGATGTTGGCAGCGCCCAGCATGGACCTGACGCGCGGCGGAACAGGCGACTGGACGTTGAGCACGACCACTTCGTCTTCCGGACCGGCCAGGCTTTCATGCGTGACAAGAAAAGCCAGGGCTTTTTTGGTGTATTTGCTGCCGTCGGCGGCGAACAGGACTTTCATTCTTCTTTTCTCCTTGTGCTTGATAAAACCAGTTTAGCGCAACACCAGCACGGGAACGCTGCTGTGCGTCAGCACATGCTGGGTCTCGCTGCCGAGCAGAATGCGTTTGATGCCCTTGCGTCCATGGGAAGCCATGACGACCAGGTCGCATTTCTGCTTTTTCACGGCACTGATGATCGATTCGGCCACCAGGTCGGAAGACGCGATGACTGCCCTGGCCTTGATGCCTTCACCTTGCGCCGCGAGTTTGACGGCTTCCACCACGGCCTTGCCCTTGTCGGCCCATTGTTTCTCGATGCGGGCCACGTCTTGCGACGAAATGGTGACGCCTCCTTCGAAATAGCTGACCGGATACCGGGGTACCACGTAGAGTGCGACCAGTTCTGCGCCGACGGCGCCGGCCAGATCAATGGCGCTGCGCACGGCCTTCTTCGAAAGTGTGGAGCCGTCGGTAGCGACGAGGATGCGTTTGTACATGTCGGTCTCTCCTGGGTTGATGCGACGTTCGCAGCTTAGGGCTGGCATTGTCCCGCACGCTTGATCCATGTCAAGCGGCGGCACCTGCCCGACGGTAGGCTTGCTCCATGCAAACTGCCACCCTTTCGGTCAACAGCGGCGCTGCCCGGCAGGCCTCGCGCTGGTCCGCGCTGGATGAGCGCGCCGAGTGGGAGGGCTTCAGCCGTCCGCTGTCCGGGCGAGCTGGCCTCTGGGAGTCCTACCTCGCGATCGAGGGCATGCACTGTGCGGCCTGTTCGCTCACGGTCGAGGAGGTGCTGCAAAAACTCCCCGGCGTCGAGAGTGTGCAGGTCAATGGTGCCAGTGCCGTGGCCCGTGTGGCCTGGGCACCCGGCCAGGGCTTGCCCTCGGCCTGGCTTGCCGCGCTGCAGCGGGCCGGTTATGGCGCCTTGCCTGCGGGCGATATGCTGGCGGCGGCGCCGCGTATCCGGGCCCAGCGCATGATGCTCTGGCGCTGGCTGGTCGCGGGCTTTTGCATGATGCAGGTGATGATGTATGCCTTTCCGGCTTACATTGCCGAGCCGGGCGATATCTCGGCCGAGGCCCAGGGGCTGCTGCGCTGGGCCTCCTGGGTGCTGACCTTGCCGGTGGTGCTGTTTTCCTGCTGGCCATTTTTTTCCGCGGCACTGCGTGACCTGCGCAACCGGCGCGTCGGCATGGACGTGCCGGTGGCTCTGGGCATCCTCATCGCGTTCGGTGCCAGTTCGGCCGCCACGTTCGATCCGGCCTCGCCCTGGGGCGCCGAGGTCTGGTACGACTCGGTCACCATGTTTGTATTTTTCCTGCTGTCCGGGCGCCTGCTCGAGCAGCGTTTACGCGACCGCACCGCCGGTTCGCTGGAAGCGCTGATGCGCAGCCTGCCCGACAGCGTGGAGCGGCAGGGCGCCGATGGCTTGTTTGAGCGCGTCACGGTGCGCCGCCTTGTTCCGGGCGACCTGATCCGCCTGCTGCCTGGTGATGTGGTTCCGGCCGACGGCACGGTGACGGCGGGTGAAAGCCAGGTTGACGAGGCGCTGCTCACCGGCGAGTCCAC
>CAZIYA010000114.1:0-10523 GCA_964543355.1 uncultured Polaromonas sp.
GCCACCGCATAACCGCCGGTGTCGCGCTGCACGCCCTTCGGTTTGCCCGTGGTGCCGCTGGTGTAAATCGTGTAGCTGATGTCGGTGGACTTCATCCACTCGCAGGGAACCTGGTCATCCAGGTGTCTGGCGCGCAGATCCGCCCACAGCTGGTCGCGCCCCGCCACCAGGTCCATGGGCGAAAGCCCGCGGTCCACCAGCAGCACCGCTTCCGGCTTGTGGCTTGAGAGGCGAATTGCTTCGTCGAGCAGCGGCTTGTAGGGTACGATTTTCCCGCCGCGCGAACCCGCGTCGGCGCTCACGATGACTTTGGGCGTCGCGTCTTCGATGCGCGAGGCCAGCGAGCCGCTGGCGAACCCGCCAAACACCACGCAGTGGATCGCACCTATGCGCACACAGGCCAGCATCGCAAACGCCGCCTCGGCAATCATGGGCATGTAGATCAGCACGCGATCGCCCTTGGTCACCCCCAACGCCTTCAGGCTGGCGGCCATGCGCTGCACTTCGACATGCAATTCGGCAAAGCTGTAGGTTTTCTCAATGCCGGTTTCCGTCGACACATAAATCAGCGCCGGCTGGTCCGCCCGGTCTTTCAGGTGGCGGTCCACCGCGTTGTGGCACAGGTTCGTGGTGCCGCCCTCAAACCAGTGCACAAACGGCGGTTTGTCGTAATTGCAGACACGCGTGAAAGGCTGCTTCCAGTCAATCAGTTGGGCCTGCTCGGCCCAGAAGGCGTCGGGCTCGCTGGTCGACTGGCGATAAAAATCGGCGTAGCTTGTCATGTCTTGGCTCCAGTTTTTTTCATCAGCTTAGATTTTGACCACGATGCGTCCGCGGACCTTGCCCGCCATCAACTCGGCGGCTTTTTCCACAACACGGCTCAGGGGTATTTCTTCCACGATGGTTTCGAGTTTCGCCGTGTCCAGGTCCATCGCCAGCCTGTCCCAGGCTTGCTGCCGGCGTGCCAGCGGTGCCATCACGCTGTCGATGCCCGCCAGGGTCACGCCGCGCAGGATAAACGGCATCACCGTTGCAGGGAAATCCGCGCCCTGCGCCAGGCCGCAGGCGGCTACCACGCCGCCGTAACGCGTTTGCGCACAGGCATTGGCCAGCGTATGGGAACCGACAGCATCGATCACAGCGGCCCAGTGTTCTTTTTGCAGCGGCTTGCCGGGGGCAGAAAGCTCATTGCGGTCCATGATGCTGGCCGCGCCCAGCTGCTTCAAATACGCCTCTTCGCTGGCCTTGCCGGTCGCAGCCACAACGCGGTAGCCCAGCTTGCCCAGCAAGGCAATCGCCACGCTGCCGACACCGCCGCTTGCGCCGGTGACCAGCACCTCGCCGTCGCCAGGTACCGCGCCATGTTTTTCCAGCGCCAGCACACAAAGCATGGCGGTGTAACCTGCCGTGCCTATGGCCATGGCCTGACGTGTGCTGAAGGCGGGCGGCAAGCGAACCAGCCACTCGCCCTGCAGGCGTGCCCGTTGCGCCATCAGGCCCCAGCGGGTTTCACCCAGGCCCCAGCCGTTGTGGATAAAACGGTCGCCAGCCTTCCACGCCGGATGGCTGGATTCGAGGACAACGCCAGCGCCATCAATACCGGCCACCATGGGCCAGCTCCGCACGACCGGACCCTTGTTGGTGATGGCCAGGCCGTCCTTGAAGTTGAGGGTGGAATACTCGACCTGCGCCAGAACGTCGCCCTCCGGCAGTTGCGACTCGTCGATCTCTGCGATACCCGCTGAGAATCCGGCGTCCGACTTGCTAAGTTGCAAGGCTTTGAACATGCTTGTCTCCGGTTATTTTCTTAAACTGAATTTATAATTATGAATAATAGTCTTGCGGCACGCTTACACCCAGGTACTCCAGGCGCAGTTCCAACCCAGTAGAGAGGGATACGCGGAAATCAAAGCTGCCGCCGCGCTCCTGGCCGTCAGGGCGAACGCTGCTTTTCCAGGATCACCATCGCGATGCCGCCCAGAATAGCCAGGGATGCCAGCACCAGGCGCAGTGTGATCTCCTCCCCCAGAAAAGCCACGCCCCCCAGCGCGGCAATCACCGGAACACTCAACTGCACGGTGGCCGCACTGGTGGCTTTCAAGGCCGGCAAGGCCGTGTACCAGATGGCATAACCCATTGCGGAGGTCAGCGCACCTGACGCAAACGCGTACCAGAAGCCGGCGGCGTCCACCGACATCTGATTCACCATCAACAGGCTCAATGCGGCTGCGATCGGCGCTGCGCGCAGGAAATTACCCGCGGTCACCCGCGTCGGATCGCCCTGCCCCCTGCCACGCAGGGAATAAACGCCCCAGGCCACCCCGGCGCCCAGCATCAGCAGGGATCCCGCCAGCGGTGGCGCCGAGAATCCGGGCAGCAGCAGGCCGACCAGCCCGCCCAGCGCCAGGACGAGTCCGAACAGCTGCAGCTTGCGAAACCGCTCGCCTGACCAGACACCATGACCAATCATCGTGGCCTGAACGGCGCCGAACAGCAACAGGGCACCACTCGCAGCCGGCAGGCTCAGATACGCAAAAGAAAACCCTGCGGCATAGGCAAACAGGGCCAGGGCCGACAGCCAGTTACCGCCACCAACGGCAATGCCCCGCCTTGCCCGCACCACCAGCCAGAGGGTCAATGCGCCCGAAACCAGGCGGATGGTGGTGAAACTGGCTGCATCCATTCCACTGTCTTTGAGCGCCGCCCGGCAGAGCAATGAATTACCTGCAAACGCCATCATCGCGAGAAACGTCAAGGCAATCAGGCGTGCAGGGACCATGGCGCATCTTAGCGGCGCGGCTCTCGTGCCGCCGGGACAAATACCGGGGTTGATGAACCCGGACAGCCTCCTAGGCCGCGCCCGGCTTCACCATCGCCAGCACCTCCCTGAACGCCGGATGTTCCGCCGTGCGGAGCCATTCGAACGCCACCATCTCGGTCGTCACCAGTTCGGCACCGGCACCGGCCAGGCGGTCGAAGGCGGCATCGCGGTTGCGTTCGGTGCGCGAGCTGCAGGCATCGGTGACGACCCAGACCTCAAACTCTTCCTCCAGCAGGCCCAGCGCTGTCTGCATCAGGCAGACATGGGCCTCGCAGCCTGCGATGACGATGGCGCCCCGGCCCTCTTCTTCGAGCGGCGCAGCTTTCTGCAGGTGTTTGGGCAGGCTGCGGGCGTTGCCTCCGGCAGGCGCCTTGCGGACAGGCGGCCGCAACCAGTCGGCCAGGCCATCATCCACCGCATTGAAATGCATCTTCGCCAGCGTCTTGCCGCCGGCTGCTTCAATGGCCGTCTGGAGTTCGGACACATTGGGGCCCAGCCCGTCCGGGTTTTGCGCCGTTCCCCAGACCGGTACTTCGAGCAACTTCGCCATGTGCGCCAGGCGCAAGGCATTGGCAAGCACAAGTTCATTTTCAAATATGGCGGGCATCAGGCGAGACTGGTAGTCCACCAGCACCAGTTGGGAGTCATCGGCATCGAGCAACATAAAGGGTCCAGAAAGTTTTAATTTGAAGATCAGTACAGCAAGCAGGCAGTTGCCTGGCCAACGCAGGCTCCCGTTTTAGAGCGGTGGCGATTGCGGCTGCTGCGGCTGCACCGGCAGCTCCGCAAATTTCAGCAGGCGGGTCGCAAGCAGTGTTTCCGCCAGGAAGCACAGCAGCGCCAGGAGAAAGCAGAACACCCCAGAGAGAAAACTTACCGTGGCGATTTTCAGGATGGGCAGGTCGCTGGTTTCGCCCAGGAACAGCAAGACAATGGTCAGCCCGATCAGGATGGCGCAAAACGTCAGCAACGCCAGGCAGCCGTTGACCAGCCAGCCGCGGTGCCTGAGTTCTCCCAGCTCTGCGTACATTTTGGCAGCCCTGGTTTCTTCGACGCCGCCCGCCTCCAATTTATTCTCGAGGAAGCGTGCGCGGTCAATGATGCGCGCCAGCCGTCCGGCCACGGCGGCAATCATGCCGGAGACGGCCGTCAGCAGAAACACCGGCGCCACTGCCAGCTGTATGCCGTGGGTCACCGTGGCAAGGTCAGACGCAAAATTCATCGAGGGGGCTCCGGCTCATCATGGGGAAGACGGCATTTTGTCATGCGGCCGCCGGTCCGGGCCGCAGAATCAGGGTTCAGATGAGGCCGGGCCCGGACTCCCGTCCTTGCGCCGCCCTCTCCTCGGGGCACCTGCGCATCGCCTCCTACGTGAATGTCGTCTCTGTCCGACATCCAGAAGACCAAACCTGGTTCACACTGCGTGCTCAACATCGCATACCGCCGTCGCTGGCCACCCAAAGGATTCCCGCATGCTGCCCAATCGAGAGGGACAACGCGTTCCCGACGTCACCTTCAGGATCCGCCGGGACAACCAGTGGGCCGAGGTCTCCAGCGCAGACCTGTTCAAGGGCAAAACCGTGGCCCTGTTCGCACTGCCGGGCGCCTACACGCCGACCTGTTCTTCCGAACACCTGCCCGGCTTCAACCGGCTGGCGCCGGTGCTCAAGTCCCGCGGGGTAGACGACATCATTTGCCTGTCGGTCAACGATCCCTTCGTGATGAACGAATGGGCCGTTTCCCAGGAGGCGGACAATCTGACGCTGATCCCCGACGGCAACGGCCAGTTCACCAGGGGCATGGGCATGCTGGTCGATAAAAGCGACCTGGGTTTCGGCCAGCGGTCCTGGCGCTATTCCATGCTGGTCGATGACGGTATCGTCCGGAAAATGTTCATAGAGCCGGAGAAGGAAGGCGATCCGTTCGAGGTCTCCGATGCCGAAACCCTGCTCCGCTACCTGGACCCGGATGCACAGCCGCCCGAACCGGTGACGATTTTCACCAAGCCCGGCTGCCCGTTCTGCACGCGTGCCAAGGCCCTGCTGGACGCCGCGCTCCTGCCTTACGAGGAAATTGTCATCGGCAAAGGCATCAGCTCGCGCACCCTGCAGGCTGTGGCCGGCGCCGGCACCACACCGCAGGTATTCATCGGTGGGCGAAAAATCGGTGGTCACGAGGCCCTGCAAGCCTGGCTGGCCGACAGGGATGTGTCCGTCCTGGCTCCCGCCTGATCCGCATTTTTCCGTTGTGACTGTGCCCTTCCGAAGCTGTGCCACTTGTTTGTCCGCGCAGCGCCGGGCCCACCCCGGTGATAGGATATTTGCGTTGCCTCCCCTGACCTTGAGTGAAGAGTTATGACACCACCCAACACCCCTTCCTCCCACACTTCACAACCTGGCCGGGACCTGCTTCGCGAAGAGGCGGCGCGCTACGCCCTGCTGCGCCGCATTGCGCCGGCCATCCGCCACCACATGGCGGGCACGCTGCAGCCCATAGGCATGATTTCCGCCATCCTGGAGCGGCGCCTGCAGGCGCCCGCGCCCGACCTGGCCGTGCTGCGGGACAACAGCAAGTCGATCAGCACGCTGTCGCGTTCGGCCGCGAGCGCCTGCATGAACCTGATCACCTGGGTCGTGCCCAAGGAAAACGGCGTGATCTCGCTGGAGGCCGGGGTGGAAGAGGCGCTGGGCATGCTGGCCACCGATCTGGCTTTCCGCGGCTTCACGGTGTCCAACCAGATCAACGCGCCGGAAGTGAATACCTCGGTCTTCGCGCTGAGAACCATGTTCACCGCCTGCCTGATTGCCCTGACCGACGCGGCCACTGCACCGGCCAGCGTGGTGCTCCGCAGCGAGCCGGCCGATGGCCAGACCCGGGTCTGCATCACCGTCACCCGGGACAAGGGCCAGGCCGCGCCCGATGAAGCACGCACCTACCGCGCGATGGGATGGGACGATGTGCAGGCCCTCGCCGCGGCCGAGAAAGTCAGCATCACCTACAGCGCCGACCATGTCGACATGCTGTTCAGCGAAATCGAACAGGCCATTGTCACCGGCTGAAGCGCTGCATCCGCTCCACTTTTGATAGCTGCTTGCGCCCGTCCGCAAAGGGCTGGTGGCATTTTTCGTTAAAGGATTTCGCCGCCGCGACGAAACGGCGACGCTGCCGGCCCGCAGTGGTTATGCTCTCTGGCACGGAGGCGGTCCGCGCCTGCGACCTTCACCCAGCCTGTCACCAGCCACCACGCCGTCCACCGGCCTTCATGAACAAAAGCGGAATTCTTCTTCACATCGCCGGCCTCTGGCTGCTCTCGATACTGGACGCTTCCGGCAAATGGCTGGTCCTGGCCGGTGTGCCGGTGTTGATGGTGGCCTGGGTGCGTTACGCCGTGCACACCGCGCTGATGACGGCCGTGGTGCTGCCTTCGCGCGGCGTGGCCGTGTTCCAGACGAAGTCGCTGCCGCGCCAGCTGCTGCGCGGCCTGCTGATGATCACCACCACCGTGCTGTTTTTCTCCGTGCTGGGCCGCCTGCCGCTGGCAGAAGCCACAGCCATCAACTTCATGGCACCGCTGTTCCTGATGGCCATGGCGCCGTGGCTCCTGCACGAGCCGCACCGCCTGCATCGCTGGCTGGGCGTGCTGGCCGGATTCGCCGGCATGCTGATCGTGGTGCGGCCCGGCGCGCAGCTGGACCCGATCGGTGTGGCGCTGGGCCTGGCCACGGCGCTGGCTTTCGCCTTCTTCCAGATTGCCACGCGCCGCGTGGCCCACGACGACCCGCTCACCACCAACTACTACGGTGGCCTGTTCGGCACCATCGCGCTGACGCTGGCCCTGCCGTGGTTCTGGGCCACCCCGGATTTGAACCCCTGGCAGTGGCTGTTGCTGCTGTCCACCGGCGTCACGGGTTTCCTCGGCCACTGGCTGCAGGTAGCGGCTTACCGCAAAAGCCCGGCCACCCTGCTTGCGCCCTTCAGCTACCTGCAGATCGTGGCCGCCGCCACGCTGGGCTGGCTGGTGTTCGGCCAGGTGCCGGGCCGGACCACGGCAGCAGGCATGGCCCTGATCTGCCTGGCCGGGCTGGGTGTGGTGCTGATTGAAGCGCGCATGGCCGTGGTGCGATCCAGGGAGCAGCTGCGGCAGCTGTGAGCTGCGGCTGGTGCGCAGCGGCAAGACGTGCTTACAGCGGCAGATCGGCTTTTTTCAGCGTGCGCAGCACAAAGCTGGACTTGCTGTGGCGTATGCCCTTGATCTTGTAGAGCCGCTCGCGCAGCAGGCGCTCATAGTCCTGGGTGCCGCTGACGGCAATGCGCAGCAGGTAGTCGTAGTCGCCCGAGACCAAGTAGGCCTCGATGACTTCCGGAATTTTTGCCAGGGTTTCACCAAACTTTTCCAGCGTGTTGTCGGAGTGGCTGTCCAGGGTGACCTGCACCAGCACCGTGTCGCTCAGGTCCAGCGCGGCAGGATTGATGCGCACCGTGTAACCCTCGATGACACCGGACTCCTCCATCTTCCGGATGCGGTTCCAGCATGGCGTGTGGCTCAGGCCCACGGCCTGGCCGATCTCCTGCAGGCTGGCACGCGCATTGGCCTGCAGCACTTGCAGTATTTTCCGATCCATCTTGTCCATAAAGTGTTATTTCCTTAATTTTCAAATTAATGAAGGAATTATTACTTAATTGAGAAGCAATCAGAAGAAATACAGAAGCACTTTCTCCAGCGCAAGGCAGATACTTCTTTCTGGCAAACGGATTTACCGATACGTGTTGCAAGACAGACGTACCAGCGGGTTACCGCCCGCTGGTGCGTTTGGGCATGTCCGGCATGCGCTGCGGATCAGGCCCGCGATGACACCCAGGCTCAGCCGAACTTTCGCAATGCATCGAGCGCCAGCCCCGTGCCTATGCTGCCGAACAAATCCCCCTCGGCACGGCGCGCCTGTGGCAGCAGCGCCGCAATACGTTCGCGCAGCAGCGGCACACTGCTCGAGCCCCCGGTAAAAAACACCGTGTCCACCGCGTCCGCGTGCACACCCGCATCACGCAGCAGGCCGGTGACGCTGCGTTCCACCGTGCCGACCAGCTCCGCGATGGCGGCATCGAAATCCGTGCGCTGTAGCAGCAAGGTTTCGCCCGGGCTGATGCGGCCCAGGTCCAGTTGCACCCGGGGTGCACCGGAAAGCGCAATCTTCGCTTCTTCCACCTGCATGGCCAGCCAGTGGCCGGCACGCCCGCTCACCAGGTTTTGCAGGCGCGCCAGTTTGTCCTTGTCCTGCGCTTCGCGCTGCAGTTCGCCGATCTGCGACCACGCCTGCCGGGTGTAGGCAAAGTTGATCGTGTGCCAGGTGGCCAGGTTGAAGTACAGCGAGGACGGCATCTGCAGGCCGCTTTTGAGCTGGCTGCCCAGGCCCAGCAGCGGCATCACGCTGGCCAGGCTCAGGTATTTGTCGAAGTCGGTGCCACCTATGTGCACGCCGCCGCTGGCCAGGATGTCGTCCTTGCGCTCTGCCCTGCCCGCCCGCTCGGGCGCCAGGCGCACCAGCGCAAAGTCCGAGGTGCCGCCGCCGATGTCGACCACCAGCACCAGTTCTTCCCGCGTCACCTGCGACTCGTAGTCGAACGCCGCCGCAATCGGTTCGTACTGGAAAGCAATCTCGCGCAGGCCCACGGCGCGGGCGATGTCGGCCAGCGTGTTTTCCGCCTGCCGGTCGGCGGCGGCGTCGCCATCGACAAAAAAGACCGGCCGCCCCAGCACGGCACGGGTGAACGCACGTCCCGCCGCGAGTTCGGCACGGCGCTTGAGCTCGCCGATGAACTGCGCGAGCAGCTCGCGAAACGGCAGCGCCCGGCCGGCCACCTCGGTCTGCTCGTCGATCAGCGAGGTGCCGAGCAGACTCTTGAGCGAGCGCATCAAGCGCCCTTCGTCACCAGCCAGGTAGTCGGCCAGCGCTGCTCGGCCATAACTGGTGTGACCGTCTTCGGCATGGAAGAACACGACCGAAGGCAGCGTCGGTTTGCCGCCTTCGAGCGGCAGCAGCACAGCGCGGCCTGCGCCTGAGGCGGCGCTGCAGCCCGCCGTGGAATTCGACGTCCCGAAGTCGATGCCGCAGGCGTCAGGCAGGACGGGGAAGCTGCCCGTCATCAGGGCTTGAGAAAGCCGCCGTCGGCCCAGGCCGTGGCGCTGGCCCGGCTCAGCTTGAAGGCCGGCGCAACCCGCCGTTGCGCGAGTTGTTCGCCGGCCTCGTCATGCGCGGTCAGCACGGCAGAAGGGTTGTCTTCATCGGGCACGATGTCCAGCGACACGGTGACCCGCGCGCCGCGCGAACTCACCTCCACGCTCTGGTGCAGCGTGGCATGCAGCTGCTGTTCATGGCGCCGCACAAACTCGGAAGCGGTTTTCACCAGCGTGCTGAAGGCCGGGCCATCGAGCGGTTTGGGATTTTTCTTGTCGCGCCCCATGGTCCACGGGCCGACCAGCGCAGGCTCGGGCTCGCCGTCCTTGATCATGGCCACCGCCCAGCCGTCGTCGTCTTCGTTCTTGATGACACGTGCGGTCCAGCCGTCGCCGTGCCACAGGCGCGGCTGCTGCACAGGGGTGTCGGGGTCGGGGGCAGTCTCGAAAGAAGAGGGAGAAGAGGGAGAAGAGGAAGTGGAAGCGTCGGGCAAGGTGTCGGCGATGTCGGTCACGGGAATCCGTTTCGGTCAGAAAAAAAACGCTGTGGGGCCCCTGGGGACGTGGCCCATTTTACCTGCCAGCCCCTCTGCACCGCGCCTGCCCTGGCCGCTGTTCTGCCTTGCAGAATATGCCCCACTCGTAAACCTTGATGACACCTGCGCAACGGCCCGATACGCTCGACGCTTCAGATGACCCGCAACCTTTTCCGGAGAACTTTCATGACCAATCGCCGCGCGTTTATTGCCAGCACCACTGCCGCCGTGGCCGGTGCGGCCCTGCCCTCATGGGTCCGCGCACAAGCCTATCCCTCGCGCCCCATCAAGTACATCTGCCCCTGGCCGGCAGGCGGCTCGACCGACGCCGTCATCCGCGCGCTGGCCGAAAGTGCCGGCAAGATCCTGGGCCAGACCATCATTGTTGAAAACAAGCCTGGCGCCGGTGGCATGCTGGGCGCCAACGAGATGATGAGTGCCAAGCCCGACGGCTACACACTCACGCAGTTGCCGCACGGTGTGTTCCGCATTCCACACATGCAGAAAGTGCAATACGACCCGCTCAAGGATTTCACCTGGATCGCCTGCCTGACCGGCTACACCTTCGGCCTGGTGGTGCCTGCCGATTCGCCCATCAAGAGCATCAAGGACCTGGTCGCCTACGCCAAGGCCAACCCCGAGAAGTTCAACTATGGCTCCACCGGCACCGGCACCAGCCCGCACCTGGCGGTCGAGGAATTCGCACAGCGCGCCGGCATCAAGCTAACGCATGTGCCCTTCAAGGGCAATGCCGACAACATGCAGGCCATCCTGGGCGGGCATGTGATGGCCGCAAGCGACGCCACCGGCTGGGCCCCGCATGTGGAATCGGGGAAATTGCGCCTGCTGGCCACCTACGGCAGCAAACGCACCAAGCGCTGGCCCAACGTGCCGACACTGACCGAACTGGGCTACGACACCGTGTCGGACTCGCCATTCGGCGTGTGCGGCCCCAAGGGAATGGACCCGGCCGTCGTCGCCACACTGCATGAAG
>CAZIYA010000115.1:0-10496 GCA_964543355.1 uncultured Polaromonas sp.
GGCGAGGCGCCGGTGCTGGAGGACGGCACGCGCCGCCTCACGCAGTCGGGTGTCATCCTGGGCTACCTCGCCAAGAAACATGGGGCGTTTGAAGGGGCCACCGAAGACGACAGGCTGGAAGTGCTGCGCTGGCTGTTTTTCGACAACCACAAGTTCACGAGTTATTTCGCCACCTACCGCTTCATGAAGGCCTTTGGCCCGGCGGCACCGGATCCGGCCGTGATGGCCTGGCTGCGTGCGCGGGTTGACGCTGCCTTCGGCATTGTCGACAAGCACCTCGCTTCGCGGGAGTGGATGGTGGGCACGGTGCCCACCATTGCCGACTTCTCGCTCAGCGCCTATCTGTTTTATCCGGTGGAAGAAAGCGGCTACGAGGTCGCCGGGCGATACCCCCACCTCGAGGCGTGGCTTGCGCGCCTGCGCCGGCTTCCCGGCTGGGCTTCGCCTTACGATGTGCTTCCTGGAGAGCGATTGCTGCCGAAGTGGTGAGGTGACCGCCGCGCAGCAAGCTACCATGGCGACAGCATGAAACTTTTCCCCTACGGACACGCCACCCATCCGCAATGGCGCATGGCTGCCGGCCTGGTACTCGCCCAGCTTCGCGCCCAGATGGCCTTGCACGGTTATGCCAACGCACCTGCGCTAGGCCTGCTCTATATCACCGACCACTACACGGCGCAGGCACAGGACATCCTCGATTTCCTCGGCGCCGAGCTGCCTGAAATCACCGACTGGGCGGGCACGGTCGGCATCGGCATTGCATCGAACAATGTCGAATATTTCGACGAGCCAGCGCTGGCCGTCATGCTGTGCGAGCTGCCCAGCGACCAGTACCGCGTGTTTTCCGGCGTGTCGCCGCTGCCGCCCACCGGTGCCAGCCATTTCCAGGCCCACACCGCGCTCGTGCATGCCGATGCCGGGACACCGGATGTGGCCGAATTGATCGACGAGATGGCCCAGCGCACCGGCAGCGGCTATGTGTTTGGCGGCCTGGCATCGAGCCGCAACAAGGCGGTCCAGTTCGCGTTAAGCGGCAACGGCAATGTCAAGGGCCAGGGCGCGGCCGGCGGCGTGTTCAGCGGGGGCCTGAGCGGTGTGGCCTTTGCCCAGGGTGCGGCCCTGATGTCGCGTGTGACGCAAGGCTGCCAGCCGGTGTCGCGCGAACATGAAATCACCGCCTGTGACGGGAATGTGGTCACCAGTCTGGACGGCCAGAGCGCGCTGGATGTGATGCTGGCCGACCTCGGGGTGTCGCTCGATGCGCCGCGCGAGGCGCTCGAGAAAGTGCGCACCACGCTGGTCGGCTTGCGCAGCGCCGAGGCCGGGCTGCAGGATGGCCGCGTCCTCCGGCACGGCCAGTTCGGTAGCGATGTGCTGGTGCGCCACATCATCGGCCTGGACCCGGCACGCCAGGGCATCGCCATTGCCGAAGTGCCTCGTGCGGGCATGAAGCTGGCTTTTTGCGAGCGCAATGCCGAGGCTGCGCGCGCCGACCTGGTCCGCGTCTGCGCAGAAATCCGGGAGGAGCTGGAGCCGCAGGAACTCACGCTGGAAGTGGCCAGCGCGCTGAGTGCGTCCGAGGCCGAGTCGGCGCCGCATCCGGCCCGGCGCATTGCCGGCGCCATTTATGTCAGCTGCGCCGGGCGGGGCGGTCCGCACTTTGGCGCGCCGAGTGCCGAGCTGCAGATTGTGCGCAGGGCGTTGGGGGATGTTCCGCTGGTCGGTTTTTTTGCCGGCGGCGAAATTGCGCGACATCACCTGTACGGGTACACCGGTGTGCTGACGGTCTTCACCACCTCGGAATGACAAGCGCCATCCGGGTCGAGATGAAGAGTCCCTCCAAGCAGGGGCCGCAGATCCGGCTTTGCCGGTCTGCAGGCGCCGTCCCCTGCAAGGGGAGAAGCCGCTACACGCAGTGAGCGGCAACAGGGGTGTTCAACAGTTATCGGCGCAAGGCCGCAAAGGCCTCGAATTCCCAGCTTCGCATCGCCAGCAGCAAGGTGTAGCCCTCGCAGTCCTTGTCGGCCAGTTTCTGGTCGGTCTGGTGCTGTTGCGCAAAGTCCTGCGCGACGCGCTGCATGCGCTCCAGGAATGAAGGCGCCAGACTGCGGCTGATGGTGCCGTGGACCAGCAGCACGCCCTCGCCGCTGCCGTCAAAGCCGCCTGAAAAATAATCCAGCAGGGCGTTGTCCCTGAAATAGTTCATCACCGGTCCGTGAGGGCGCCAGCGGAAGGTCTTGGCGAGCTTGAGCCGGTAGCGGTTCAGCGCCTTGAGTTCGATGATGCCAATGCGGTCCAGCTGGGCCAGGTACTTGATGCCTTCGGCTGGCGTCAGGCGGTACCGGCTGGTGATCTGCTCCAGCGTCCATTGCGAAAGCACGCAGATGGCCACCAGCAGCAGTTTCTTGTCGGCCACCACGGCTTTTTCCTGGGATTCGGTGAGTTCGGCCAGCAGGGGCTGAGTGTCGGCCACTTGCCGGGCCAGTTCGGCGAAGTCCAGCTTCAGCGCGCGGCAGATGGCATCGATGCGCGAGAGTGGCATGTCGCCCCGGGCCAGCATGCGCTTGACGCTGGACTCCGCCATGCCCAGCTTGCCAGCCAGGCCGGCGTAAGTCATGCGGGCGGCCTTGAGTTCCTTTTTGAGGACGGTCACGAGGTCGGCGGTAGTGCTCATGGGTATCAATTATCAATACTTTCAGTTCCAGATGGAAGGACTGGCTCAAATATTGATGCTCTGGAAACACGCTGCACCGCACATTGCAGGCTCATTCATTTCAGGAACCATCCCCATGCAACACACCCTTCATCCCCAGCCGCGGCGGGTAGTGCGGCCCGCGTACTCTCCAGCGTGGCCGCGCGAACGCGCCTTGCTGCTGGCTGTCCTGCTGCTGGCCCTGGTGGCTGTGGCCGGGCCGGCCCTGGTGCAGCCGGCGCATTACCACGACTTTGCCGACCAGCGAGCCTGGGGCGCGCTGCCTCATGCCATGGATGTGCTGAGCAACCTGCCTTTTGCTCTGTGGGGGCTGGCGGGTGCGGGTGTGCTGGTTCAGGCCCTTCGCCGGCAGGCGGTGGACAGGACGGCGGCCTGGCTGGCTGCCCTGTTTTTTGGCGGGCTGATGGTGACCACCGCTGTCTCTGCGATGTACCACTGGCAACCGGACAACGCGGGACTGCTCTGGGACCGCGGCGGCATGGTGTTGGCTTTCGCCGGGCTGCTGGGCCTGGCTGCGTGGCAGGGCGTCAGTGCCCGTGCTGGTGTGGCCTTGGCAGCGGCTGTGCTGGTGCTGGGACCGGTGTCTGTCCAGGTGTGGGCCATGTCAGGCAACCTGTTGCCCTGGGGTGTGGTGCAGTTCGGCGGCATGGGCCTGATCGTCGGGCTGGCCTGCCTGCGGCCGGCAGCCGCCGGTGCGGGGCGGACGCACCAGGGCCTGCCCATCCGCTGGTCGCTGCTGATCGCCTTGTATGCCCTGGCCAAGGTACTGGAGCTGGGTGACCATCAGGTGTTTGAGTGGACAGGCCACTTCATTTCGGGCCACAGCCTTAAACATATCGTGGCCAGCTGCGCCGCCTGGCCGGTGGTCGCCGCGCTGATGGCTGTCATGAAAAGCAGGGCAGAATCCGTTTCACCCTCCAGAGCAGGCTCTAAGGGTGCAGACAGGCTGCCCCCGGCACCTGCTGCATAACAAAACTGAAAAGAGGAGTCCATCATGAGTGTTGAAGCCGCCATCCAGGCGCCCCCTCCGCAGGCCCAAGAGCACCCCAACCAGTTCGCGCTGCTCCGTCAGCGCCGCTTTGCCCCCTTTTTCTGGACCCAGTTTTCGGGGGCGGCCAACGACAACCTGTTCAAGTTTGCCTTTACCGTGATGGTGACTTACCAGTTGCAGATCAGCTGGCTGCCGCCCGCGATGGCGGGGCTGGTGATCGGTGCGCTGTTCATCCTGCCTTTCCTGCTGTTTTCTGCCACCAGCGGGCAACTCGCCGACAAGTACGACAAGCGCACGCTGATCGTTTTTGTGAAGCGGCTGGAAATGCTCATCATGGCGCTGGCGGCCTGGGGCTTTTTCAGCGCCAACATTCCCATCCTGCTGGGCTGCACCTTTCTCATGGGCCTGCATTCCACGCTGTTCGGGCCGGTCAAGTTCGCCTATTTGCCGCACCACCTGAACGAGCGTGAACTCATGGGCGGCAACGGCATGGTGGAAATGGGTACCTTCGTGGCCATTTTGCTCGGCAATGTGGCCGGCGGCCTGATCATTGCGGTGCCGGAGATCGGTGCCCACCATGTGGGCTTCTGCTGCATCGGTGTGGCTGTTCTGGGCCGCGTGGTGTCGCACTACATACCGCCGTCGCCCGCGACTGACCCGGGCCTCAGGATCAACTGGAATCCGTTTACCGAGACGGTGCGCAATCTCAAGCTTGCGCATGGCAACCTTGTGGTTTTCCGCTCGCTGCTGGGCATCAGCTGGATGTGGTTTTTCGGCGCGGTGTTTTTGAGCCAGTTCCCGAGTTTTGCCAAGGAAGTGTTGCACGGCAACGAGCAGGTCGCTTCGCTGCTGCTGGTGGTATTTTCGATAGGCATAGGCACGGGTTCGCTGCTGTGCGAAGTGTTGAGTCGGCGTCATGTGGAGATCGGCCTGGTTCCATTGGGCGCGATCGGCATGAGTGTGTTTGCGATTGATCTCTACTTCGCATCGCGCGGCCTGCCGCCGGCGCCGGTCATGAGCCTGGCAAGTTTTGTGGCACAGCCCGCGCATTGGCGCGTGATGGCCGACCTGGCGCTGCTAAGCCTGTTCGCGGGCCTTTACAGCGTGCCCATGTACGCGCTGATCCAGCTGCGCGCACAGGTGACCCATCGCGCCCGGATCATCGCGGCCAACAACATCCTGAATGCCCTGTTCATGATTGCCAGTTCGGTGATCGCCGGCGTCCTGCTGGGCCTCGGCATGACGATTCCGCAGATCTTCCTGCTGGTGGGCCTGGCCAATGCGGTGGTGGCGTTTTACATCTTCATGCTGGTGCCCGAGTACCTGCTGCGGTTTATCGCGCTGGTGGCCTCGCGCTGCGTCTACCGCTTCAAGGTGACGGGCGACGACAACATTCCGGTGCAGGGTGCCGCCGTGCTGACCTGCAACCATGTGAGTTTTGTCGACCCCGTGCTGCTGATGGCGGCCAGCCCGCGGCCCATCTATTTCGTGATGGACCACCGCATTTTCAAAATGCCGGTGCTCGGCTGGTTGTTCCGGCTGGCCAAGGCGATACCGATCGCCCCGCGTGCCGAAGACCCGGCAGCGTATGAAGCAGCGTTCGAGGCGGCTGCCAAGGTGCTGCGTAACGGTGACCTGCTGGCGATCTTCCCCGAGGGTGGCATCACCCAGGACGGTGAACTCCAGCCCTTCAAGGGCGGCATCATGAAGATCCTGGAAAACGCCGAACGCGACGGCCTCAGCGTGCCCGTCATTCCCATGGCCTTGACCAACCTCTGGGGCTCGTTCTTCAGCCGCATTGAGAAAGGCGGTGCCATGGTGCGGCCTTTCAGGCGCGGCATCTTCAGCCGTGTCGGCCTCAATGCCGGCACCGCGATGCCCTTGGCCCAGGCGCAACCCGAGATCCTGCGTGCCCGGGTTGCCGCACTCCTGAAGCCTTGAAAAGTATCCATATTCGATACTAATAGGGTATTCAAACGTCACTGTATTGTTATTTGCCACTACGTCCGGCCAGACCGGTGCACATTGGCGTCACCTCAACAAGCAAGAAGGTTTTTATGCAAGTACTGATTCATCGCGATTCCAAACCCTGGCAGTTCCAGGTCTGGGCCTCTTTCCTGATTGCCGTTTTCCTGTGCGCCGTCGGCCTGTCCTACCTGCCCGGCCAGGACCTGGACCGCGCGTTCATGATCATGGGCTACTTTTTCTGCCTGTCTGCGGCTTTTGTGCTGGCCAAGTATGTACGCGACCAGGAGAAGGCCGAAGCCGAAAACAAGCTGACCGAAACACCGATGTTCAGATTCGTGGTGTGGGGCGGTTTTTTCCTGGCCATGTCGCTCACCGGCTGGGGCTTGTGGCGGATGGAGGTCAACGAGACTTACAAGGCTTTTCTCGGCGTCAGCTGGCTCTACCTGATCACCTGCAGCTTCACGCTGGCCAAAACCCTGCGTGACAAACACGAAGCCGACCTGAACGAAGCGCGTCTGGCCGGCCGCACGGTACGAAATAACGACGCCGAATAAACCTTATCCAGGAATGCGAGGAAGCATCATGAAAAAGAAATTTGCTACTTATTTAATAGCTGCTTGCGCAATAGTGACAGGGGCTACGGCCTCTTTTCATGCCCAGGCGCAAAGCGAGGCTTCAGCCCTGAGCGCGGTGTCCGCCTTGCCTGTGGCGTCCGTGGTGGTCGGCACCAGCGCGGTTACCGGTGCCGTGGTGGCAGTACCGGTGGTGCTGTCGACCACTGGCGCGGTGCTGGTCGTCAAGACAGTGGAGAGCACGGCCCGCGGGACGGTGTATGTGCTGGAGCGGGCCTCCGACGGTGCGCGTGCCAGCGTTGAAGTGGTGGGCAGGGGTGTGGCTGCTGCATCCATGGTGGCCGGAACGGCCGTGGTCGTGAGCGTGATCGGTACCGGTGTGGTGCTGTCCGCGGCCGGCGAGGCGATTGCCTTCATTCCCAATGCCCTGGGCCGCGCCCTGCTGCACAACGAGCGGCTGACGCACTGAGAAAGCGCAGGAGGAAACGCCATGAAGAAATTCAAACTGACTTTTCTGTGCATGGGCCTTGCTGCCGGCTGCATGCTGGCGCCAGCAGCCCACGCGGGACGTTCGTGCGAGGCAGGCAAGATCACCCCGCAGACGGTGGAGCGCGGCATGTCGCTGGCCGAAAAAACCCTGGCTTCGCTCAATGCCAGCGGCGAGAAAGTCGTGCTGCTGGCACGCGCCGGCCAGGACCTGAGCAAATACAAGCTGCGTTATTCCCACCTGGGGCTGGCTTACCAGCAGCCTGACGGGCAGGGCGGCCACACCTGGCGTGTGCTGCACAAGCTCAATGAATGCGGCACCAGTGAATCGGCCGTTTACCGCCAGGGCCTGGGCGAGTTTTTTCTGGATGACCTGTGGCGCTTTGAAGCGGCCTGGGTGGCGCCAGCGCCCGAGGTGCAGGCCAGGCTGCTGGCGTTGCTGCAGGATCCCGCGCGCACCGTGGGCATGCATCACAAGCCGTACAGCATCGTCAGCTACGCCTGGGGCCGCAAATACCAGCAGTCCAACCAGTGGGCCATCGAAACGCTGGCCGCCGCCGTGGAGCCGGGCGCCAATTCGCGCGAGCGGGCCCAGGCCTGGCTGCAGTTCAAGGGTTACGAGCCCACCGTCCTCAAGCTGGGTCCGCTGACGCGGCTGGGCGGACGCATGACCGCGGCCAATGTGGCGTTTGACGACCACCCCAACGACAAACGTTATTCGGACCGCATCGAAACCGTTACGGTGGATTCGGTATTCGCCTGGTTGCAGCGTGCGCAGCTGACTGCGAACGGCAGGCCGCCGACCCTCGTCAAACTTTAACAATGGCTGTTCAACTCCCGGAGTTTCCATGAGCAAAGCATTACGCCTGTCCGAAAAATGGTTCCAGCGCGGCCTGTGGCTGGTTGCGTTCATATTCGCCGGCTTTCTGATCGGTCTCGGCAGCACCGTCGTGGGAGACCTGCCGCAGGTCGAAAGAAGCCTGACCCTCGATGACTTCATCGAGCAACCGGCGGCGAACCAGCTGCGCGAGAAGCTCAAGGTGGCAGAACGCCAGGGCCGCGATGCGCAGGAAGCGCTGGAGCAGGCCAGGCTCAAGCAGCGGGTGGCGCAGGCCAACTCGCGTTCGGCGAGCGAGACTTTCAACAACTGGCTGGCAACGCGGCGGGCGACCGAGCGGGCCGAGCAAGACCCCGAGCTGGTCGAGCGCACCCGCGCACTGGACAGCCTCAAGGCGGCCGAGCGGCAGGCGCTGGCCAACATGGAAGCAGAGCAGCAAAAGGCATTGGATGCCAGCCAGGGCGCCAGCCGTACCCGTGACCGGCTCGGTGAACTCGAGCGTGATGCGCAGGACAAATGGCAAAGCGCAAGGCGGGCCCAGGAACTGCGCGTGTTTCTGTACCGCCTGGCCCTGACCCTGCCGCTGCTGGCTGCAGCTGGCTGGCTGTTTGCCAAAAAACGCAAAAGCACCTACTGGCCGTTTGTCTGGGGCTTCATCTTCTTTGCGCTGTTCGCATTTTTCGTCGAACTGGTGCCTTACCTGCCAAGCTACGGCGGCTATGTGCGCTACATCGTCGGCATCCTCATCACGGTGCTGGTTGGGCGGCAGGCCATTGTTTCGCTGAACCGCTACCTGGAAAAGCAGCAACTGGCCGAGCAGTTGCCGGATGCGCAGCGCCGCGAAGAACTCAGCTACGACACGGCGCTCACGCGGCTGTCCAAAGGCGTCTGTCCTGGTTGCGAACGCGCGGTGGACCTGAAAAACACGGAGATCGACTTTTGCCCGCACTGTGGCATTGGCCTGTTTGACCACTGCCAGCAATGCACGACGCGCAAGAGTGCGTTTGCCAAGTTCTGCCACGCCTGTGGTGCCGACGGCAAGCGGCCGAGGCTTTTGCCTGACCCCGCACCTGGCGCTGCCGTCCAGCCCTAGCACTGCCCGGCTGCTTGGACGCCGATCTGCGGCGCCTTGTCCTTTGGCGTTTCCCGCTGGCCGCCTACGGCTGGCGGCCATGGGCGCCTACAGGTAATTTTTGTGTTGCGTTCACAGTGGGCAAACCCATTCACAAGGTTTGACCATCATGAAAAAACAGATACGCAATCAGGTGGCAGCCTTTTTCCTGCTGCTCCCCGCCGCCACCGTGCTGCTTGCCGTGCCGGGCATTGCCGCGGCGCAACCGGCAAAGCCCGAGTTGCGATCGCTGCAGGTTGCCACGGATGACGGGCTTCGACCCGGAGCCCGGCTGGAGTTCACGGTGGAAGGCTCACCGCGCGGCCAGGTCAGCCTTACCGTGCGTGGCGCGCCCCGGACCATAGCTCTCAAGGAAACTGCGCGGGGAATCTACGCGGGAAGCTACACCATCCGGCGCCAGGACCGGATCACCGAAAGCAGCGCCATCCGCGCCATGCTGAAGGTGCGCAACCGCAGCATTGCGACCAATTACACCTTTCCGGCCGGCATCGCCAGCCAGGGCGTGGCGGTGGCGCCGGTCGGCCTGAAAATTGACCGCTTCACGGTGGCTCCCGTTGACAAGCTCGAACCGGGTGCTGAACTGCGCTTCACACTGAACGGCGCGCCTGGCGGTACGGCGGAGTTCGACATTCCCGGTGTCATCAGCAATGTTGCGATGCGCGAAGTGCGGCCCGGTGTTTATGAGGGGGGCTACACCATCCGCCGCCTGGACAACCTGGCGCCGTCACGGCCCGTTGTCGCCACTCTGCGCATTGCTGGCCGGGCTGTCACGTCCACGCTGACCCAGCCGTTGATTGCAGATGCCAGGCCGCCAGTGATCCGCAACATGTCGCCGCGTGACGGCGAGTCGGTCACGCGCAGCGCGACCACCTCGGTGTCCGGCACCTTTGACGATGCCGGTGGCGTGGGCGTGGACCCGAAAAGCGTGCGCATCATGCTGGCGGGGCGCGATGTCACCGCCGCTGCACAGATCACTCCGCAGTTTTTCACCTACCGCGCTGACCTGCCGGCCGGCCGCTACGCGGCGGACGTGACCGCCAGGGACATGGTCGGCAATGCCGTGCGCCAGACCTGGAGTTTCGATGTGGCTTCCGCCGTGAGCGCCGCGCCTGCGACCGTGCTGTTGCAAGTAACCAGCCACGCCAACAATGCTTCGGTTGAAGGCAGCCCGGTGGTGGTGCGCGGACGCACCGCGCCCGGCGCGGTGGTTGATGTCAAGGTCAGCGCCGTTGGAACGCTAGCCGGCCTGTTCGGCATGAGCCAGGACCTGCTGACGCAGCGGGTTCAGGCCGATGGCAACGGCAACTTCTCGTTCAGCTTCACACCGCAGTTGCCGCTGCCCGGCACGCGTTACGAGGTATCGATGACCGCCGGCAAGGACGGCATGGTGCCCACCGAGACCAGGCTGGTGCTGTTCCAGAAGCAGGGTTGAGCCAAATTTGCAGTAAAAACTGCCTGCAGCCCTTATGTGGTGGGCGCGAGCAGCTACTGATTAAATAGCAAATGGCTGAAGCGGGCGGCCGTAAAAGGGATAGCTCGGGTCGTTGTAGCCGTGGCTGGAGGCGTGGCCCGGAATCACCAGCTCGTTGACGAAGGCTTCATCCTCGCTGTCCAGCACCAGCTCGGTTGCGCCGTAAACGTCTTCCAGGTGCGAGAGCAGGCGGGGCCCGGCAATCACCGAACTGACCAGCGGATTGGCCAAGACCCAGGCGGCGGCAAACTGGCCGGGTACCCAGCCTTTGGCCTCGCAGCGCGCCTTGATCTTCTGTGCAATGACGAGTGACTCTTCACGAAAC
>CAZIYA010000116.1:0-10357 GCA_964543355.1 uncultured Polaromonas sp.
GATCCCGTACTCCGCAGTGCGGTGCATGGCCTGCGTGCGGATCTGGATCTCGACCGCACGCTGCTGCGCGTCGCGCACCACCGTGTGCAGCGACTGGTAGCCGTTGGATTTGGGCTTGGCAATGTAGTCGTCGAATTCGCCCGCGACAGGCGTGAAATGCGAGTGCACAAACCCGAGTGCCGCGTAACAGCCCTTGACGTCGGCGGCGATCACACGCAGGGCGCGGATGTCGAACACCTGTTCAAAATCGAGGCCCTTGCCGCGCATCTTCTTGACGATGCTGTAGATGTGTTTTGGCCGGCCCTGCACCAGCGCGGCAATGCCGTTGCTGTTCAGGTCGCGCTCCAGCTGGGCGCGCAGCGCCTCCATGAAAACCTCGCGCTCGGCGCGTTTTTCATCGAGCAGGCGGGCAATGCTCTTGTAGGTGTCCGGCTCCAGAAAACGGAAGGCCAGGTCCTCCATTTCCCACTTGATCTGCCAGATACCGAGGCGGTTGGCCAGGGGGGCAAAAACATGGAGGGATTCCCGCGCCACCGCCAGCGGGCACGGTTGCCGGATCGCCGCGAAGTGACGCAGGGTCTGTAGGCGCGATGCGAGCCGCAGCATGACGACCCGCAGGTCGCGCGAAAACGCCAGCAACATCTTGCGGACATTTTCGGTCTGCACCGCCGGGTCTTCCAGCTGCGCCCGGGCCTCGGCGGTGCGGGCTTGTTTCTGCACATTGACCAGCTTGGTGGTCTCCATGGCCAGTGCCGCGAAATTGGCACCAAAAGCCTTGGCAATCACCTCCTGCGGCTTGTTCAGGTGCGCGCAGGCATGCACCAGATAGGTGGCGGCCTGCATGGCTTCCGACCCGCCAATGGCCCGGAGGATGGCGGCAACCGCGTCCGCATGGGCCAGGATGTTTTCACCGGTGTCCAGGGTCTCGCTGGCAATCAGCGGCTCGGCAAAGGCTCTGGCACGGACCAGCGCATGCGGCTGGTCGGGCAGGCTGTCTGCCGTGGCCGTCACGATGGACGCATTGGGAAAGGGAGTCAACGACGGTTTGGGCGAGGCACCCGGCCCGGCCCCGGCATGTTTCATCACAAGCAGTTTTTCAAGAAAATTTTTCAGACAAGAAGAAAGTCGCCCACTGCGCTGACCTGGTCCGGGGCAACCAGGGTCGGTGCATGCCCGACCCCTTCAAACTCCACCAGGCGGGCCCGTGGACCGCGTTGCGTCATGGCCATCGCGGTGGCGTGGCTGAGCAGATCCGATTGTGCCCCGCGCAGCACCAGCGTCGGCGCCTTAATGTTGTCAAAAAGTTGCCAAAGCATGGCCTCGCCCTGCCTGGCCGAGTCTTCGGTCGTGGCCCGCACCGGCACCGCAATCGCTGGGTCGTAATGCAGCATCACGCTGCCGTCAGCCGCCCCGGGCACGGGCTTGACCATGTGGCGCGACAGCGCCAGCCACTGCTCGGGCGTGTGCGGGCCGAAACTGGCGGAAATGGCCCACATCGCGTCGGCAGCTTCCTGCAACGAACCAAAGTGACCGGCCTTGCCGAGGTAGGCGGCAATGCGCGTGATGGCCTGCCATTCGATGGCCGGCCCCACATCGTTGAGAACCAGTTTGTGGACAGGCACAGGCAGGGGTAATTCAGGCTGGCCGGCCATGGCCATGCCAATCAGCCCGCCCATGCTGGTGCCGACCCAGTCCAGGGTCGTGAGGGGTGCTTGCTGGTGCAGATGATTGAGCAGCGCCATCATGTCAGCGACATATTGCGGAATCTGGTAACCCATGGGGTCCTGGAGCCAGTCGCTCTGGCCACGGCCAACCACGTCAGGACAAATGACCCGGACCTCGTCGCACAGGTACTCTGCCAGCACATCAAAGTCACGCCCCTGGCGTGACAGGCCGTGGACACACAGCACCGCGTGCGGATTGGCCACGTCACCCCATTGCCAATAAGCCATGCGGTGCCCTCCCGAGGCATCGGGGCACGATACGTAGTTCAGCGTAGGTCCAGTCATTGCGGAGGGAATCCGGTTGGCAGGCTTGATAATTGCCCAGGCTGCTTTTTCAGCATTTCATTGCATCGTAAATCATCCGGAGAAAACTTCATGCTCAAAGGTAAAACTGCACTCGTGACCGGCTCCACCAGCGGCATTGGTCTGGGTATCGCCAAGGCGCTCGCAGCCCAGGGCGCCAACATCGTGCTCAACGGTTTCGGCGATACCGAGGGACCCCAGGCAGAAATCGCTGCGCTGGGCGTGAAAGTGGCTTATCACGGTGCAGACATGAGCAAGCCCGCAGACATTGAGGCCATGATGGGTTTTGCCGCCGCACGGTTTGGACAGGTCGATATTCTGGTGAACAACGCAGGCATCCAGCATGTAGCAAAAATCGAGAACTTTCCGGTGGAACGCTGGGACGCCGTCATCGCCATCAACCTGAGCAGCGCCTTCCATGCCACACGCCTGGCATTGCCCGCCATGCAGGCCGCCAACGGCGGCAAGGGCTGGGGCCGCATCGTCAATGTCGCCTCGGTTCATGGCCTGGTCGGCTCGGCTGAAAAGTCTGCTTATGTGGCTGCGAAACACGGCATCGTGGGCTTGACCAAGGTTACGGCTCTTGAGAATGCCACCACCGGCGTGACCTGCAATGCCATCTGCCCCGGCTGGGTACTGACGCCGCTGGTGCAGAAGCAGGTCGACGCCAAAGCCGCGGCTGGCGGCATCTCCAACGAGCAGGCCACACAGCAACTGCTGGGCGAAAAAGAGCCCTCCATGCAATTCACCACACCCGAGGAGCTGGGCGCGCTGGCGGTGTTTTTCTGCTCACCCGCCGGCAACAATGTGCGCGGCGTGGCCTGGAACATGGACGGCGGCTGGGCGGCCCAATAAGCAAGCCTTTTTACGTCCCTGCGGTCTGCTGGCCGCATAGGGCTTGCGCGCCGCGGCGCCCCGGAATTCCACAAAAAAGCCATCCAGCCCAATGGATACAGGTGTAGCAAGCTACATTTTTAGTAGCACCAACCGCTGCTGCTTGCTGTCCATACGCAGGACACGCACCCCCGGCGTACCGCACGGCGCACGGCGCCGTCCAGGGAAAACGCCGGATCCTGGGTCCCCCTGCCGGCTTTCTTTTGTCCTACACAAGCCTTCACGCGCTTCCGACAAACCGGTCATGGACGCCGGCCTAGATTGACCCTTGCTTGTTAACTGCACCTGTCCCATGAGGGCCGGGTTTCCTTTTTCAGACAAGGAGTCACTGTGAAAAAATTCAGTCGTGTCCTTCCAGGCCTGGCGCTAGGCGCAGCAGCCATGGCCTTGGGTATTTCCGCTCAGGCACAAACCAGCAGTACCGGGTCCGGCAGCGGATCCTGGTACGCCCCCGCTGGCGGCTACATCGGCTTCAGTGCCGGGCAATCCAACTACCGCCAGGGCTGCGGCACCGGGCTCTTCAGTTGCGGCGACAAGGATGATGCCTTCAGCATCTACGGCGGTAGCATGCTGAACAACAACTTCGGGCTGGAGCTCGGCTACATCGACATGGGTGACATCGCCCGCGGAGGCGGCACCACGGAAGCGCGGGGCATCAACCTGAGCCTCATCGGCAAGGTTCCCCTGAGCGAAAGAGTGGGCCTGTTCGGCAAAGTGGGGACGACCTACGGCAGCACCAAAGTCTCCGCCACCCCGGGGTCGGGCATCACAGCCGGAGACGAGGACGGCTTCGGGCTGTCAGTGGGCGCGGGGGTGGACTTCAACTTCGCCCAGAACTGGTCGGCAGTGCTGCAGTGGGAACGCCATGAAATGAAGTTTGCAGGCATCGGACGGGAGCCTGTCCATGCGACCACCATCGGTTTGAAATATCGCTTCTGAGCGGCGATTTCAAACCGCAGGCAAAGAAAAACCCCAAGCCAGTCACTGGCTTGGGGTTTGATTTTGGTGGGCGGTGCAAGTTTCGAACTTGCGACCCCTGCAGTGTGAATGCAGTGCTCTACCCCTGAGCTAACCGCCCTGTTTGGTCAGCCTCAGATTATAAGGGCTTTTCTCATGCGCTGGCCAGCACGCGCCACACAGTTTTGCCTTTGCTGCTTTTATCAATGTCGGCCAGCAGGCTTTCGTGCGCAGCGATCTCCTGATCGTTGGCCAGCAACAGCGGCAGATCGAATCCGCTCAGGTCGATCAGCACGGCAGCGCCTCCTTCCTGCGTACTGCCACCCACGTCCATCACCAGCGAGTTCTGCCCGCGCGTCAGGTTGATGTACACATCGGCCAGCAATTCCGCATCCAGCAGCGCGCCGTGCAGGGTGCGTCCGGAATTGTCAACCTCCAGCCGATCGCACAGCGCATCGAGCGAATTGCGTTTGCCGGGAAACATTTCCTTGGCCATCATCAGGCTGTCGGTGACCTTAGCCACACATTGCCCGACAGGTCCGCGGCCCATCAGATCGAGCTCCTTGTTCAGGAAACTGATGTCAAACGGCGCGTTGTGGATGATGACCTCGGCGCCTTCCAGGTAAGCCAGGAGTTCATCGGCAATGGCCGGGAATTTGGGTTTGTCCTGCAGGAACTCGTTGCTGATGCCGTGTACCTTGAGCGCGTCCTCGTGGCTCTCACGCTCCGGGTTCAGGTAGAAATGGCGGTTGTTGCCAGTGAGCTTGCGGCCGATCAGCTCGACGCAGCCGATCTCGATAATGCGGTCGCCGTTTTCGGCGGACAGGCCGGTGGTTTCAGTGTCTAGAACAATTTGGCGCATGGTTCAGATGATAGCTGCGCTGGGTCAGTGGATGTTTTTCCGCCGGGCCGCCCCAAGGGAAAATGCGCCCCCTCGGGGGGCAGCGCAGCACACGCAGTGGCAAGCGTGGGGGCTAATGGTTCTCTTTGGCGTGGTTGATCGAGTACTTGGGGATCTCGACGGTCACGTCGGACTGCGCCAGGATGGCCTGGCAGCTCAGGCGCGAGTTGGGCTCCAGGCCCCAGGCACGGTCCAGCAGGTCTTCCTCGTTTTCATCGATCTCGTTGAGCGACTTCATCCCCTCGCGCACGATGACGTGGCAGGTGGTGCAGGCGCAACTCATGTCGCAGGCGTGTTCGATGTTGATGTTGTTGTCGAGCAGCGCCTCGCAGATGGACGTGCCGGCCGACGCAGACACCTCGGCACCGTTCGGGCAGTACTCGGGATGAGGCAGTATTTTGATGATAGGCATGATGGGTTCGGCGCTTTCAGACGGTCGCTATGTTTTTTCCGGCCAGGGCCTGGCGGATGCCGCGGTTCATGCGCTGTGCGGCAAAGTTTTCGGTCGCCGCCGCGAGAGCCTTGATGGCGGCCTCGATTTGCGGGGCATCGCCCTGCTTCCGTGCGCCGGCCAGTTCGGCCATCAGCCGGTCGATCTCCACCCCTTCTTCGGGTGCCAGCAAATCGGCGTCGGCGTCCAGGGCGCTGCGCGTGGCCAGCAGCATGCGGTCGGCATCCACCTGCGCCTCGGCCAGTGCCCGCGCCTGCATGTCCTGCTGGGCCGTCGAAAAGCTTTCCTGCAACATGCGGGCGATCTCGTCGTCGGACAGGCCGTAGGAAGGCTTCACATCGATGCGCGCCTCCACGCCGCTCCCCTGCTCTTTCGCGCTGACACTGAGCAGGCCATCGGCGTCCACCGTGAAGGTCACGCGGATGCGCGCAGCGCCGGCAGCCATGGGCGGAATGCCGCGCAGTTCGAACCGCGCCAGGCTGCGGCAGTCGGCCACCAGGTCGCGCTCGCCCTGCACCACATGCAGGGCCAGCGCGGTCTGGCCGTCCTGATAGGTGGTGAAGTCCTGCGCCATCGCGGTCGGGATGGTCTGGTTGCGCGGCACGATGCGCTCGACCAGGCCACCCATGGTTTCAATGCCCAGCGACAGCGGAATCACGTCCAGCAGCAGCAGATCGCCACCGGTGCTGTTGCCGGCCAGCTGGTTGGCAGAAATGGCAGCGCCCAGCGCCACCACCTCATCCGGGTTCAGGTTGATCAGGGGCTCCCGCCCAAACAGGCCGGCCACCGCGCGGCGCACCTGCGGCATGCGCGTGGACCCGCCCACCAGGACCACGCCCTGGACCTCGTCCTTGCCCAGCCCGGCATCGCGCAAGGCCTTGCGGACAGCGGTCAGGGTCCGCTGCGTCAAGCCGGCCGTGGCAGCTTCAAAGTCCGCAGCCTTCATTTCAAATTGCACGTTAGCTCTTGCCAGACGGGCGGAGAATGCTAATGAATCCGTAGCAGACAGGGCCTCCTTGCAAGCACGGGCAGCTTGCAGCAGCGCCGCCTTGTCGCCCGGCGTGAGTGTGTCGGCCGCCAGCCCTGCTTTGGCCAGCACCCAGTCAACCAATGCGCGGTCGTAGTCGTCACCGCCCAAAGCCGAATCGCCGCCGGTGGCCACAACCTCAAACACACCCTGCGTCAGGCGCAGGATGGAAATATCGAACGTGCCACCACCCAGGTCGTAGATGGCATAAATCCCCTCGCTGGCGTTGTCCAGGCCATAGGCGATGGCCGCAGCCGTCGGTTCATTGATCAGGCGCAACACCTTGAGCCCGGCCAGCTGGGCCGCGTCCTTGGTGGCCTGGCGCTGGGCGTCGTCAAAATACGCCGGCACCGTTATGACCGCTCCGTAAATCTCGTCGTCAAAGGTGTCTTCAGCCCGGTAGCGCAGCGTGGCCAGGATCTCGGCACTGATTTCTACCGGGCTTTTCTCGCCCGCCACCGTCTGCAGCGTCACCATGCCGGGTTTGTCGATCAGCTCGTAAGGCAGTTGGGCACGGCTGCCAATATCCTCGATGCCACGGCCCATCAGGCGCTTGACCGAGGCGATGGTGTTCTGCGGGTCCTGGACCTGCGCGGCCTGCGCGTCAAACCCGACCTGGCGGCTGATGGCGCCGTTGTCGTCCGCCAAATAGCGCACCACGCTGGGCAGCAACACCCTGCCCTGTGCATCGGGCAAACATTCGGCCACGCCGCTCCGCACGCTGGCCACCAGCGAATGGGTAGTGCCCAGGTCGATGCCAATGGCAACACGCCGCTGGTGCGGGTCAGGCGTCTGGCCGGGTTCGGAAATTTGCAGTAGTGCCATGAATGTTCTGGTCGCGCGAAAAGGTCTGTGAAGGCTTATTGTCCCAGCGAGTCGATGCGGGCATCAATCTCGCTGCCAAAGCGCTCAATAAACATAAGGCTTCTCACCTGCTGTGCCGCCGCTGGGAAATTTTTCTCGCGGTCCAGCGATTGCTCTATTTTTGATAGCTGCATGCGCTTGCTGGCCTTGGCCTGATCGGCAATTTCTTCCAGATTTTCGAGGCCTTCCGCCTCTTCCAGTGCCTCGCGCCATTGCATTTGCTGAACCAGGAAATCCGGCGGCATGGCGGTGTTGCTCTCGGCCTGGATGGGCGAGCCATGCAGCTCACACAGGTACATGGCACGCTTGAGCGGGTTCTTCAGCCGCTGGTAAGCCTCATTGATGCGCACCGACCACTGCATGGCCAGGCGCTGGGCGGCAGCACCCTGGGCCGCAAACCGGTCGGGATGCGCCTCGCGCTGCAGCTCTTTCCAGCGTGCGTCGAGCACGGCGCTGTCCTGCGCAAACTGCACGGGCACATCAAAGAGTTCGAAATCGTTGGATTGAAGGCTTGTCACGGAAAGCCCGTTTTCGGGATAGGAAGCGTAGCGAGCGGGCGTCAGCGAGGTGCGGCCAGCGCGGAGCAACCGGAGCGTACTTTGGGTACGTGAGGATGGCGAGCACTGCCCGCGCCTCGATCACGCCTGCGCAGTAGCTTCACACCCGAAAAGATTCGCCGCACCCACAGCGGTCGCGCTCATTCGGATTGATGAACTTGAAGCCTTCATTCAGGCCTTCGCGCACAAAGTCAAGCTGGGTGCCGTCGATGTAAGCCATGCTTTTCGGGTCCACCAGCACCTTCACGCCGTTGTCCTCGAACACCACGTCTTCAGGCGCGATTTCGTCGGCGTATTCAAGCTTGTAGGCCAGGCCGGAGCAGCCGGTGGTCCTGACGCCCAGGCGCACGCCCACACCCTTGCCGCGTTTAGCCATGTAACGGGTGACGTGCCGTGCTGCGGCGTCGGTGAGGGTGACGGACATGATTCGCGGGTCAATGAAAAGTTAGTGGGTGTGCTTGAGCTTGTAGTCGCTGACAGCTGCCTTGATGGCGTCTTCGGCCAGGATGGAGCAATGGATTTTCACCGGCGGCAGAGCCAGCTCTTCGGCAATGGCGCTGTTCTTGATGCTTGCCGCTTCATCCAGGGTCTTGCCCTTGACCCACTCGGTCACGAGGGAACTCGAAGCAATCGCTGAACCGCAACCGTAGGTTTTGAAGCGCGCGTCTTCAATCACGCCCGTCAACGGGTTGACCTTGATCTGCAGCTTCATCACGTCGCCGCAGGCCGGTGCGCCGACCATGCCGGTGCCTACCGTGTCGTCGCCCTTTTCAAACGAGCCGACGTTGCGGGGGTTTTCATAGTGGTCCACCACTTTTTCGCTGTATGCCATTTTGTTTACCTCTTTAAGCTGTCTTGGGTTGCAGGTGGCCTCAGTGGGCCGCCCACTGGATGGTGGACAGGTCCACGCCATCCTTGAACATTTCCCAGAGCGGCGACAGATCGCGCAGCTTGGCCACGTTTTCCTTGATCGTCGCCACGGCGTAGTCGATTTCTTCTTCGGTGCTCCAGCGGCCAATTGTCATGCGCAGGCTGCTGTGCGCCAGTTCGTCGCTGCGGCCCAAGGCGCGCAGCACGTAGCTCGGTTCCAGGCTGGCCGAGGTGCAGGCCGATCCGCTGGAAACCGCCAGGCCCTTGATGCCCATGATCAGCGATTCGCCCTCGACAAAATTGAAGCTCATGTTGAGGTTGTGCGGCACGCGTTTGTCGGCATGGCCATTGAGGAAAACTTCTTCCACATCCTTCAGGCCGGCCAGCATGCGTTCGTGCAGGGCGCGAATGCGCTTGTTTTCCTCGTGCATCTCGGCTTTGGCGATGCGGTACGCCTCGCCCATGCCCACGATCTGGTGCGTCGGCAAGGTTCCCGAACGCATGCCGCGTTCATGACCGCCGCCGTGCATTTGGGCCTCCAGCCGCACGCGGGGCTTGCGCCGCACATACAGGGCGCCAATGCCTTTGGGGCCGTAGGTCTTGTGCGAGGTCAGGCTCATCAGATCCACCGGCAAAGTCGAGAGATCGATGTCCACACGGCCAGTCGCCTGCGCCGCGTCCACATGGAAAATAATGCCTTTTTCACGGCACAGCGCGCCAATCGCCGGGATGTCCTGGATGACGCCGATTTCGTTGTTGACGTACATGACGCTGACCAGAATCGTGTCGGGACGGATCGCCGCCTTCAACACCTCCAGGTCGAGCAACCCGTCGGCCTGCACGTCGAGGTAAGTCACTTCAAAACCCTGGCGCTCCAGCTCCCGGCAGGTGTCGAGCACGGCCTTGTGCTCGGTCTTGACCGTGATGAGGTGTTTTCCTTTGGTCTTGTAGAAATGCGCGGCACCCTTGAGCGCCAGGTTGTTGGATTCGGTCGCACCGCTGGTCCAGACAATCTCGCGCGGATCGGCACCAATCAGCTCGGCCACCTGCTCCCGGGCTTTTTCAACAGCAGCTTCTGCTTCCCAGCCCCAGGCGTGGCTGCGCGAGGCGGGATTGCCGAAATGCTCGCGCAACCAGGGGATCATCGCGTCCACCACCCGTGGGTCACACGGGTTCGTGGCGCTGTAATCCATGTAAATGGGGAAGTGGGGAGTTTCCATGTGGCTAGCTTTTCAATTCACGGCTGGCTGGCAGCATCAAAAAAGGATGGCAGTTTAAGGCGGTCTCGCCCATCCAACCCATCCGCTCAGGACTTCGAGAACGCGTTGCCCAGGGCAAAAACCGAATTGGGCGCGTTGACACGCATCGGCTTGGCCACCGGCGCCGTGAAGATGGCTTTCTTCACCATGGGCGTGTTTTCAACAACCACGCCCTTGGCCAGCTGGTCATCGACCAGTTTCTGCAGGGTCACGGAGTCGAGAAACTCCACCATGCGGCTGTTCAGCGAAGCCCACAATTCGTGCGTCATGCAGCGGCCACCGTCACCAAGACAGTTTTCCTTGCCGCCACACTGGGTGGAGTCAATCGGCTCGTCCACCGACACGATGATGTCGGCCACGGTGATTTCGGCAGCCTTGCGGCCCAGCGTGTAACCGCCGCCGGGGCCGCGCGTGGACTCCACGAGTTCGTGGCGACGCAATTTACCGAAAAGCTGCTCCAGATAGGACAGCGAAATCTGCTGGCGCTGGCTGATGGCAGCCAGGGTCACTGGGCCGTTGTTCTGGCGCAAGGCCAAGTCAATCATCGCGG
>CAZIYA010000117.1:0-10337 GCA_964543355.1 uncultured Polaromonas sp.
CCGAGGGGGCCGCGGCCCCTGCGGGCCGGCAAAGCCGGACCCGCGGCCCCTGCTTGAAAAAGAGGGGCTTTCTGCGACGGCAGTGATGAAAAAAGGCCGATTCCCCTGCGGGAGTCGGCCTTTTTTAATGGGCTTTTGAGCGAAAGCTGATCAGGTCTCGGCCAGCAACTTTTCTATGAGCTGGTGCAGCGCCGCAAAGTCAGGCTCGCCGACGTATTGCTTGACGATTTCGCCGCGCTTGTTGACCACGTAGGTGGTCGGTGTGAGTTGCACATCACCCCAGGCTTTGGCCACCGCACCGGTGTTGTCGATGGCCACCTTGAAAGGCAGCTTGCGCGTCTGGACGTAGTTGACGACGTAGCTCGGTGGGTCGTAACTCATGGCCACGGCCAGCGTGTCGTAGCCCTGGCTCTGGTACTTGTTGTAGGTGGAAATGATCTTCGGCATCTCGGCCACGCAGGTGACGCAGCTGGTGGCCCAGAAGTTCACCAATGTCACCTTGCCCTTGAGGTCCGACGTGGTCTTTTTGCTGCCGTCGAGCAGCACAAAAGTGGATTCCGGGGCCGCCTGCGCGCCGCCGCAGCCGGCCACACCGGCCGCCACACCCAGCACCAGTGCCGAGGCCAGGGCGATGCGGCATACTGCGCTTGAAACTGAACTCATCCTGAAGGCTTTCATCATGCAACGTCGACAGTTTAACCAAGCCGGCATCAGCGCACTGGGCCTGCTGATCCTGGCTGCTTACCAACAGGCCCAGGCGATTTCGCTGGCCGACCTGAGCAATGCAGAAGCGTCCAGCGGCCTGAAAACCGCCCTCGAAAAAGGCGCTTTGGCCGCCGTGGCCCTGCTTGGCAAGACAGATGGATTCCTCGGCAACCCGAAAGTTCGCATTCCTTTGCCCGGATACCTCGAAGATGCGTCGAAATTGCTGAGAAATTTCGGCCAGGGCAAACGCATCGACGAGCTGGTGACTTCCATCAACCGCGCCGCCGAAGCTGCCGTGCCCATGGGCAAGGACCTGCTGGTCAGTGCCGTGCGGTCCATGAACGTGAACGACGCCAAGAACATCCTGCAGGGTGGCGAAACCTCGGTCACCCACTTTTTTGCCGAAAAAACCCGCACGCCGCTGGGCGTGAAATTCCTGCCTGTGGTGACCAAGGCCACCGCCAAGGTCGGTCTGGCCAACAAATACAACGAATTCGCCGGCAAGGCCGCCGGTTTCGGCCTGGTCAAGAAGGAAGACGCCAACATCCAGCAATACGTCACCGGCAAGACGCTGGACGGGCTTTACCTGATCATCGGTGACGAAGAGAAGAAGATACGCCAGGACCCGGTGGGCACAGGTAGCGCGATACTGAAGAAGGTGTTCGGGTCCATGAAATAGCGCGCAGGCGCTCGCCTGACAAAGGCAGCCGGCTCAGGTTTTTTGATCTGCGGCAAGGTCTTGCCATCCGGCCGCTGACGCCCGGGAATTTTTGCGCAGCGTCAAAGTTGCGCACGTGGCAAAGGCATTCAATCGGGGTTGGGAATGTTCCCTGCTCTTACCAATGTTTGCCATGAAAAAACAAGTTCTTGCCGCAGCCCTCTTGTGTTCCCTCGTGGCGGGTACCGCCATGGCCCAGCAGCCCGTCGAAGGCCCCTGGATGGTCCGTGCCCGCGCCGTGCATCTCAACAGCGCCAATGGCGACAGCACCGGCCTGGGCCTGTCGATCAACGACAAGTGGATACCCGAGGCGGACATCAGCTACTTCTTCAACAAGAACGTTGCGGTGGAGCTGGTGCTGACCGCGAATGAACGGAGGGCGATATTACCGTGTCCGGCCACAGGCTGCACTCGCGCCAAGGCAGCAGCCGATGGATGCCGGCTGGCTAATCGCGCTGGTGGCAGGTTGCAGGCAAAAAAAGCCTACAGCCCAATAGATACGGGCGCAAGCAGCTATCAAAAGAAGAGCAAATAAGCCCCAGGCTTGCCCCGGGGAAGTGGCTCAGGGCAGCTCCAGCACCGAGCGGACAAACGCAGACTTGGCGCTGGTGTAGGCCTCGCGGTCGTTCGCGTGCTGGACCACCAGCCCGGCTTTCAGCTCGGCATACCGCGCCGCCAGCAGGGGGCTGGCGCGCAGCGCATCGCGAAAACGCAAACGCTCGGCCCACTCCTCGCCGCGGTAAACCACCACATGGAGATGGTGCGTGCGGCGGCCGTCCGCCCAGCGCATGAACCACTGGCGGTCGGTCAGTTTTGCGTTGAATTCGGCCGAGGTGCCGTAGCCCGCCTCCAGCAGCGGCTCTGTCAGCGCGCGGGCCATCGCCATCGACCCCACCCCCGCCAGAATGTCGATCACCGGTTTGGCCAGCAGGCCCGGCACCGCGGTGCTGCCGATGTGCTCCATGTCGATGATGTTGACCGGAAACAGCGCCAACAGGCGGTCGCGCTCGGCCACAAACATCGCCGGCCAGGCCTCGTTATAACTTTGCAGGGCCACCTCTTCGTGGATGGCCTCGTGCAGGGATTCGGCGTCGTTCATGCTTTTCGGCCGGGGGGAGTGGCGGGGCCAACCTGGCGGCCCTCCGCCAGTGTCTTGCGCGCCGTCGCCAGCCGCTCGTCCAGGTAAGCGCCATAAAAGTCCGGCACCGCAATGCCGACCAGCCGTTCGGCCAGCTCCTGGCCCTGGGGGCCGAGAAACAGCACCGTCGGCGTGAAGCCCGCCTTCCAGGCCTTGACCTGCGCGGCAGCCGTGGTGGCCTTGCCGTCAAAACCGGTCAGGGGGCTGCTGCGGTCAGAAATGTTGAGCTGCCAGGCATGCAGGCCGGCGTCGGTACGCGCGGGCAGCAGGTAGTGGCGGCGAACCAGCTCGCAATAGGGGCAGCCGGGCAGCGTGACCAGCAGCACCAGCGGCTCACCCCTGGCCGCAGCAGCCGCCGCTGCGGCAGGCAGCGAGGCAGGAACAGGCAGCGCCGTATCTTTTGCCAGCGCAGGCAAGGCCAGGCTGCCGGCCAAGGCAGCGGTGAACTCGCGCCTGCGCAGCAGGCTCATGCCGCGCAATCAACCAGAATTTTTGCCAGCGCGGCGGGCTCGGTGATCATCGGGTCGTGCCCGGTTTTGATCTCCACCACTTTCGAGTTGGGCAGCCAGGCACCGTCCCAGAACTTCGCGTCTTTCACGCGCAAGCGGCTGGGCTCAATGGTGCCCAGCGCCGGCTGCGTGCAGTTGACGAAAGTGCGCGGCACCGCAGCCACGCGCTGAATGTCAAAGTCCAGCGGCGCCTGGTAAGTGTTGCCCGGGTGCGGCGTTTGCCGGCGCTTGACCCATTCGCGGTCTTCGCCCTGCAGGCCGAACACCTCCGGGTCTGGTGGGGGAAAGCTGAAGCGGGTTGAGGCCTGTGCCGCAGAAAGGCGCTGCTGCTGCGTGGCGGCTGATTGGGTGCTGCTCCAGCTTTCGCCGGGCTTGGGCACCACCGCATCCACATACACCAGGTGTTTCAGCCGCTTGCCCAGCCGGTCTGCCACGGCGGTGCCAATCATGCCGGCGTAAGAGTGCACGGCCAAAATCACGTCGTGCAATTCTTCCACCTCGATGGCGCTGATCACATCGTCAATGTGCGTGTCGAGTGTGATGGCGGGCGAGAGCAGGTGGGCGCGTTCGGCCAGGCCTGTCAGCGTGACGGCGTAAACCTTGTGGTGGTCAAGTTGCAAGGCCTGCGCCACACGCCGCCAGCACCATGCGCCATGCCAGGCCCCATGCACAAGAACGAAGTTGTGGGTCATCAGATCACCTCTTTGCGTTTCAGGTCAGACAACTGCGCGTCAGAGTAGTTCAACACGCTGCGCAACACTTCTTCGGTGTGCTGCCCCAGCAGCGGCGGCGGCACCCCGCCCCGGCCTGGTGTGCGCACCGGCGTTGCACTGAGTTTGATCGGGCTCGACACCAGTCGCAAGTCATTTTTTACCGGGTGCTGCCATCGGGTGACCATGCCGCGCTGCTCTACCTGTGGGTCAGCAAACACTTCGGCCAGGTTGTTGATGGCGCCGCACGGCACCTTGGCTGCCTCCAGCGCGGCCAGCCAGTCGGCCTTGGTACGCGTTTTCATCACCGTTTCAAGAATGGGCACCAGCTGCGCGCGGTTGCGCACCCGGTCGCGGTTTTTGGCAAACAGCGGGTTCACTCCCAGCTCGGGGATGTTGGCCGCCTTGCAGAACTTCACATACTGCGCGTCATTGCCCACCGCCACGATGATGTGGTCTTTCTGCCCATCGGCGGCGGGTGCCACTTCGAACACCTGGTAGGGCACGATGTTCTGGTGCGCATTGCCCGCGCGCCCCGGCACAGCGCCGCTCACCAGATAGTTGGCGCCCAGGTTGGCCAGCATGGCCACCTGCGTGTCCAGCAGTGCCATGTCCACCTGCTGGCCAACGCCGGTTTTCTCGGCATGGCGCAGTGCAGCAAGAATCGCAACAGTCGCATACATGCCGGTCATCAAATCAGACACCGCCACGCCGACTTTCTGCGGCCCACCACCCAGGTCGTCACGCTCGCCAGTCACGCTCATCAGCCCACCCATGCCCTGAATCGCGTAGTCATATCCGGCACGTTCGGCATAAGGCCCCGTTTGGCCAAAGCCGGTGACCGAGCAATAAACGAGGCGCGGGTTCAGCGCCTTGAGCGAGGCATAGTCCAGCGCGTAACGCGCCATGTCGCCGACCTTGAAGTTCTCTACAAACACATCGCAATGCACCACCAGCTCACGAATCAGCGCCTGGCCTTCGGGCTTGGCAATGTCACAGGTCAGCGAGCGTTTGTTGCGGTTGGTGCCCAGGTAGTAGGCCGCCTCCTGCGTCTCTGCGCCTTGCGCGTCCTTCAAAAAGGGCGGCCCCCAGGTCCGCGTGTCGTCGCCGGTGCCGGGCCGTTCGATCTTGATGACGTCGGCCCCCAGGTCGGCCAGCGTCTGCGTACACCAGGGGCCGGCGAGCACGCGGGAAAGGTCGAGGATGCGGATGCCGTCAAGGGAGTTCATGGGAGTATTTTGCCTTGGCGGGTGAGGCGGGTGTCGGCGGGACGAGCGTCGTTGGTAGCGCTAAAAAGCCACGCCTCCTCCGATTGGGGGATGGGCCGAATGCGATAGAGGCCTAGAATTTGCTGGCAGTTACTGCCGGGTTTGGTGACTTCATTTATACCCATATAAATTCGGCCCAACTTCTCGCAAAGCCAATGCTGGCGGCCCTTTGAAGGTGATCTCGTATTCAAGTTATACCGCAGGTTTTGTGGCATACATTCGTTAGACATCTAAGCAATACGGAGAGACAAAATGCATGGCACGACTGGTGGCGCGATTCGAGCTATCCGAAGCATTTCTTTTGCTCTCGCAGCAAGTTATGGGGCTGCCGCATTCGCGTACGACCCCGTCGACTGCCTAAACGACATAGCGAAAGTTGATCCAGGGATCATTGTTGGGTTGGCTACGAAACTGTGCTCGGGAGCATGGACGCCAGAACCCATTAAATGCTATGTTGGCGCATCTAAAGCTGATGACGGCATACCTCGCGGTATTGCTATTGATCTGTGCGCAGGTGCGGTGAATGCCGAAAACACAGTTGCTTGCTACGTTAGGGCAGGCACGGAGCGAAATTTGAACCGAGGTCTCGCAACATCCCTCTGTGGTGCAAAGAAGCCTGAAAGGCAATCGTAGCCAATGCCGTTTTGTCCGCCGTCGTCCATAGGACAATCGGGGTTGGGTTCCAATTTCGCGTTGCATGAGGATCATCGTTGATGAAGCGGCTTGTCCCCCTTCTTGGTCTTGCCACAACCATTGCAGCGGCCGCTATCGCCTATTGTTTTCTTGGCGACTACGCGAAGTCAGTGAAGATTGGCGCAGCCGTTGCCTCGCTTTGCGTGATTTTGAGTCTTTGCTTCCGGCACTTTGAAATAAAGAGGGCGGATGGTAGATCGGAGGCCGAGGCTTTGATCGATGAGCTTGGCGCTAGCGGGTTGTTACGCATGGCGGATTCAAATTTTCGTCGTGGCCTTGTTTTCGCAACGTTGCCACCGCTTTGCGCCGTTACCGCTTATTGGGCTACGTCTATGTCTGCATTGTTTGCAGTCACATTTGTGCTGGCTGCTTTGTCTCTTCCGACTGGGCTGATCTCGATGGTGGCCGGTCGAAGGTATCGTAAGCAGGCGCTTGCTTCCAAAGCGGCGGGCGCACAAGGCCAAATATCATGATTTGGTTTCTTGTGAGTCTCATGGCTGGTACGTGCCTGGTTGCGATCCTGTACTGGAGCGACAGCGCGCGACGCCTCCGCGGAGTTGAGGCCACCTTCCGTGCCATAGTCGTCGAGAACGCAGACGGTGTGCTTGAGTTCAAAGGAGCAGATGCGGTTGTGCATGGCCGGAACTCCACGTTTGTTGGGGGTGACCTGGATGCTTCGGATGGTCGGCTTCGTACTAGATATCTCTGCAAAAATCCGGGTGGCTTCGGGTTTGAGGTTGTCGTCGAAGGAGCGAGCAGCATCGGCATGGCTACTACGCAGGTCAAACGGCTCAGCGAGGCTGAGTTCCAGTACCTTTTATCCCGTTACCCATATCGAAAGAACTTGGCACATGGTGGTTAGCAATTGATCGAATGGTCCACTGCATTCAACGTTTTGGCCGTTCCTCTGCAGCTACACAACCAAACAACAGATGAATAATTTCTTCCGATTTCTTCGAATCTCAATGCTTGTGGGTGCTCTGTCTATGCAATTGCCTGCTATAGCAGCAAGTGACTGTGTGAGACAGTACGACAGCAGTGACTGCTGGGCGCGCCAGAAGGTCCTACAGAAGAAACTCGACGGCTTGTATTCACTAGAGGAAAAGGCGGTGCTTCAAAAATTAAAGGGCTATGAGCCTGAAGTTCAGGAGCAAACGATCAAGAGTCTTCGACAAACGAATGCAGCCTTCGGTCGTTTCAAAGATGCCGAGTGTTCTTCGGAGCCACTTGTGGACGGTATGAGCCTTCGCGACTCAGAGGTTATGTCGGATTCATGCAAGGTGGAGTGGCGGGAGAAGCGGATCGAAGCTCTGAGTGTGCGCCTCAAGAAATCTTCTGCGAGTAAATGATGCACAAACTTTTTTTGATCCTCATTGGCACACTTATTGGCTTTTTTACATTGCTCTTGCCTGCAATCGCGATGTCGCAGACGAACAACCTTCTTGGGTCGTGGGTAGAGAGGACAACGGTATGTGATCGAGTTATCGACGCAAGAGACCGAAAAAAACCGAACCCATGCAGGCCAAACGATAACGTGCTTCTAGTCACCCGTACAGGCGACCCGATAAAAGAACTGAAAGTGCAGATGGCGCTTGAGTTCAATAACGGCTATGGATGCGAATTCGAAGGCGAGGGAATGGCGTGGCGAAATCGAATCATTGCCCGCAACGAAAAAACGCAATGCGAAATCGTGTTTGTCCATGATGGGTCCAGGCTGCATACCGTTGTACGGACTGAGGATCGTTGCCAAAGCCACTGCGGCTCCTTCCAGAACATGGACGGTGCCACGTTCGTCAAAGGCCACTCCCGTAAAAAATAGAGTCACGTTTCCTCGATACGGTCCCAGAGGATTTAGCTGGAGACGACCAGTTCAGCCAATGGGGAAGTGCACCAGGGGCCGGTGAGCACGCAGGAGAGGCCGGGGGGGCGGATGCCGGCTAGGGAGTTCATCGGAACATTTTGCCTTAGCGGGGGAATGGTTAAAGCGTGGCGAAAGTGATTGGGGGCGCTAAAGGCACAACTCATCCGATTGGGGGACGGCTAGAACGCGATAAAAGCCTAGAATTTGCTAGCAGCGAGTGAGCGCTAATGGCCTTTCCAGGTGATTACATGGCCAGTTAGGTCGCAGAGGCGAAGTTAAACCGCAGGTTTTTTGCGGTCCATCTGTTAGCAACCGAACCAAACTTCCGAACATGGCCACTAAACGAGCACCGAGCACCTCACCTCAACCCGCACGGTTGACGACACAGCAGATGCAGGCTGCGCTTCCCAAGTTGCAGCGCCGCATTGCGGAGTTGAAGGCGCTTGAGCCCGCGACGATCCGAAGCCGGAGCGAGCCTCGATTCGATGCGTTGGTACAAAAAATCGATGACACATTGATTGAAGTATTTGGCACTGGTACTGTCGAGTACAACAAGTTCCGTGTTCACACGCTAGACACCGCAGGATGGAACGCATTTGGGGACACTCCGTTTCATGAGATTGTTGATGGCTTTCAACTAGGAATTGAACAGGCAGTGTCTAACCTGCAAACTATCGTCGATCTCTTCGAGGAAAAGATGACGGACTCCGGCGAAACGGCAGAGGCGCGAGCCGCGAGAGCTTTTGGCGGCTTGGATCTCCATCCGGAGGTCGCGAGGGCAAGTACCAAGTTATTTGAAGACGGCCACTATGCAAACTCTGTCGAAGATGCGTGCAAGGTGTTGGATCTACTCGTCAAGATGCGAAGCGGTCGGGCAGATCTTTCCGGAACGGATTTAATGCTAAATGTCTTCAGCGCCAAAACCCCTATTCTGAAATTCAACGATCTCGAAACTGAAACGCACAAGAGCGAGCAGCAGGGAATGATGTATCTGTATGCTGGTGCAATGCTGGCTCTCCGCAATCCCCGAGCCCATGAATTGCTAGAGGACCATCCGGAGCGGGCTATAGAGCACCTTAGTTTTCTCAGCATGCTTGCTAAATCCTTAGACCGGGCAACAAGGGTCTGAACCTGTGATTCGACGGTAGAGCACACGCTGAGAGATGTTGCAATGAAAACAAGGGGGGAGTGCAGTGATAAAAGTAAACGATTTCTTTAAGTCGGCCTTTAAGGTCGCTGTGGCAATATTTATAGCCGTCATTGCACTGTCTATAGCTGGTTGGGGTGTTTGGAAAGTCCAAGATACATGGGCCAAACAAGAAGCAAAACAATACGAAGTTATCAAGCTGTGGCCTGTTGATCTCAAAGAAAATCTCCAGTTAACTTTGCTGGTGAGAACAAAACTGGTTGATGACCGATTGTTTGCAGAGATCAATTTTGATGGATATCCAGCCTATCTTTCAGACCCGCGACTGGAAGCCAAAAACCGGACTGCTTCGATTTCCTTGCTTTTCCAAGACAAAGATGGCTTCAAAGTGCGTAGCAAATCAATTCAGATGACAGAGTTCAGCAGCATTGTCGACTCTAAGAGCAAAAAGTCCGGCCTGAGTTACGAATTCGATGAATACATGAGCGCAGAAACGTATGCTCGCCTTACGCGACTTGGCGTCCAATGGACACTAGAAACAGTATTGCCGGTTTCAACTGATCCGATATCCCTGGCAGACAGCCAACTGGCCGATCATTGCGCACCCAACTTGCCGAAGCCGGAACGGTTGAGGCGATTGGCACAGCACGGGACATTGAGGCAGACCGGTGATGGAATGTATTCGGTGGGATATCGTTCGCTCCACTTTTTCAGTCACGATGGCTCATTATTAAATTGCCAGTAGCATTTAGATCGCGACGAGCTATCAGTTGTTGGTCACCGCGGACGATGTAGAGAAGTCAATCGCGCTCACGATGCCGTCGCTGAACTCTTGTAGATCAGTTCGTTGGTGATTCGTGCGTATAAGTAACGTAGTCGAGCGCGCCTTAAAGGTGTCAGACGTTATGCCTTTGCACAAAACCAGCAGTTGCTAGTCCCACAATCAAACTGCTTCAGTTCAAAACCAACAAGGGTCAATCATGCGCAACTTTTCTGGCAAAGCTCCTACCTTCGTCGTATGGGTGATTTCTCTGGTCCTGTTTGTTGTTGCGCTGCTCGCGCAGTTTGGCGTGGTTCGTATGGATGCGCCAATCGCCACATGGTCGTGGATCATTGGGTTTGGCTTGCTGCTGCTTGCATGCCGGGTTAAAGGTCTCTAGCCTGCTTCCGCAGGCGCGCCAGGGTGCCGGGCACCCTGACACGAAGCCATCAATAAGTCTTGTACGGCAAGAACTTGCCCGACAACACCACATTCACGCGGCCACCTTTGGGATCCGGCTGGCGCACGATGTCCATCGAAAAATCAATCGCGCTCATGATGCCGTCGCCGAACTCTTCGTGGATCAGCTCCTTGATCGTTGTGCCATACACGCTGACGATCTCGTACCAGCGGTAGATCAGTGGGTCGGTGGGCACGGGGGTGGGCAGTGAGCCTTTGTAGGGCACAACCTGCAGCCACTTCTGCTCTTCAGCGGTCAGGCCGAAGATCTTGCCAACCACCTTCGCCTGCTTCTCGTCAAACGTCATCTGGCCCAAGCAGCCAGCGGTGACCCACTCCTTGCTGATTCCGACCGTTTTGGCGACTTAT
>CAZIYA010000118.1:0-10318 GCA_964543355.1 uncultured Polaromonas sp.
CATGTTTTTCACCACCCACGACGGCAAGCAGGTGCTCGACGGCATCTCCAGCCTGTGGTGCGTGGGTGCCGGCCACAACCGCAAACCGATCAACGAAGCCATCAAGAAGCAGCTCGATACGCTGGATTACGCCACTGCCTTCCAGGCCAGCAACGACCAGGCCTTCAAGGCCGCCGAGATGATTGCCGGCATGGCACCGGGCGATTTGAACCAGGTGCTGTTCTGCAATTCCGGCTCGGAAGCGGCCGACACCTCGCTGAAAGTGGCGCTGGCTTACCACCGTGCACGCGGCGAAGGACACCGCAATGTGTTCATCGGCCGCGAAAAGGGTTACCACGGCGTCGGTTTCGGCGGCATGAGTGTGGGCGGCATCCCGGCCAATCGCAAGGTCTACGGCGCGGCCCTGTTGCCGCGGGTGGACCACCTGCGTTTCATCCACGACCCGGTGAACCATGCCTACATCCACGGCGCCGAACCCGAATGGAAGGAAGACATCCTGCTTGAGCTCGAGCAGCGCATCCTCCCGCTGCACGACCCGAGCAACATCGCGGCCGTCATCGTCGAGCCAGTGGCCGGAAGCGCCGGCTGGTACCTGCCGCCCAAGGGTTACCTCAAGCGTCTGCGCGAGATCTGCGACAAACACGGCATCCTGCTGATTTTTGACGAGGTCATCACCGGTTTCGGCAGGCTCGGCACCAATTTCGGCGCCGACTATTACGGCGTGGTGCCCGACATGCTGAATTTTGCCAAGTGTGTGACCAACGGCGTGATTCCGCTGGGCGGCGTGATCTGCACCGACCGCATCTACAACACCATGATGGAAGCCAACGCCAGCAGCCCCGAGTATGCGATCGAGCTGTTCCATGGCTACACTTACTCCGGCCATCCGGTGGCCTGCGCGGCGGCAATGGCCACGCTGAACCTGTTCAAGGAAGAAAAGCTGTTTGAACGCGCGGGGCAAATGGGCGTTGTGCTGGGTGACGCCATGCACGGCGGCTTCAAGGGCCTGCCCAATGTGGTGGGCATCCGCAGCCTGGGCCTGGCCGGCGCAGTGGAGCTGGCGTCCATCGCCGGCGCGCCGGGAAAACGTGCTTACGACATCTTCATGGACTGCTTCAGGCACGGTGTGCTGGTGCGGCCGGCGGGCGAGAACATCGTGATCTGCCCGCCTTATATCGTGGAGAAGGCGCACATCGAACGCATCGTCGGTGTGGTGGCTGACGCGATCAGGAAGAGCGCTTGAAGCGCTGGGGTTACCTGGCCCTAAATTTTTCCTGAAGGTCTTTGCAATGGTCCTGCTCGGGCACCGCCGGTGTCGGCCAGACCGTGTCAAAAGCGGCCTGGTTTTCAATCGCCTGGCGTGTATCGGGCGCAGTCTGCACCGGTCCGGCGCGCAGCTGCACGGCTTTGACTTTTGTGCCGGTCGGCAGATGCTGCGGCACACCCAGCATGCGGTTCACGTGGCCGCTGCCGGCCAGCAGCACCACGGTTTTGCCGGGCAGCACGGCCTGGCTGATGGTGCGCGCCATGCTGATGTCGCGGGCGATCTGGATACGTGTCATGGGCGAAATCTGGCTTTCCGGCAGCAGGTCGCAGTGCCCCAGGCGTATGAGCTGCTGCTGCGCCTTGAGCGCCGGGCCGGGTAACTGCGCGTCGAGCTTGCTGTCGGCCATCACGGTGCGCATGTCTGCCGCCGGCAAGTTGCCCCCGAGCACCGGGACACCGGCTTTTACGGCCGCCATCACGGCCGGCCCATAGTCCAGCCAGGGCCAGCCTTTGTGGTTCCAGGCCAGGGCGGCCTCTACCTGCAGTTGTGTGCTGTTGGATTTCAGGGCGGCCGTGCTGGTCCCGGCTTCGGCCATTTCCAGCACCACCGCGCCCAGCAAACCGCGGACGGCCAGGTACTCGATCACCTGGCGGTGGATGTGCTGATGCTCGGCCGCATCATGCTGCTCGCCGAGCAGGATCACATCGGCCGGCAGCAAGGCGTCCGTGCGGGCCGTGATCTCGTTGGGGGCATGCGGGAACAGCCTGGGCGCAGGCACCCTGGCGCATGCCGCCAGCAGCAGGAGCGGCATCAGGAAGGTGATGGTCCGGCGTATGTTCAGGAAAATGGGTGAAACTGGATTCATGGGGTGCTCAAAGCGATACTAGCCCTATCTTGATAGCCGGAGGCGCTTGTCGGCCGGTTCCTGCTGAAACCATCGTCTGTCCTTGATGCGCCGCAAGCCTGTTGCTGTTCTGTTCACCCTGCTGCTGGCGCTGGCCGGCGCCGGACTGTGTTTGCTGATCGGCACACCCCTGCCCTGGATGATTGGCCCACTGCTGGCCACGGCCTGTGCCTCGGTGGCCGGGGCACCCACCGCCGGGTGGCGGCCGCTGGGCAGTGCGGGGCAGTGGATCATCGGCACGGCCCTGGGCCTTTATTTCACGCCTCAGGTGACGGCGCTGGTTGGCAGCCTCTGGTGGGCCATCGGCCTGGCGATTGCCTGGGCGCTGGGCCTGGGGTGGGTTTTCGGCGGGTGGCTGCATCGTGTCAACGCAGCGCACATGCCGGAGGTGCCTGCGCCCAGGATGCGCGCCACCAGTTATTTCGCCGGGGCCATCGGCGGCGCTTCCGAGATGACCCTGCTGGCCGAACGCGCCCATGCACGGACCGATCTGGTGGCCGCCTCGCACAGCCTGCGCCTGCTGCTGGTCACGGTCACCATCCCGTTTGCGATGCAGTTCAGCGGCCTGCATGGCCTGGACCTGAACCCGCCCGTGTTGCGCGCAGTCCACGGCCCGGGCCTGGCCCTCTTGGCGCTGGCCACCGCCGCGGGCGCCTGGCTGATGCACCGGCTGGGACGGACCAATCCCTGGTTCATGGGGCCGCTGCTGGCGGCCATGGGCCTGACCATGGGTGGCATTTCCCTCTCAGGCATTCCTTCCTGGTTGAGCAATGCCGCGCAGTTGCTGATTGCGGTGGGCCTGGGGGTGCGTTTTTCCAGGGCCTTCCTGTACGCCGCGCCGCGCTGGATGACCTCGGTCGTGCTGGGCACGCTCGGCATGCTGGCCGTGTCGGTTGGTTTTGCCTGGCTGCTGGCGCAAACCACGGGCTTGCCGCTGGCCACGCTGATCCTGGGCACATCGCCGGGCGGCATCGCGGAGATGGCGATCACCGCCAAGGTGCTGCAGCTCGGCGTGCCGGTGGTCACCGCTTTCCAGGTCTGCCGGCTGGTGGCGGTGCTGGTTCTGGTGGCGCCGCTGTACCGCTGGCTCTATCCGGTACATCCTGCGGACTGAGCGCGCCTGGTATCAGTGCAGACCGATGGGCGTGTGTGCCAGTTCGGCATACCCTTCGAGGGTGTCTTCCACTTCTTCCTGTGTCGGTGTGTTTTTTTGCCAGACATTCAGGCGCTGCTGGAACAGTTCGGCCCAGGAACCGTCCAGATAAACCTCCTTGCCGGAGCGCTTGTCGACAATTTCAAAGCCGTGTCGGGCAAGCTGCGGCACGGCCGGCAGCGGCGCGGAGTCCTCGGGTGCATTGGCGTGAATCTGCACCACCACAAAGGTTTCGGAGTCGTAGAGCATTTGCATGATGTTTGTCCTTGCTGTACATATATCAACGGCCAGGCGGAGTTCAAGACCCACAGGGTTAATCCCTGCAATACCAACAAATCCGCCGTAATGTGCGGTTTTTCATGCTTTTTCCGTGCCAGCGGCCATCCAGAGGGCCTTGGCCCATGTTTCGCCGTTCAGGGCCTCTCGGCCGCGCGCAATTTCTGGTCGATGAAATCGCCGTTTTGCTGCGTGATGCGGCTGCGTACCGGCAGGTAGTCCATGGACGGGGCAAACCAGATTTCAACGGTCTGGTCGTAGTCGCGCTGCGGCTTGCGCGTCAGCTTCAGGGTGGCGACATCGCCCGCCGGCAGGCTGAGCTTTTCCTCGGCCTCGACGGTGAAGGTCCAGGTGTCGACCATGCGCGGGCCTGCCGTGTACAGCGACACGGTGCTGCCGGTCGGGTAACTGGCCGGGTCACCGGCCAGCAGGCTGCCCAGCTGCAGAAAGACGCTCAGGCGGTCTTGCGCGCCGCGTTGCCAGGGGGCGTCGGGGCTGTTGGCACTGAAGCTGATCTTGCCTTTGTCTTCCTCGAAATGCGCCGCGCGCTCGCTGCGTGACTTGTCGAGGAAACGCGTCGGGGCCAGGCCATCGGCGGTGATGCGGCCGCTGCTGCTCATGCTGCGCGAGCCCAGGAAAAACGCGCTGACGACCATCTTGGCGTCATAGGTCTGGCCGTCCTGCAACCAGCTCAGTTCGGCAAGGGCGCTGTAGTCCATGTTCCGGGAGCGGCCGGTCATCACGTATTTGAGGCGTACCGAGCCGGGGATGGTCAGGGCCGTGCTGCTGCTGGCCAGCGGCGGCGCCGGCGTTTCAGGAGCAGCCGGCGCGGGTTCGGCCGCAGCGACAGGCTCACCGGGTGTTTCGCCCGGCGAGCTGCCGCCGGCCGGGGTTTCGCTCGGAATCGCATCTCCGGATGCTATTGATTCAGTAGCTGATGGCGCAGGTGGAATAAGGGCTGGAGCCGGATTCTCCTGTGAAGAAGGCTTGGCCGCCTGGGCTGGGCGCCGGACGGCACGCTTGCGCACGGGTGCTGTTGCGGGTACCGGGACAACGGCGGACTCCGGTTTGATTTCCAGTGTGCGCGTGATGAAGGGGCGCGGCCTGGGCACTGGGGAATCGGGCGGACCCCATGCCAGGGGCGCCGCCTGCAGCAGCAGCACATGGACCCCTCCCACCAGCGCTGTCAGCGCGATCAGCGGGCGCGCCGGCAGCGCTTCGTGGCGCTGGGCGGACGGGGCGTTCATGCCCCTGTGAACCCCAGATCGCTGGAAAGTTGCCTGGCGGCTGCCGCCAGCGGCCGGGCCACGGCGCCATCCCAGGCCGGGTCGAAATTGGCCAGCGAGCCCAGTGCCACCATGCCCAGCGCCAGGTGGCCGTCGGCATCAAACACCGGGGCGCAAAAGCCGGCCACGCCGGGCAGCAGGGTGTCCACCACACGGGCGATGCCGCGCTGGCGCACTTCCTCAAGCACGGCCGTGACCTCGGCCATGGTCTGGGGAACATCCTTGCGTGCCAGCTTTTGCATGCGCGCCAACTCGTTCCTGAGCAGCGGCGCCAGGCGGTCGTGCGGCTGGCGCCGGCCGGCAGCGGGCTGCGCCATGAAGGCGGCAAAACACAGGCCGGTGGCTGACGACAGCAGGGGCATCACATCACCGAGGCGCAAATTGACGGTGAGGGCCTGCGGAGACTCTTCCCAGTGCACGATGGTCGGCCCCTGGTTGCCCCACACCGCCAGCGCCAGGGTCTGGCCGATCTGCTCCATCAGCGGCCCCAGGCGCTGGCGCGCGAGTTTCACGCTGTCCAGCCGCGACAGCGAGGCCAGGCCCAGTTTGAGCGCTGCCGGACCGAGGTCATAACGTGTGGTGCCGGGGTCTTGCGTCACCAGTTCGAGGCGCTGGAAACTCACCAGGTAGCGGTGCGCCTTGGCGGCACTCATGCCGGCGGCGGCGGCCAGGTCACGCAGCATCAGCGCACCCGGCGATGCGCCCAGCACCTGCAGCAGGCTGAAGCCGACTTCCACCGACTGGATGCCGGCGCGTTGCGCAGGCAGGGCGGCCAGGCCACTCAGAGGGCTGGCCGGGGATGTTTTGCGCTCTTTCATGGAATTCGACTAGAATTTAAAATTACATTTAGGTAAATTGATTTCACTTATCGTAACTCTAGCGCAGAGAACGGGCAGTGTGTAATCCGTTTCACCCTCCCGCCCCAAGAACCAAGGAAACTGATGAAACTCGCTACCTACAAAGACGGCTCGCGCGACGGCCAGCTCGTGGTTGTCTCGCGTGACCTGACGACGGCCCATTATGCGACGGGCATAGCCACCAAATTGCAGCAGGTACTCGACGACTGGAACTTCCTGGCGCCGCAATTGCAGGACCTGTACGACACGCTGAACAACGGCAAGGCGCGCCATGCGTTTCCGTTCGAACCGGCGCGGTGCATGGCGCCATTGCCGCGTGCCTACCAGTGGGCAGACGGTTCCGCCTACATCAACCACGTCGAGCTGGTGCGCAAGGCGCGCGAGTCCGAGGTGCCGGGCAGCTTCTACAAGGACCCGCTGATGTACCAGGGCGGCAGCGACGACTTCATCGGCCCCTGCGACGACGTGGTCTGCCCGAGTGAGGAATACGGCATCGACTTCGAAGCCGAAGTCGCCGTGATCACCGGTGACGTGCCCATGACCAGCACGCCCGAGCAGGCGCTCGAAGGTATACGCCTGGTCATGCTGGCCAACGATGTGAGCCTGCGCAACCTGATCCCCAACGAGCTGGCCAAGGGCTTCGGGTTTTTCCAGAGCAAGCCGGCAACGGCCTTCAGCCCGGTGGCCGTGACGCTGGACGAACTTGGCGACGCCTGGGACCAGGGCCGGGTCAACCTGACGATGCAGAGCACCTGGAACGGCCGCAAGGTCGGCATGTGTGACGCCGGGCCCGAGATGACCTTTCATTTCGGCCAGCTGATTGCCCACATCTGCAAGACGCGCAATGTGCGCGCCGGCTCAATCGTCGGTTCGGGCACCGTCAGCAACAAGGGCGTCGAGGTCAAGGGCAAGACGGACTGGCCCAAGGGCTACAGCTGCATCGCGGAAAAGCGCGCAATTGAAACCATCCAGGACGGCAAGCCTTCCACCGAATTCATGAAGTTTGGCGACACCATCCGCATAGAGATGAAGGGCAAGGACGGTGAGCAGGTGTTCGGCGCGATTGACCAGAAGATCGTCCCGGTCGCGCCAATCAAATAAAGAGGACAGGGCGAGGTTGTGCGCCCTCGGTCCGCAGACGAGCTCACCGGCCCATCCTCATGACGCGTAAACCGCGTCCAGGTCGCGGAAGCCCTTGATCTCCAGCGGGTTGCCGAAGGGGTCGCAGAAAAACATGGTCCACTGTTCGCCCGGCTGGCCTGCAAAACGTACCTGGGGCGCAAACAGGAACTCGGTCCCTGCGCCCTGCAGGCGCTGCGCCATCGCCTGCCAGTCGGCCAGGCCCAGGACCAGCCCGAAATGCGGCATGGGCACCAGGATGTCGCCGACGTGGCCGGTGCGTTCGGTTTTAAAAGGCTGGCCAAGGTGCAGCGAGAGCTGGTGGCCCATGAAATCAAAGTCGACCCAGGTGTCGGTGCTGCGGCCTTCGGTGCAGCCGAGCACGCTGCCGTAGAAGCGCCGGGCTTCATCCAGGTTGGTCACATTGAAGGCGAAATGAAACAGGCTGCGCATCCGGTGAAGGATAGCAGCCTGTCATGGCGAGGACGGGCGACCCTGCGAAAATACCCGGGGTCAGGCCGTCGAAGGATCGGCCGCCATGCTGTCGAATTTTTTAAAGTACCGACGGGCCAGCGCGACCAGTTGGCCGTCGCTCGGATGGTCGGTGGCCACCGAGTCCACCACGCTGTCGGCCACGGCCGGCAGGTGGCTGCCGCACCAATCGCGGAACTGGTTGCGTACCAGGCCGGGGCCGGTCAGCAGCACTTCGTGCGTGCCGGCCAGTGCCCGGGCCACGTCGGCAAAAAAGGCGGCACTGTCGTCGGCTTTGCCCTGGTGTTTGTGATGCGTGCGCGATTTGATGCGCTGGGCCTGCATGTGTTCGCGGTCAAACATCAGCACATGGGCTTCGGACTGGTCGATCCAGACAATGGCGTGAAAAGTGCTCATGAAATTCTTCGCAGAAATTGAAAAGAAAGAAGCGGGGGTCAGGCCGGACGTATTTGCTCGGCTTTTTCCTGGCAGGGGATGCAGCGCTGCGCTTCGGGGCTGGCTTGCAGTCGGGCAGCGGGAATGCTGATGCCGCAGTCGGTGCACTGCCCGTAGCTCCCTGCTTCGATGCGGCCCAGTGCCGCGTCGATCGCGGCGAGTTCGGCTGTTTCGCGCTCGCCCAGCGCAAACTCGATCTCGCGTTCGGTCGCCACCTGGGCGCGCGAATCTTCCGGCTGGCCGAAATGTTCGGCTGCGGCGTCGGCGCGGCTGATGACACCGCCGCGCTGTGCCGAGATTTGCGCAAGCAGGGCAGTGCGCTGGGCCAGCAACTGCTGCCGGTAGGGCGCGGCTTGTTGGGAATTCATTCGGACGGCTCCTTCACGTGATATGCCTTCATCATGCGTCGTGCGGTCCCGGTCCCTGTTGATGAAGGTCAAGTGGGAGGCCGTCGGCGGAGTGCGAGGCACAATTCATGGGTTCCTTTTTTCATACCTGACGGAGACACCATGACTTCCCAGCCCATTGACTACAGCGCTTACCAGACCCTGCATATCACGCGGCGGGGCGTGAACGGCACGGTGCTGGACATCCAGATGAAAGCCCTCAACGGCAAGCTGCCGACGGCGGGCCACGACGGGCACCGCGAACTCGCGCAGATCTGGCGCGACGTTGGCAGCGACGACTCGGTGCGCTGCGCGGTGCTGCGCGGCGAGGGTCTGGGCTTTTCCGGCGGCGGCGATCTGGCGCTGGTGCAGGACATGGCCGACGACTTTGCCGTTCGCACCCGTGTCTGGAAAGAGGCGCGCGACCTGGTTTACAACGTGATCAATTGCGACAAACCCATCGTCAGTGCCCTGCACGGTCCGGCGGTGGGCGCCGGGCTGGTGGCGGGGCTGCTGGCCGACATTTCGATTGCGGCGAAAAGCGCGAAGATTGTTGATGGCCACACCCGACTGGGTGTGGCTGCCGGCGACCATGCCGCCATCATCTGGCCGCTGCTGTGCGGCATGGCCAAGGCCAAGTACTACCTGATGCTGTGCGAGCCCGTCAGCGGCGAAGAGGCCGAGCGCATTGGCCTGGTCTCCCTGGCCGTCAGCGACGACGAGCTGTTGCCCAAGGCCTATGAGGTGGCCGACAGGCTGGCCGCGGGTTCGCCCACCGCCATCAGCTGGACCAAGTACGCGCTGAACAACTGGTTGCGCCAGGCGGGACCGGCCTTCGACGCCTCGCTCGCGCTGGAGTTCATGGGGTTTGCCGGGCCCGATGTGCGTGAAGGCGTGGCCAGCCTGCGTGAGCGCCGACCGCCCTCATATGGCCCACCGGTCTGATGGATTGCTATTGAATCAGTAGCTGCTTGCGCCCGTGGATAAAGGGCTGAAGGCGTATTTTGTTTGAATATTTTCCTGTGCCAGCGGGGTTTTCGAGTTTCGAGGCAGGGCTTGTTCAACGAAGTGTGCCTTTGCATCCACAGGTTGACGTGCCGCCGCGACCCTGCACAATGAAAGCATCGTGACCCTTCGGGCACTTCCTACAACATCAGGAGACATCCATGAGCGACGCAGACAACGCCTCTTCAGCCGGCTTCGGCAAGCTGGTACCGGGATTCGACTTTTTGCAGAACCTCGCCAAGCAGGCGGCCGGCAGCGCGGCGCAAAACATTCCGCAGTTGCCCAACCTCGGCAACTGGATCGCCCCGACACTCAATGTGGAGGAGCTCGACAAGCGCATCGAGGAACTCAAGGCCGTGCAGTTCTGGCTGGACCAGAACGCGATGGCGCTCAAGGCCACCATCCAGGCGCTGGAAGTGCAGAAGATGACCCTGGCCACGCTCAAGGGCATGAACTTCAACATGGGCGATGTGGCCAACGCCTTCAAGCTCAAGGTGGCTGACACCGTCGCCGGCGGTGTGCAGAAAGTGGCCGACAAGGCCAAAACCTTCTCCGGACTGGAAATACCCGAAACGAGTTACCAGGGCAACGAATCCGCAGCGAAACCCAAATCCCAGGTCCGAACCACGAAGGCGGTCGCCAAAGCGGCAGCGCCCGCGCCCGGCGTTGTGGACCCGATGCAGTGGTGGGGCGCGCTGACGCAGCAGTTCCAGAACATCGCCACCACGGCCATGCAGGATGCGGGCAAAAAAGCCGCCATGAGCGCCACCAAACACATGGCCACGGGACTGGCCAAGGACGCCGTGAAAACCGCCACCGGCATGGCCAAGGGCATGGCCGGCTCCGCCGGAAAAACGGTGGCCACCACGGCCCGTTCCGCAATGAACACGGCCTTGCGCAGCAGCCAGGCCTGGCCCACCCCGGCCGCGGCGGCCAAAACCACGGCACGGGCGAAACCGAAGCCCAAGGCACCGGCGCGCAAGACCGCCCGCAAAACGGCGCGTTGATCGTATAGCTGCAAGAAAGAGAGCCTGCATGTACCGTCTTCATGGTTTTTGCCAGTCGGGCAACACCTTCAAGGTGGCGTTTCTGCTTCGTGCCCTGGGGCAGCCCTGGGAGCCCGTCTTCGTGGACTTCA
>CAZIYA010000119.1:0-10296 GCA_964543355.1 uncultured Polaromonas sp.
CGCGGTAGGCGCTGGTCGGCGCGGTGTTGGTCATCACCGCGCGGAAGTGAAAGTCGATCGTCTGGATGTCGTAGACGCTTGTCTGCACCCAGGGGCCGATCAGCAACTGGATGGCCGCACCCGCGCCGGTCGGGTAGGCGCCGACATTGGCCAGCGAGGCCAGGCGCAGCGCGAGGATTTTGCCGCTCCCGTCGAGCGCGAGTTCGGCATGGCTTTGCAGGTCGCGGCCATGCGTGCTGGAGACAAACTCCTCGCTGCGGTCAGCCACCCACTTCACCGCGCGCTGCAACGTGCGCGCGCAGTAGGCCACGGCCACGTCTTCGGGGTACACGCCCGTCTTCATGCCGAAGCCGCCGCCCACGTCACCGACGATGACACGCACCGCCTCCTTGGGAATATCCAGCGCGTCGCAGACCGAGTTGCGCACGCCCGAGGGCATCTGCGTGCTCATGCGGATGGTCAGGCGCTGCGACGCCGTGTCGAAGCCGGCCAGCACCGAGCGCGGCTCCAGGCTCAGCGCCGCCAGGCGCTGGTTGACGATATCGAGTTTGACGACGTGGCGGGCAGCGGCAAAAGCGGCGGCTGTCGCGCCCACATCGCCGTAGCGTGTTTCGGCGGCAATGTTGTCCGGGGCCTCGGGGCACAGCGCCGATGCACCACCGGCCATGGCGTCGTTCACATCCACCACCATGGGCAGCTCGTCGTAGTCCACCATCACCGCCTCCGCGGCGTCGCGCGCCTGGCGCAGGCTCAGGGCCACCACGGCAGCAACCGCCTCGCCGACAAAACGCACACGTTCATGGGCCAGAACACGCCGCGGTGGCGTGGCACAGGGCGAGCCGTCGGCCCGCGTGAAACCGCCTATGCCGGGAACCGGCTTGACACCGGCCGCCACCAGGTCGGCGCCGGTAACGATTTTCAACACACCCGGCATGGCCTGGGCCGCCGACGTGTCCACCGCCGCGATGCGCGCATGGGGATAAGGCGAACGTACAAAAAACAGATGCGTCTGTTCCTGCAGGGTCACGTCGTCGGTGAACTGGCCGGTGCCGGCCAGCAGTGCATCGTCCTCCAGGCGGCGAACGGCCTGCCCGCTGCCAAAGCGGGTGGGTTGGAGGGTTTCGGTGGAAGATGGGCTCACAACATGCTCCTGGGAAAGTCTGGGAAGGGCTGCACCCGCAGAGGTGCCCGCCTGAAATGGTCAGCAGCCACTATAAGTGCATCGCTGCTTTCCTGCTGCCAAACCCCCACCCCGGGCCCCTTCATTGCGTTTGGCCGACAATCGGGCCATGCCCCTACCTCCTCCCCCCATCCGCAGACACAGCAACAAGGCCAACAACGAACTGCTGTTCAAAGGTGCGCTGTGCGCATTGATCGGGCTGGCCGTGCTGGTCTCACCGTACTTCATCACCTCGCCGGGCATGCAGGGCATCGTGGCCAATTCGTCGCCGGTCGGCTGGTTTGCCGTGGTGCTGGGCACCGCCTTTATCGCCGTGTACGGACGCAGGCGCCTGACCGGCAAAACCGGGCCTTCGGGCCCGCTATAACCCCCCACTGTTGCCTCAGGCTGTAAGCCGCTATGTTTTCTGTAGCGGCCGGCACTGCACGCACCGGGGTCCTGACACAAAGGGCGCACTGTCCTACAGCGGCGTCAAACGTTCGCCTGCGGCGGCCCGCTTGCCTTCGCCGGAAACTGAATCGGTGACTCCCATCAACTTCATCGCTACCCCCACGGGCCGCCTGTTCCCGGAAACCGAATACGACACGACCCTGAAGGCCTATATTGTTGAAGACAATGCCGTCATCCGGGACAACCTGATGGAAACCCTGACAGAGCTCGCCGGCGTACAGACGGTGGGCTACTCGGAAACGGAGCAAGGCGCGTGTTTCTGGCTGGCGCAACACCCGCGCGACTGGCAACTGCTGGTGGTGGACCTGTTCCTTCAGCAAGGTACCGGCCTGGGTGTGCTCAGGAAATGCGGTCAGCGCAGCAGCCGGCAGCGCGTGGTGGTGCTGTCCAACTACGCGACTGCCGACATACGCGAGCGCTGCCTGGCCTGTGGCGCCGATGCCGTTTTCGACAAGTCCACGGAACTTGACCAGTTCCTGGCCTACTGCTCGCGCCAGCACTGACGCCCGCTCCCCGGCCTGGCTCAGGCAACGCTCACCGCAATGCGGCGGGGTTTGGCCTCCTCGGCTTTGGGAATATTCAGCCGGAGGACACCGCCCTCCAGCCTGGCCTCGATATGGGTGGGGTCCAGCTCGCGGCTCAGCGTGAACGTGCGGCGGTAGAACGGGTTCAGTATCTCGCCGTAAATCAGCGTCATGTCGCCGTCCACCGGCGCCGAGGCCGCACCCTCGATCACCAGGTTGTCGCCGTCCACGCGGACCACCAGCTGCTCTTTCGTCACGCCTGGCATGTCGGCAAGAACGGTGAAGCCCGCCTCGTCTTCAAAGATGTCCACCGGCGGAAGCACGGGGGTGCTGCGCGCGGCACGCCTCCCTGCGCGGTATCAGGCAGGGCCTGGCCGGTTTTCGCGACTTCCTGGCCCGGTTTGTTCTGGTTCCATGCTGTGTTCTGGTTCATCACATGCTCCTTCAACAAAAAAGTGGGTCAGTGGACCTGGATCTGGCGCGGCTTCGATGACTCGCGGCGCGCCACGGTGACGCGCAGCAAACCATCGCGATAGCTCGCGTTGATGTTGCCGGGGTCGGCATCTTCGGGCAGCGAGATGACGCGCCGGAAAGCACCTTTGTAGCGCTCGGTGGCGTAGACGGCCACCTTGTCGTCCGCCGGACGGTTTTCCTTGCGCTCGCCAGCAATCACCAGCAGACCCTTGTCCACCGTCAGTTGCAGCGCGGCGGGATCGACACCGGGCGCAAGTGCCAGCACTTCGATGGCTTCGGGTGTGCTGCCCACGTTGATGACGGGGAAAGTGCTGCGCGGCATTGCGCGAATATTGCTCGCACTTCCGGGCCGGAATGCCTGCTCGAAGTTCTGCTGCAGGCGGTTGAGCTCGGCGAAGATATCGCCATACAGGTTCAGTCCATTCATGAAGACAATCTCCTTTCCTGAAAATCATGAAGAGGCCAACAGAGACCATGCTGCCGGGTTGCCAGGGCAAGCCCCCGACGCTGAAAACCGCGGCCGACGGCAGCAGCGGCCACCCTGACGGCAGGAGAATGTGGTTCGCGGGCGGCGTTTCAAGAGGCCCGCAGCAGGATTTTTAGCGCATGCAGCGCCTGCTTCGCAGCAGCATCACGCAGGGGGTGCAGGCCAGAGAAGATCGAGCGCAGCGCCGGGGTCTTCCTCACCGGCCACCGATTCACTGGAGAGGTCCACGCCGTCTGCAGGGGCGTCGTCCGGCACAGGCGGGGCTGGCCTGGACACGGCAGGGGAAACGGCTTCGCCATCGGCAGGGCGCGTGGAGGGAATGCGGGGGTCTTGCGGCATGAATTGTTTCTCCTGACCCAAGCATCAATCGCCCAAATGCCTGGGATATATATCGCCTACAGATATCGCCTAAAGAGTGCCAATCGTCCCAACCCGGTGGAACAGGCAAATGCCCGGCCGCAACCCTGCAGCCGGGCAAAGGCCGTGCCTCGCGGCGCGACCTGCGTTCAGCGGCTCCACTTACTGGGTGCCGCTTCCAGTTCCACTGCCGCCGCTACCCGAGCCAGGCGTAGCACCTGTACCCGGGGTGGCCGGGGTTGAAGGTGTGGACGGGCTCGCGCCGGGTCCTGCCGCGCCATCGGGGTTCTTGTTGCAGCCGCCCAATGCAGCCGCCCCTACCAGCAATGCCGTGACCGCCACGGGCCGCCAAAGATTTTTGTTCATGAAAAACTCCTTCGGTTGGTTGTGCCAAACATGGCAAAAATGGAGAACCCAGCAGCGGGCAGTGCTTTTCAGTTGTGCCGGCCATGCACTGCATTCATTGGATTTCTCCCAGCGCTTGCGTCGAGGCCGGCCTCGAAAGGCCAGCTTCCTGTTCCATTCTGATAGGCCCCGCAATCTCAAAAATAGCTGCAAGCCCCCATTGGCTGTAGGAGGACCTTCAAGCCCACGCATCAATGGCCGTGCAAGGCGGCAAAGCGTTTTGCCTCGCGCCGGGAACCGGCTCGCGCGGTGGTGCGTGCCGATGCATAGGCATGCACGTGGATATCCGGGACATCCTTGGCTGACAAAAACTCTGTCCGGTTGCCCGGGTCCTTGCCGGGTGCCACGGAAGAAGAAGAGCGATGCGGCGGGGTATCAGCCGCCGCCGTGATGGGTCTGATGTGATGGACAAGCATGGGCACACCTCCTCTCCAAGAATTTATGGGCAGGTTTGTGCGTCGCTTGTCGGACATCGCCTACAGCCAGGGTCGTCCAGCTTTAATCAGCCTACGGTCGCGTCATAACACCCTGCCGCTGCTCCCCGTTGGGACTACCATGGAAACTTGTCCTCAAACCCGGTAATGCGCATGTCCGACACGCCTGTCGCTGTCCCCGATCCCGAAGAGCACCCCGAAAAATTGATCCGAGGTTCCTTGCGTTTTTCAGCCAAGGAGCAGTCGGACACATCCACCGGGAAACAGAATCCCTCCGATGAAAAACTGCAGGCGACCAATGAAGAACTGAGGTCGGCCATTTTCGAACTGAAGGTCAAGGTCGAGGAGACCTCGAAACTCAACGACGACCTGCAGAACTTCATCGCCGCCTCCGACATTGCCACCGTGTTCGTTGACAACGCCATGCGCATCAAGCGCTACACGCCGCAGGCGGTCCATGTTTTCAACCTGAGCCCCTCTGACATCAACCGGCCGCTGCTGGACATCCAGGACAGGCTCAACTACAAGTCATTGGCGCAGGACGCGGAAAAAGCTTTCCAGACGCTGCAGACCATTGAACGCGCCATCGAGAGCGCCGACGGCCGCCACTACCTGGCCCGCATACGCCCCTACCGCAGGGACAACCGCATCGAAGGCGTGGTGCTGACTTTTGTCGATGTGACCGCCTTGCGGCGGGCGGAAGAAGCCGTACGTGCCGGCGAAGAACGCCTGAGAATTGCCGCCGAAACCACCCGCGACTATGCCATCGTCACCATCGATGAGAACGGACTCGTCACGACATGGAACGCCGGTGCCAAACGGGTGTTCGGCTACAGCGAAGAAGAGATCATCGGCCAGCCGCTGGCGCTGCTATTCACGCCGGAAGACCGCGCCGCGGGCGTGCCCGGGCATGAAAGGCTCACCGCGCTGAAGGAAGGCCGGGCCGAAGACGAACGTTGGCACATCCGCAAGGACGGGACGCATTTTTACTGCAGCGGCATCATGACCCCCCTGCAGGGAAAAGGCATGAACGGCTTCGCCAAGATTGCACGCGACCTGACCGGCAACAAGCAGCAGGAAGCACTGCGCGAAGCCATGCTGCAGAGGGAGAAGGCCAACAGCTCACAGGCCAGAGCCGCCAATGAACTCAAGGACAGGTTCCTGGCGGTGATGTCCCATGAGCTCAAGCATCCGCTCAACCTGATCCAGGTGAACACGGAACTCCTGATCAACCAGCCCGAGGTGAGGGCCCTGCCGCCGGTGCTGCGTGCAGGAGAAAACATCCGCCTGGCGGTCGCCAGCCAGGTCAAGATCATTGACGACCTGCTGGATCTGTCCCGCGTACGCACCGGCAAGCTGACCTTCAAGATCACCAGCGTGGCGCTGGATGAACTGCTGGCCACCATCGTTGAGGCCGCAGCGGAAAACGCCAGACGCAAGGGACTGGACCTGAGCTTCGAGAAACCGGCCGACACCATCGTGCAATGTGACCGGGTGCGGACCGAACAGATCTGCTGGAACCTGATCAACAATGCCATCAAATTCACGCCCCAGGGCGGCAAGGTGAAGGTGAGCCTGACGCGCGAAGACAGCTTTGCCAGGCTCAGCGTGGTGGACACGGGCCAGGGCATCGCCGCCGACTTCCTGCCCCATGTGTTCGGCATGTTTTCCCAGGGCCAGGGCTCCCAGGCGCAGACCGGTGGACTGGGCGTCGGCTTGGCCCTGGTGCAGGAACTTGCCACCGCACAGGGGGGGCGCGTGCTGGCCGAGTCGCCTGGCCCTGGCCAGGGTGCGGCTTTCAGTGTCTGGTTGCCGCTGGAAAGCCGGGAGGCCCAGACCGCGAGGGAAGATGCAGCCCCTGGCATGGCCGCCGGCTCACTCAAGGGTCTGCGGATCCTGGCCGTTGACGACATGCTGGAGGCCCTGGAGCCCTTCGCGGACCTGCTGCGCCTTGACGGCGCCGTGGTGGATACAGCGGGTACCGGGGAACAGGCACTGCAAGCACTCGAATCGTCGGCTTGTGACCTGCTGATCTCGGACCTGGGCATGACGGGCATGGACGGCTTTGCGCTGATCGAGGAAATCAGGAAACGCCCCGCCCTGCGCCACCTCCCTGCGCTCGCGCTGAGCGGCTATGGCCGTCAGGCCGACGTGCAGCGAGCCCTGCAGCTCGGCTTTGACGGCCACCTCTCCAAACCTGTGACGCTGGCCAAGCTTCGCCAGGCCGTCGCCGCACTCCCGCCAAAACACAGCGCCTGACGGCCTGCTGCAGGCCTGCGGCAGCGGCCTTAAATTGTCCTACGGTTGTTCAGCCTCGATGCCGATGGCGAGGCATGATCGAACTGGAAAACTGCAGTCTGGCGAAGACCCGGCACCGCCCCATGGCCGGCAACGCCCGGCATCGTGGGCAACGGGGCATTGTTGGGAATGACATGCAGGACGAGATACAGGCCAAGCGAAGTGACGGCACGCCGAGACAGCTGGAGGTTCGCGTCGGCGGGGACATGGCCACCTTGACGCTTGACGGGAGCCTCACACTCGACGCACAGCAGGTCGAGGACCTCGTGGCCAGCCTGGCCATGGTCCGGGCACGCATGCAGCCCCAGGTTTCACCCGATCCTCCTCCGGCGAGTGCCAGTGAGTTTGCGCTCAACCCCCGGCACTCGGTGATGGCCGACCCGGTGGAAGGAAGCATTTTCACTTTCATCCGGCACCCGATGTATGGATGGATTGCGCTGTGCCAGTCGCAGGATGAGGCCATGCGCCTGGTGCTGGCCATGGCCGGGCAGTTGAAACTTCTGGAAGACGATGTTCCCGGCGGTTGGACCCACTAGGGTCAGTTGAGGAAGCGATTTTCAAGCGCAAACCGGGTCAGATGCGAATTGCTGCTGAGCTTGAGTTTGTTTAACAGGCGTGAGCGGTGGGAGCTGATGGTCACATCGCTGAGAGACAGTGCGCGCGCAATCTCCGTGACGGTCTCGCCGGCAGCCAGCCGGAGAAAAATCTGGAACTCCCGTGCCGTCAGATCGGCGCCTTCGCCCGGCATGGCGCCGGGCCGGATGGCTTCGGCCATGAGTTCGCGCACCTGGCCGGAAAAGTAGCTGCGGCCCGCCGCCACCACCCGGACCGCCTCCACAATGTCGAGCAGCGGCGACGCCTTGTCCACGTAGCCGCGTGCACCCAGGCGGATCATGGGCAAGGCATAGCGCTGTTCGGGATAACCGGTGAAGATGAGGACCTTGATGTCCGGCCGGCTTGAGAGGATTCGCTCAAGCACATCGACCGCGCCGTGGCCGGGCATGGCGATATCCAGGATGAGCACATCCAGTTCATGGTGCGACACCAGTTCCAGCGCCTCCAGGCCATTTGTGGCGGTGGCCACGATGCACAGATCGTCGTACCGTGCAAACAGCCTCTCCAATCCTGCCCGCACCACATCATAGTCGTCAACAATGCCGACCCGGATAGGCGTCAATGGTGTTTCCTTTTGAGTGTTTTCCTTCTGCATGAGAAAGACGGTTCGTCAAACTGCAGCGGGGAAAATTCCAGTCAGGATCGACTTTAAGAATGCCGCCGGAATACCCCCATCAGCAGGTGTCTCTGCCGAACGTAGGACAGTTTCCTTTTCAGAAAATCAGAACAGGCTCCCTGCTTCCTGCGGTTCCCGCTGGTGGAAAAACAGGGTTGCCCCCTCCCCATGGTGTGAGAACCCCACGGATTCGGTGCTGGCGACCGCTTCCACATCGTCCCAGTTCAGCTGCCGGTAGTTCTCCTGGAACGGTTGCATGACGCGCTGGCCGGGGCGCGCCACCACGTCAAGCGACAGCGCCAGGTCATGCGCGCCCGCTTCCGAGGCAAGGATCACATCCGAAGGGCATGACGCTGTGTCGATGGCCGCCAGCAGCGCCGAAGTCAGCGTGTGCCGGAGTGCATCGCGTGAAACGTGACAGGTCATGCCGTCGACCTGGTTGACCAGCGTGAACCCCATGAAACCGAAAGTGCGCCCCAGCATGGCAATGCTTTCTCCCACGCCTTCGGCAAGCGGGACCATCACGGCCGGGTCGCGCTCCAGCCAGGTCACGCTGTCGACGCAGGAGGTCAGCGCTGCCTTGGCAAAACGGCTCATTTTGGCAGTGCTCTCCTGAAGCGCACCCATGTCCTCGCGGCGGGTCGCCACGCGATGTTCCATGAGTTCATAAATCATGCCGATGGGTTGCAGGTTCACGACCATGTCATGGCGTATGGCGGGCGCGATTCTCTGGAGCACCGCGTAACGGACGGCATCTGCGCGGTCATCGTGCAGGCTGCGTTGCTGCGCCTCACGCGCGGAAGGTTTCTCAGCAATCATGGAGCTTTCCTTTACAAGGCCTCCCAGTCTGACAGTCTCGCGAGGGTGGGGCTGCATTTTTTGACATGGACATTCCGCAACTTTTGTAAGTTGCTGCAACAGGGGCGTCCGATTCAAACTTTTGCTCTACTCGGGCGCGTATCTCCTGAAACTTTTCCTACAGGCGCAGCCGCCCCACAGGGACAAGCAGTCGTTTGAAGCCAGCCCCATAGTGATGGATCTTTTAGCCCGCCGTGCGAGGTTTCATGTCCAACACCCCCTTGAAAGAGGTCGCCGGTTTCATGGCGGCGCATTCACTGATACTGGCTACGGCGGAGTCCTGCACCGCTGGCCTGATCGCGTCCCACCTGGCCGAGGTACCGGGCGCCGGCGAGCTGCTTGAGAGTGCCTGCGTCACCTATTCCCCCGGTGCCAAACAGCGGCGATTGGGCGTCAAGGCGGAGACGATAGAGCGCTTCAACCTCACCAGTGAACAGGTGGCCGGAGAAATGGCGCACGGTGTCCTGCGCAACAGCCAGGCCAACCTGGCCATTGCCAACACCGGCGTGACCGACGACACCGACCCGGCCATCCCGGCGGGTACGCAATGTTTTGCATGGCTTTTCGCGGGCCGCGCTGGCCGGGCATCGAAGCTCTTCACCGAAACGCGGCGCTTCACCGGCGAACGCAACGAGATCCGTGAGCAGGCGGCCCGCCATGCACTGTCGAAAATCCCGGTGTATCACGCCGTTTTCATGGGCGAAGACAAGCCAGGGAATGTTCCGGCAAAAGCCCTCAGGAATCTTCGCGCGCAGGCCGCGGAATCTTCTTGAAGCGGACCAGCCGGTCGGTTTCTATCCTGTCTTTTTTGACCTGCCGCTCGGCATCGAGCAGTTGCCCCGCGGCCAACCACCGGGCAAACTCTTCGGGGGTTTCCAGCGTGATGCGGCCCAGGGTCGCGGCGCGGAATTCGTAGATCACGATCTCCGCGGCCTTCTGCAGGTTCACACGGCCTTTGGCTAAAACCGCACCGCGCTTGCGGCCGATCTCCTCGAGCAGTTGCTCGTCGGTGATGCCCGGGGTCAACTTCAATTTGTAGCGCGCCTCCAGCAGGGCGGGATAGGCCTGGACCAGGTAGTCCAGCAGTTCGAGTGCGACCTCTTCCTCGTTGAAGGCATTGCGGCCAATCGCGCCGCTGGCCGCCAGGTTGTAGCCGCTCTTGGCAACGATGATGCGGGGCCACAACATGCCGGGGGTGTCCCACAGGTAAAACCCGTCAGCCAGCACGATGCGCTGCTCAAGCTTGGTGATGCCGGCTTCGTCACCGGTCTTGGTGGCGCGCTTGCCGGTCAGGGTGTTGATCAGCGTGGACTTGCCGACGTTGGGAATGCCGCAGATCAGCACCCGCATGGGCTTGACCATGCTGCCGCGTGTGGGCGCCAGCGCATGGCAGGCGTCGATCAGGCGGCGCGCCGGTGCGGTTTCGCTGGCGTCGAGCGCAATCGCGCTGGTACCTGGCTGGCTGTTGTAATGCGCGAGCCAGAGCGGCGTGCGCGCCGGGTCCGCCAGGTCCTGCTTGTTGAGCACCTTGAGCGCGGGCTTGGCGCTGGTGAGTTCGGCCAGCATGGGGTTGGCGCTGGAGCCGGGCAGGCGCGCGT
>CAZIYA010000120.1:0-10271 GCA_964543355.1 uncultured Polaromonas sp.
CCTTGGCCTTCTGCTCGCGGGCTTCCAGCAGGTACTTGGGGCGCAGAAAACTGCCAACGTGGTCGTAGCGGGCGGGCAGGTGCGGGGTGGGGGTGCTCATGAAGGTCTCCTGGGGAATTTCTTGACGACGAAGCTGCCATGTTAAAGCATGAATTTCGCCACTCTCTGAATACATAAACCCGACAAAATCGCTCAAAATAGCCTCTTTAAGTTGATTTTCAGGGATTTATGTATACAGTGCGTATTCATGAAGACCGAAAAAGCCTCTTTCCCCCTGAATGCCTGGTACGCCGCTGCCTATGACGTAGAGGTGGGCCGCAAGCTGCTGGCGCGCACCATCTGCAAGCAGAAGCTGGTGATGTTCCGCAAGCTGGACGGCAGCGTGGCCGCGCTGGAAGACGCCTGCTGGCACCGGCTGCTGCCGCTCTCCATGGGCTCGCTCGATGGCGACGAAGTCACCTGCGGCTACCACGGCCTGGTGTACAACGCGCAGGGCCGCTGCACCCACATGCCCAGCCAGGAAACGCTGAACCCATCGGCCTGCGTGCGCAGCTTCCCGGTGCTGGAAAAACACCGCTTCGTCTGGGTCTGGCCCGGCGACCCGGCCAAGGCCGACCCGGCGCTGGTGCCCGACATGCACTGGAACGACGACCCCGCCTGGGCCGGCGACGGCAAGCTGATCACCGTGCAGTGCGACTACCGCCTGGTGGTCGACAACCTGATGGACCTGACGCACGAAACCTTTGTGCACGGCTCCAGCATCGGCCAGCGCGCCGTGGCCGAGGCACCGTTTGTGGCCACCCACGGCGACCGCAGCGCCACCGTGACGCGCTGGATGGAAAACATCGACGCGCCGCCGTTCTGGGCGGGGCAGATTGACCACGCGCGCGGCTACAAGGGCAAGGTAGACCGTTGGCAGATCATCCGTTTCGAGGCGCCGTGCACGGTGAACATCGACGTCGGCGTGGCAGAAGCCGGCTCGGGTGCGCCGCCTAAGGACGGGCAGCCGGGCGACCGCAGCAAGGGCGTCAACGGCTATGTGCTGAACACGGTAACGCCCGAGACCGACGGCAGCTGCCACTACTTCTGGGCCTTTGCGCGCAACTACTGCCTGGGTGAGCAGGCGTTGACGCACAAGCTGCGTGAAGGCGTGGCCGGCATCTTCCGCGAAGACGAACATGTGCTGGAGGCGCAGCAGGTTGCGATGAACGAACACCCCGACCACCAGTTCTACAACCTCAACATCGACGCCGGCTCCATGTGGGCGCGCAAGCTGATCGACAAGCTGATTGCGCGCGAGAAGCCCGCCAGCTCCGTGATTCCCATCCGGCAGGCGGCCTGAGCCATGGCAAGCACTATCAAAAAGCTAGCTGTCGGCGCAGACGTGGCGGGGGCTGAGGGCCAAAATGGCATTGAAAGTGCGCAGGTCAGGGCGCTGCTCAAGCTGCGCGAGCTGATTCTTTCGGGCGAGCTCGCGGGCGGCGCACGCATTGCCGAGCTGGCGATCGTCGAGCGCCTCGGCGTTTCACGCACACCGATACGCGCGGCGCTGATGCGGCTGGAGCAGGAAGGCCTGCTGGAAGCGCTGCCCAATGGCGGTTACGCGGTGAAGATGTTTTCCGAGCGCGACATTGCCGACGCCATCGAGCTGCGCGGCACGCTGGAAGGCCTGCTGGTGCGGCTGGCTGCCGAGCGCGGCGCGCCGGCGGTGGTGCTGGCCGAGGCCAAGGAATGCCTGCGCCAGGTGGACGCCGTGCTGGCCGACCCGGTGCTGAGCGACGAGGCGTTTTCTGCCTACGTGGACTTCAACGAGCGTTTCCACACCCTGCTGTACGAAATGGCGGACAGTCCGGTCGCCGTGCGGCAGCTCGAACGTGTGGTCAGCCTGCCTTTTGCTTCGCCCTCGGCTTTTGTGGTGGTGCAGTCGAACTCGCCGCAGGCGCGCGACATGCTGGTGGTGGCGCAAGACCAGCACTGGCAGGTGCTGGACGCCATCGAGCGCGGGGAGGGCACACGCGCCGAAGCACTGATGCGTGAACACTCGCGCCTGGCCCAGCGCAACCTGCGCCACGCGCTGTCGGGCCATGCCGGCTCGCAGATGCCGGAGTCGATGCGGGCGATGAAACTTATTCGCCGTCGGTAGATATGGCCCCCACGCTCCGCACTGACGTGTCGTCGCTGCCCCCCGAGGGGGCGCTGCGCCTGCGGCCCGGCGAAGCCGGTTCCGCGGCCCCTGCTGGTGAAGACGGTAACTCCACGCTCCGTGGCCCGGCTTCAAGACAGATCCCAACCATTAACTGATCATGAAAAGCAACCAGACCCTGTACCCGGCCACAGTGGTGGCCCTGCGTGACCTGACCCCCACGGTGCGCGAGTTTGAAATCCAACCGTTAGAAGGCGTTGCCGCACCGTGGGGCGCTGGCGCGCACCTGCAGGTGCAACTGCTGGTCGATGGCCAGGTGCAGACGCGCTGTTATTCGCTGGTGGGCCTGCCTGACGGCGCCAGTTACCGCATTGCGGTCAAGCGCATGGACGACGGCCGCGGCGGGTCGCGCGCCATGTGGCAGCTGGCCGCGGGCGACCGGCTGCAGGTCAGCGAGCCGCAAAACCATTTCCCGCTGGACCTGTCGGCGCCGCATTACCTGCTGGTGGCCGGCGGCATCGGCATCACGCCGCTGGTGATGATGGCGCAGCAGTTGCAGGCCCACGCGCGCAAGACCGGCGCCACCCTGCGCATGCTGTACGGCGTGCGCACGCAGGAAGAGCTGGCGTTTTTGCCGCTGCTGCGCGAAACCCTGGGTGATGCGCTGCAGACCTTTGTCAGCGAGCGCGGGGAAACGATGAACCTGGCCGGTGAAATTGCCGCCTTGCCGGGTGAGGCGCAGCTGTACACCTGCGGGCCGGTGCCCATGCTGGAAGCCCTGCGAAAAGCCTGGAGCGATGCCGGGCGCCCACCAGCCGGCCTGCGGTTTGAAACCTTCGGCAGCAGCGGGCGTTTTGCGGCGCAGGCCTTCCGGGTGCAGGTGCCGCGCCACCATGTGGACATCATGGTGCCGGCCGGCAGCACGCTGCTGGACGCGCTGGAAAACGCCGGGGTGGAAACCCTGTCGGACTGCCGCCGCGGCGAATGCGGGCTGTGTGCCATGGACGTGCTGGCGCTGGAAGGCGAGGCCGACCACCGCGATGTTTTCCTCAGCGAACACGAAAAGCAGCAATGCAGCCGCATCTGCGCCTGCGTGTCGCGCGTGGTGGGCTCGGTGACGCTGGATTCTGCTTACCGCGCCGACTGAGACTGAGGGTTCTCCCGTAACCGGGACGGGGCTGGGGGAGCGTTAAATGAGATAGCGGGAGATTTCGTATATCAAAATCATATAACTGCTAGAGCCCTGTCCGCCGTTCTCCTGCCGGGTTGGCACGGCGACAATCCGCAATGACCCCATGAAGAAACTGCCACCGCAGCGGTACCCTCATACCTCAACACCAGAACTGGAGACTGACATGAACAAAAGAGCCCTCATCAAGACAGCTGTGGCGATCGCCGCCTTGTGCGCTGCCGGCGCCGGTTTTGCACAACAGGTGACGCTTCGCCTGCACCAGATGCTGCCGCAGCAGGCCACCATTCCGGCGAAGGCGCTGATTCCCTGGGCGCAGAAGGTGGAGAAAGACTCCGGCGGGAAAATCAAGGTGCAGCTGTTTCATGCCATGCAGCTTGGCGGCACGCCGCCCCAGCTGTTCGACCAGGCCCGCGATGGCGTGGTGGACCTGACCTGGACGGTGCTGGGCTACACGCCGGGCCGGTTCAACAAGTCGGAAGTGTTCGAGCTGCCCTTCATGAGCGGCAACGCTGAACAGTCGTCGCGCGCGTTTCAGGAGTACGTTGAAAAATTCGCGGCCGACGAGTTCAAGGATGTCAAGCTGATCGCCGTGCACACGCATGGCCCGGGGCTGTTCCACACCAAAACGCCGGTGACGGGGCTTGAAAGCCTGCGCGGCATGAAGATTCGCGGCGGCTCGCGCGTGATCAGCAACATGCTGACCAAGCTGGGCGCCACGCCGGTGGGTATGCCGGTGCCGGCAGTGACCGACGCGCTGTCCAAGGGCGTGATCGAAGGCACCACCATTCCCTGGGAAGTGACGCCTGCGCTCAAGGTGAGCGAGCTGGTCAAGAACCACACCACCTTTGCCGGCAAGGAAGGCCTGTACACCCAGACCTTCGCTTTCTCGATGAACAAGGCGGCCTACGAGAAGCTGCCGGCCGACCTGAAGAAGGTGATTGACGCCAACTCCGGCATCGAAACCGCGGCCATGTTCGGCCGTGCCATGGACGAAGGCGACAAGGTGGGCCGTGCCATCGCTGAAAAAGCGGGCAACAACATCGTCGCGCTGGACATCGCCGAGACGCAGCGCTGGCGCCGTACGGCCTCCACGGTGGAAACCGACTGGATTGCCGAAATGAAGGGCAAGAACATCGACGGTGCGAAGCTGGTTTCCGAAGCCCGCGCGCTAATCGCCAAGCACCAACGATAATTGGCGCGCAGGCCGCTCGCGGTCTGCAGGTTTTGCCCACAAATGCTGCCCCTGTTTCGCCGTGAAGGCGAAGGGGGGTGGCTTATTTTTACATGGTGATGAATTGAAGCTGCTTTCCCTGTTGGCCAGAGCCTGCGCGGTCCTGGCGGGCGCCATCCTGACCGTTATCACGCTGATAACCTGCCTCAGCCTGATCGGACGCAACACCATCGGTACGACGCTGGTCGGCGACTATGAACTGACTGCTGCGGCCGCCGGTGCCGCCGTGGCGCTGTTCCTGCCCTGGTGCCAGCTGCGGCGTGAAAACATCATCGTGGACTTTTTCACCTCGCGCCTGTCCGCGGGGGCCAACAGCAGGCTGGACCGCTTTGGCAGCGCGCTGCTGGGCGCGGTGATGCTGCTGCTGGCCTGGCGCACCACGGTGGGGGGCCTCAATGCCCTCAGTTCCAACTCCACCACCATGATGCTGGGATTTCCCGAGTGGATCATCTATACGGTCATGGTGCCCCCGATTGTGCTGACCGGGGTGATTGCCCTGGTTCAGACCGTGTATGGCGATTTTGCGGAGCAGGGCCAATGAGTTCCTTGATGTTGGCGGGCCTCATTTTTGCCTGCATGCTGGTGTTGATGGCCGTCCGTGTGCCGATCGCCATTTCCATGTTTGTTGCCGGTGTTTTTGGCTACCTGTACCAGGTTGGTCTGGCGCCGTTCCTGAACAACCTCAATGGCCTGGCCTACGCCCGGTTTGCGAGCTACGACCTGTCGGTGATTCCGCTGTTCATCCTGATGGGCAACTTCGCCACGCAGGGGGGCATTTCCAGGGCATTGTTCCAGTTTGCGAGTGTGGTGATGGCGGGCTTCCGTGGCGGCCTGGCCATGGCGGCCGTGATGGCCAGCGCGGCCTTCGGCGCCATCTGCGGGTCGTCCATCGCCACGGCGGCCACCATCACCTCGGTGGCCCTGCCCGAGATGAAGCGCCACGGATATTCCGGGCGCCTTGCCACCGGCACGCTGGCGGCAGGCGGCACACTGGGCATCCTGATTCCGCCGTCCGTTCCGCTGGTGATTTACGCCATCCTGACCGAGCAGAACATCGCCAAGCTGTTTGCAGCGGCCACCATCCCCGGCATCATTGCCATGTGCGGCTACATGATCGCCATTGCCGTGTATGTGCGCGTGTTTCCCGGCCACGCGCCCGAGCATGACGACGATCGCCCGCGCATGACACTGGCCGGCGTGATGGCCGTGGCGCCCATCGCCGTCATCTTCACCGTCGTGTTCGGCGGCATCTACGGCGGGCTGTTCACACCCACCGAAGGCGCAGGCGTGGGCGCGGCGGCGACCTTCGTTGCAGCCCTTCTGCGGCGCGAGTTGACGGTGCAGAAGATCAAGCTGTGTTTTTATTCCACGGCCGCCACCAGCGCGATGATCTTCATGATTTTCATCGGCGCCGACATGATGAACACCGCCCTGGCGCTGACCCAGGTGCCGGCCCAGCTGGCCGCCGTCATCAAGGGCTGGAACGTGGCGCCGGTGCTGGTGGTGTCGGGCATCCTGCTGTTCTACGTGGTGCTGGGCGCGGTGATGGACGAGCTGTCCATGATCCTGCTGACGATCCCGATCTTCTTCCCGGTGGTGATGGGGCTGGACTTCGGCATGCCGCCCGAGTCGGTGGCCATCTGGTTCGGCATCATGGTGCTGATGACGGTGGGCTTCGGCCTGCTGGCGCCGCCGGTGGGGCTGAACGTCTATGTGGTCAACGGCATGGCCAGGGACGTGCCCATTTCCGAGAGCTACAAAGGTGTGATGCCTTTCCTGGTCAGCGACGTGTTGCGCACCATCCTGCTGCTCGTGTTCCCGCCCATCTCGCTGTGGCTGGTCAAGTTCGTGGGGTAGTGCGGGCCGGCACTGCGCAGTTTCTGCAGTGCTATTGAATCAATAGCTGGTTGCGCCCGGCTGCTATGGGCTGGGGCCAGTTTTGATTCATTGTTTTCTGCAAAATAGGCCGCAGCCGTTATGCGCGTTTGTTCTGGCTGTTAGGGGGGGGTGGCTTTCGGCGAAACGCTGCATGGGCCAAAATCTCCGATACCAACCAACACGAGACACCGACATGACCTTTCAGCGCCTTGCCTCCGGCCTTCTGGCCTCCTTGCTGCTGGCTTCGCTGGCTGCGGCACAAACCTTCCCGAGCAAACCCGTCAGGATCGTGGTGCCCTTCGGCGCTGGCGGTGTGGCCGACCTGACGGCGCGCACGGTGGCGCAAAAGCTGGGCGAGTCGCTTGGCCAGCCGGTGGTGATCGAGAACAAGCCCGGTGCCGGCGGCGTGGTGGCCGGCGACATGGTGGCCAAGGCCGCACCCGATGGCCACACGCTGCTGCTGATGTCCAACGGCACGGCGGTCAGCGCGGGGCTGTTCAAGTCGCTGCCGTTCGATACTGTGCGCGATTTCGCGCCGGTTTCCACCCTGGGTTTCTTTGACATTGCGATCGTCACGCCCGCCAATTCGAAGTTCAAGACCCTGGGCGAACTGCTGGCCTTTGCCAAGGCCAACCCGGGCAAGCTCAACGTGGGCACCATCAACATCGGCAGCACGCAAAACCTGACGGCCGAGCTGTTCAAGACCAGTTCGGGCGCGGACATGCAGATTGTTCCGTTCAACGGCACGCCGGCAGTCATCACGGCTTTGCGTGGCGGTCAGATCGATGCCGCGGTCGAAATCCTCGGGCCGGTGCTGCCGCAGATCAAGGCCAACGCGCTGCGCGCACTGGCTGTCACCGGTGACAAGCGCGCCGCAGTTTTGCCCGAGGTGCCGACGGCCAAAGAAAGCGGCCTGCCCACCTTTGTGGCTTCCAGCTGGAACGCGCTGGCCGCACCCGCCAAAACCCCGAAGGATGTGATCGCCCGGTTGAACAAGGAAATCGCCGCTGCGGTCAATTCGCCGGATGTCAGGAAGAAGCTGCAGGACCTTAACGTGGAAGCGCGCTCCAGCTCACCCGAGCAGGCCGCTGCGTTGCTGGCCAGCGAAACAAAGCGCTGGGGCGAGGTGATCACCCGCGCCAAAATACCGACACAGTAAGTAAAGATGCAACAGGCCGCGTCCGGCGTGACACCGGCTCAGCCGCAGGAGAAAAATTCGTGAAGTTTGAACACATGGGCATGGTGGGTTACGGCGAGGTCGGCAAGATTTTCACCGCCGGCCTCAAGGACAGGTTTTCAGGCTGCAGCGCCTGGGACCTCAAGTTCGAGGCACCCGCGCTGCGTGACGCGCAGCTGGCGCATGCAGCGCAGGCGGGTGTGGCGGCGTGTCTCTCCATGGCCGAGCTGTGCGGGCGTTCCGACCTGCTTGTCTCTGCCGTCACCGCGTCGAACACGCTGGCGGTGGCGCAGGCGGCAGCGCCCCATATCCGGCGCGGCGCGGTTTTCCTGGACCTCAATTCCGCATCGCCCGGCACCAAGCAGCAGGCGGCGGCGCTGATCGATGCCGCGGGTGCGCATTATGTCGAAGCGGGGGTGATGACTTCGGTGCCGCCATACGGCATCCGGGTGCCCATGCTGCTGGGAGGTGCCCGCGCAGCGGAGCTGGCCGCGGTGCTTGCGGCCTGGGGCATGGATGCGAAGGCGGTCAGCGAAAAGCTGGGCGTGGCCAGCGCCATCAAGATGTGCCGCAGCGTAATGATCAAGGGCCTGGAGGCGCTGGTGATCGAGAGCTACACCACCGCCCGTGCCTACGGCGTGGAAGCGCACGTGTTGCCGACGCTGGCCGAGACTTTCCCCAGCATTGACTGGGAAAAGCAGGGCGCCTATTTTTTCAGCCGCGTGGTGCAGCACGGCCAGCGCCGTGCCGAGGAAATGCGCGAGGCGGCCAACACCGTGCGTGAAGCGGGGCCGGGGTTTGCTCCCTTCATGGCCTCCGCCATTGCCGACAAGCAGCAGTGGGTGGCTGACCAGGCCCGGGAGGGTGTCTTCAAAGACGTTGGCAAGGATGCCCGCTGGCAGGACTACGCGGATCGTTTGCTGAATACCGCCCCGAAAACCTAGTCGGTCTTGACCCGGCCCGACTGGATCACGGGTTTCCAGCGTGCGATCTCGCTGACGATGTGTTTGCCAAAGGCCTCGGGCGTGGTGGGCGTGGCGACGGCCCCTTCGTTGTTCAGCCGCGTCTTGAGCTCCGCCGAGTTCAACGACAGGTTGATCTGTGCATTGAGCCTGGCGATCACTTCGCGCGGTGTGCCCACCGGAGCCACCACGCCATACCACTGGTCGGCCTCGAAATCCTTGTAGCCCGCCTCGGCCACCGTGGGCAGATCGGGCAGGGCCGGAAGGCGCTGCGGCGAGGAAACAGCAATTGCCCGCAACTGCCCGTTTTTGACCGGGCCCAGCACGGCAGGTGCACCGGTGAACAGCACCTGGATCTGCCCGCCGATCAGGTCGTTGATCGCGGGTGCCGTGCCCCTGTAGGGAATGTGCAGCAGCGAAGTGCCGGTCTGCAGCTTGAAGTATTCGGTGGCCAGGTTGGCCGCACTGCCGTTGCCGCCGGAGCCGTAGTTGAGCTGGCCGGGGCGCGACTTTGCCAGCGCCACCAGTTCTTCCACCGAACGGGCCGCCACCTGCGGATTCACCACCAGCACATTGGGCACACGCGCCACCCAGGCCACGGGTGCAAAACTTTTGACGGGGTCATAAGGCAAGGCCGGGTAGAGCGAGGGGTTGACCGCCAGCGTGCCGATGTGGCCCATGAGCAGGGTGTAGCCGTCCGGCGCGGCTTTGGCCACCTTGTCGGCGCCCAGGCTGCCGCCCGCGCCGGGCACGTTGTCAATGACGACCGCCTGGCCCCAGGCCCTGGTCAACTCCTGTCCGATGGCACGCGCGAGGATGTCGGTGCTGCCGCCGGGCGTGAAGGGCACGACGAGGCGGATCGGTTTGGTGGGGTAGCTTGCCCCGGCAGCAGCGGGGGCTTGCGCCGTGGCGGTGCCCGCGGCCAGGAGGGTTGCGGCAAGAAGCAGTCTGCTTGTCAGGGGTGTCAAAAGTCTGCTCCGGAAATGGGGTGACTGGCCAGGGTCAAAGGTAAGGCTTGAGGGCTTCGACCACCACCGCCTTGACGACGTCGATGGCCATTTTTTGCGTGTCGGTGCTGGCGCGGCGTGCAGAGCGCACCAGCATCAGCTCGCTCATGATGCGCGGCGAACGGATGCTGCGCAAGGTGAATTGGGCCGTGTCTTCGACGTTGCTCAAGGTATAGCTGGGCAGCACGGCGTGGCCCATGCCCTCCCTGACCAGGCTCAGGATGGCGTTCAGGCCGTCCACCTCCAGCGAGATCTGCGGCTTGCAGCCGATGGTGATCATTTCACCCTCGACCAGGATGCGAAAGGCATTCGGCCGGCTGGGCAGGATGAGGGGGAGGGCGGCGACTTCGGCGAGGCTGATGGGCTGGCGTTTGCCCGTGCTGCCTTTTTTGACGGGCGCCTTGATGCTGCCCTTGCGTGAAATCAGCACCAGCTCTTCCGAGTGCAGTGTGATGGTTTCCAGCTCGGGCGAACGTTCGGAGTTGTAGAGCACGGCCATGTCGAGGTTGCCCACGCGCAAACCTTCCTGCATCAGCATCGAAAAACCTTCGGTCAGGGTCAGTTGCGCGTGCGGCAGGTGCAGTCTGAAAGCCTGGGTCAGTGGCACCGTGATGAGTTTGGACAGGCTGGGCGGCAGGCCGATGGACACCCGGCCCGCCAGGCCGCCGCGCACGGCGCCCA
>CAZIYA010000121.1:0-10224 GCA_964543355.1 uncultured Polaromonas sp.
GTCGCCCACGTTGTCGGCAATCACGGCAGGGTTGCGCGGGTCGTCTTCCGGAATGCCGGCCTCGACCTTGCCCACCAGATCGGCGCCGACGTCAGCGCCCTTGGTGAAAATGCCGCCGCCCAGGCGCGCGAAGATGGAAATCAGCGAGGAGCCGAAGGCAAAACCGATCAGCGGGTTCAGCAGGGCGGCGAGGTTGCTGTCGGGCTTGTAGTTGCCGTTGCCGACCAGGAACCAGTAGAAGGCCGTCACGCCCAGCAGGCCCAGGCCGACCACCAGCATGCCGGTGATGGCACCGCCGCGGAAGGCGACGTCGAGCGCGGGGCCGATGCCGCGTGTGGCCGCCTGTGCAGTGCGCACGTTGGCGCGCACCGAGACGTTCATGCCGATGAAACCGCAGGCGCCTGAAAGCACCGCGCCGACAACAAAGCCGATGGCACTGGGCACATCCAGGAAGATGCCGATCAGGATTGCCAGCACGACGCCGACAATGGCAATGGTTTTGTATTGGCGCGCCAGGTAGGCGGCGGCGCCGGTCTGGATTGCGGCTGCGATTTCCTGCATGCGCGGGTTACCCGCGTCCTGGGAAAGAATCCAGCTGCGGGCCCAGAAACCGTAACCTACGGCCACCAGTCCGCAGACGAGCGCAAGAATGAGCGCTGAGTTGCCTGTCATAGAGAAATCTCCTACGTTGTTTTTCGCTTGGAGGGGGTGCCACGCTAGCGGCACCTCCGCTGCGTTGCTTCCTCGTTGCTCCCAACATGCGTGGAGACGATTGGCCAACTTTCGAAATTTAACGCCAAAACGTGACAACTTCGCGAAGCGTCAGGTCCGAATCAGTAAAATGAGGGTAAATACCAACGGATACTTTTACTTTTTTCATTACTCCAACACAAAGAGACCATGTCCCTCGATAAAGTTACCCCCGGCAAAAACGCCCCCGACGCTTTCAACGTGATCATCGAAATCCCGATGAATGCCGACCCCGTGAAGTACGAAGTGGACAAGGAATCCGGTGCCATTTTTGTGGACCGCTTCATGAGCACGTCCATGCACTACCCGACCAACTACGGCTATGTACCCAAAACCCTGAGCGGTGACGGCGATCCGGTGGATGTGCTGGTGATCACACCTGTGCCGCTGATTCCAGGGGTGGTGGTGACCTGCCGTGCCATCGGCATCCTGAAGATGACCGACGAGGCCGGCGAAGACGGCAAGGTGCTGGCGGTGCCCGTGGACAAGAAATGCTCGCTGTACACCCAGTGGCAAAAGCCCGAAGACATGAACCCGCTGCGCCTGAAAACCATTGCCCACTTCTTTGAGCACTACAAGGACCTCGAAGACGGCAAGTGGGTCAAGATCCAGGGCTGGGAAGGCCCGGAAGCGGCCCGCAAGGAAATCACGGACGGCATTTCCAACTACCAGAAAGAGCACGCCTGAAACACTGAGGTTTCAAGCGTTTCAAGCCCTCAGCCCTTGCTGGTCGGCCGCCAATAGCTATCAAAAACAGAGCGTCTGCAGTTCACGCTGCAGGCGCTCTGTGTCGTTGGCGCCTGGTGCTCAGACGCCTACGCCGGCCATTTCGCGGCAGCTTTCGGCGCAATGGCGGCAAGCTGCCACACAGTCGTCCATCTGGCCTATGGCCTCGCAACTGGTGGCGCAGGCCTCACAGATGTCGGCGCAGACCTCGCACAGCTTCTGGGCGTACTGCGAGCCGCTGAGCTGCAGGTTGGCGCAGGCCTGGCAGACTTCCGCACAATTCATCATCAAGGTGAAATGCTCGGGTTCGGTGTGCTGGCCGCCCAGCGGCAGGCAATGGGTCAGCGCGGTGCGCAGGCAGGTTTGATGGCAGTCGGTGCAGGCGTCAATGCAGGGCTGCATGCTGGTGATGGTGTCCATGGCAATCTCCAGTGAGTTGGGATGGCTGCCCAGTGTGAAGAATGCAGGTGCGCAGGGCAGGCGGACCAGACCGCAGCAGCCTGTAGGTGCAAACTGACGGCGCGCAGGGCCGGGGCGCTCAGGCGGCGCGCGCCGGGTCCGGGTAAATCAGGCCGTGCAAAAACGTGCCCTTGCGCTCGAACGGTTGCCAGCTGTCTTCGCCTCGCGCCAGCCGGTCGGCCACAGCCCACCAGGCACTGGGATTGAGGCCCAGGCCGACATGGCTGGCAATGACTTCGACGTTTTCGGTCTGCGGATTCACCGGCGAGGGCTTCTGGATGCTGCCCTGCCATGCGACGATGCCGTCGCTACGCGAATAAATGCTGGTGGTCGGCACTGGCGGCGCGGCCGGCAGGTCGTAGTTTTCGACCTCGCGCTCAACCTTGCGGCCGCTGGCAAGCTCGTAAATGCGCCACGCATTGGTGGACTTGTGCGAGCCGGCAAAAGGTGTGCCCAGGGTGATCACGCTGCGCACCATTTGCGGCAACTCTTTGGCCAGCTCACGTGCATACACACCGCCCAGGCTCCAGCCGATCAGGCTGACCTTGCGGCCGCTGCTTTCAAAGGCCCGCCGGACTCCCGTCCTGGCTGTTTCAAGCACACCGGCGCGCGGGCCGAAGTTGAAGCCCTGTTCCCAGCCACTGGTCTGGTAGCCCAGGGAATCCAGGTAGCGGCGCAGCGGGATGGTCGATCCATCGTTTGCCGAGAGGCCGGGAAACACCACCACGTTGTGGCCGTCGCCGCGAGGCGCCCTGGCCAGCACCGGCCACGCGGGCAAGAGTGCGCCGGCTTCCCAAAATGCGCGCAGCTCCAGCGCCAGCAGCCAGGCGTTAGGCGGCGGACCGTCGTGCAGGTCCTGCTTTTTGTCCTGTTTTGCTGCTGACGGCCTGGGTGCGGGTTGTGCCATGGTTGGAAACATCGGATAGCTTGGCTTTGTTCTTGATGGGAATTATCTTGGGGCCCGCGGCGCGTTTCACAGAGGGAGGCTTCCCTAAAGGCGTCGCTGAAGCGACACGTGTTTTAGGGGTTTTCCCCGGGGTTGCTGCAGCGCCCGGTGCCGCAGCGGCCGGCGCCCCGGGTCCCACCAGTGCCTGGGCCTGGCGGAAAGCATCTTCAATCGCCTTGACCAGGTCCTGCGCATGCGGCAGGGCTTTCTTGCCGGCGACGATGCCGAAGTCCACATGGCCGGCGTAGGTCTGGATGGTGATGTTGAGCGCCAGCCCGTGCAGCACGATGGACAGCGGGTGAAAAGTCAGTATCCTGGCGCCGGCGAGGTACAGCGGCACCGGCGGGCCGGGAACGTTGGAAATGGCCAGGTTGGCGACCATGGGTAGCCGGCTGGCCAGCCCGGTTTTTCCATAAGCGTTGAGGGCCGCTTTCCCGGCCCCGCCGACCAGCCAGGGTGCCAGCAGGGAGGGGTAGTCTGTCGGCAGCAGGCCCTTGAGGCTTTGCATCGAGGTCTTGACCTTGGCGGTGGAGGCCATGATGGCGTTCATGCGCTTGAGCGGGTGGGCGATGTGTGTGCCCAGCTCCACCAGGCTCATGCTGACCTGGTTGCCGAGGTCGGTGGCATCGCTGGCCCCGGCTTCCCGCAGCGACACCGGCATGGCGGCCACCAGGGATTTCGTGGGCACGCTGCCGTGTTGCGCGAGGTAGCTGCGCAGCGCCGTCGAGCAGATCCACAGCGCCACGTCATTGAAACTGCCGCCGACGGCCTTGCCCATGGCCTTGCATTCGGCCAGCGGCACGGTGGCGGCAACAAACACGCGGCCTTGCGTGACGGCGGTGTTGAAAGGGCTTTTGGGTGCCAGCTTCATCGGCATTTTGGGCCGGGCACCGTCACCCTGGAGCGACTGCCGGGCCAGCGTACTGCCCAGGGTGCCTGCGGCCGCGGGCAGGGATTTGGCCAGCTTGGCCACCTGGGCCAGCGAATTTGAAAACACCGAACCGATCATCTTGCCGATTTTCAGGTCTGCCGCCGTTTTGCCGCGGCGCGCCGGGTCGGGCGGCGGCACCTCGCGTGGTACCGGCCCGATGTCCAGCATCGCATTGGCCAGCATCACGCCGCCCTTGCCGTCCAGCGCGGCATGGTGGATTTTCGAGAAAAAACCGCCGACACGTTCGCCCGACGGCAGCCTGATCGCATCGAACACATAAAACTCCCACAGGGGACAGGAGCGGTCAATCAGTTCGCTGTGCAGCTTTGCCGCCAGCGTGTGCGCCTGCGCCAGGCTCATGGGTTTTTGCGCGGAGCAGGGCACGCGGCGCACGTGAAAGTCGATGTCCACCGATTCGGCCTCGATCCACAGAGGATGGCCCAGATCGAAGGGCATGAACACCAGTTTGCGACTGAAGATGGGCGCCAGGTGCATGCGCCTGGCAATATGGTTTTTCACGGCCTTGTGAAAGCTGCCCCTGAAGCCGGCAGGCAGCTCGCACAGGTTGAGTGACCCCACATGCATGGGCATCTCGGGGGTTTCAAGATAGAGAAAGGTCGCGTCCAGGCCGGTGAGGGTTTTCATCGGGTGATGTCTCCTGCAGTTTCTTTGACCGACCTTAACCGAGCGCGGGCTGCCCCGGCACTAGGGTTTGCCGGGGCGCTCCGCTTTCTCTGCCCGATGCGGCCCATAATTGAAAGCCAACTGCCGCTGCACCGGCAAGAAAGTTCCGTTCCCATGCATATCAATATTCGACCGGTCGGCATGGCATTGCTCATTGCAGTGCTGGCGGCCTGGGCGGCCTGGCACTTCTATTCCGACAAAGGCTCCCGCATCGAAACCACCGTGAGCGCGCCGGAGGTGCCGGTGGTCATCCGCACCGAAGGCGGTTTGCTGGAGGTGGCGACGGTGATGGCCCAGGAGCGTTTCACGCGCTCGGACACCCGGGAATTCTGGGGCATTCACCTGGGAACCACGGTGTCGCACATCCAGGCACCGGTGCATTACCGCTACCACATTGCGCTTGCGAAAGAATGGCGTGTGGTGATCCGCGGCAAGACCTGCATCGTGCAGGCGCCGGCCATCAAGCCCAGCCTGCCGGTGGCCTTCGACACCTCGGCCATGCAGATGTACACGCACAACGGCTGGGCGCGGCTGAACAAGCACGAGAACCTGGCGGCGCTGACCCGGTCGATGACGCCCGAGCTGGAAAAGCGGGCCCTGTCGCCGGCTTACCGGCAACTGGTGACCGAGCCGGCACGCCAGACGGTCCGGGAATTCGTCATGCAGTGGCTTATCAAGGAGCAGAAGTGGTCGCGGGACCCGGCCTACACCGTGGAGGTGCTTTTTCCCGGGGAGTCCCTGCCGGTGCCGCGAACCCTGCCGCAGCCGGAGCCTGCTATCTAGCGTCCAGCTGGACGCGATTGGTCTTCAGCCAGGCATCCAGCTCGGTTTCCAGGACATGCAATTTCATCTCGTAGTCGCCGGGCCATTCCTCGAAGGTTTTTTCCTTGAGCTGCTGCAGCACGTCGGCGGGTACGGCCGGCCGGGTGTACTCAAAAAATGCCTTGCTCGATGCCAGCTGCCGTTTCAGGGTATGCAGCGCCATTTCGTAGTCGTCGGGCCAGCTGGTGCATGCAAAGTCGATGATCTGGGCGGAATATTCATTTTTTTCCATCGCATCGCAGGCACGAACAAGCTGGGCATAGGCTGAAGCCTGCCTGTCGATCAGGTGCCGCTGCATGGCGGGGTCGCTCGGCCAGTCGTTCTGGACCCGGGCGGTGATGATGGAGAGGATGTCTGGTGGCAGGGGCGTCAAGTCTGGATGTCCTTTGTGGGTGAACGCCGCGTCTGCGGCTTGCGCGTGCCGCGGCTGCTCCCATGCTAGGGATCAGGACTGGTTTTGTCACCCCTTGAACATGGGGTGCTGACTCTAGGATCCGGGGGCGGACGAGGACTAAATAGGTACGATTTCGAATCGTGCATCGCCCATGTCCTTGCCCAGCGGACGGAATGCGGCCAGGATGGCGTCCGCTTCGGCGTTTTCCCACAGCGCGATGACCTGTTCTTCGGCTTCGGAGTCCTTGCCGAGCGGCAGGTCTTCATTGAGCGAGCGGACCAGCATGTAGGCTTGCAGGGCGGGCAGTACTTCGTCGGGCCCGCCCAGTGCAAATTCAAGCGCCATGCGAAAACGCAGTTCTGCAGCGCTGCGTTCGCTGTCGCTGAGGCCGGGACATTCGACGAGATGGACCCGGTAGTTGGCCGGGGAGGGATCAGTGTTATGGCTCATGGCAGTCCTTGTTCAAGTTGTCCGGACGGGCCGGCGTCGGTGTCACCGAGCAAGCCCTGTTCATCATCCCTCAATCCCGCCACCGGCGTGGCCTTGGCCAGAGCCATCCACACGCCGAAGGGGAGTTGCTGGCGCGTACGCCGCGGCGCCGCACGGGCCACCGCCAGCCGGTTGCCCTCGAGCTGCATCACGCCGCACTCCGGCGGAACTTCGTCGGCACTGGCGATGGGCCGGCCCCTGACGTCGCAACCCAGAACGTACCAGCACTCGCCACCCAGGTCGAGGTAGGCGCTGCGCTTATCCGGACGGCGCAAGTCGCCCAGCAGATCGGAGCGCCGTACCTTGATCTCGTGGACGACAGGGTCCACGTACGAGTCCACCGACGTGTTGCGGATCGAAAACACATCGGGCCGCGCCATGCACCAGCGCGCGGCACCGCCTTCCGCCAGCGGCGGCAGCTGCGCGCGCAGGCCCAGGCCGCGCCAGGCAATACGCCCGGCACGCACCATCTCGCAGGCAACACGTTCCACCAAGGCTTCGTGCGCGGACAGTGCCGCCCGGTTGCGCACCAGCGCGCCTGCCAGGCAGGTGATGCCGGCATCGGTCACGCGCAGGGTTTCGTGGCCGCCCGGGCCGGCGACACGCTGCAGCAGTCCGGCAGCCAGCAATTCAATCTCGAGCGGGTCCTGGCAGGGCCAGCCGGCGGAACGGTAAATCTCGCGCAGGCGGCGGGCGTGCGCCCGGCCCAAAGTTGGAGCCGGTTCTTCGGCAACAGCCATGCCGGAACTGGCGGGCAAAAGGGTGAACGCAGACATGGGAACGAGCTTAAAGCAGGCAATGCCACATGACAAATCGGCCTCTAGCCCATATGGTTCGGGCGCAAGCAGCTATGAATACAGTAGCGGCCCTCATGGCCCAGTGTCCTGTCCCGCAAATAAAAGCGATATGAAATCGCCCAGTCAGCCGCCATGCGGCGTTGCTCGTCGTTGCCATAGCTACGGCTATGTCGCCTTCTCGCGCCTTGCCTGACAGCTGACTGGACAATTTCATTTCATCACCTTATTTCCGGGACAGGACACTAGCCTGCCGGAACGGGTTGCGCCGTTCCAGCTCTTCCATGTAGCCGGCAATGCCTTCGCCCTCCCGTTCGAGGAAGCGCTCGACAGCATCTGCAAAGGCCGGGTGTGCAAGCCAGTGGGCGCTGGTGGTCTTGACCGGGAGCAGGGCGCGCGCCATTTTGTGCTCGCCCTGGGCACCGCCTTCGAAGCGCTGGTAGCCGTGTTCAATGCACCACTGCAGCGGCTGGTAATAACAGGCTTCGAAGTGCAGGCAGTCGACCCGTTCGAGTGCCCCCCAATAACGGCCATACGCGACCCTCGCCGGAACTTCAGAGGTAAATCGGCCCTCAGCCCTTATTGCATCTGCGCTGACAGCTATCAAACTCGTCGCAATGGGGACGCCGTCGCGCTCCGCCACAAACAGCAGCCAGTTCTCCGGCATGGTGGCCTGCATGCGCCGGAAGAAGTCGCGGCTCAGGTAGGGCGCGTTGCCGTGTTCGTAATAGGTGCGTTCGTAGCAGCGGTAGAAAAAATCCCAGTCGGCGTTGCTGATGCTCGTGCCCAATGACCAGCGGAAGCGGACGCCGGCATCAAGAACCTTGCGCCGCTCCTGTCGGATTTTCTTGCGCTTTTCCTGGCTGAGCGACATCAGGAAGTCTTCGAAATCGCGGTAGCCGCCGGGCGGTCCAGTCCAGTGAAACTGCACGTTATGCCGTAGCATCAGGCCGGCTTCCGCACACGCGGCTACATCGGCGTCGGTGGCAAACAGCAGGTGCAGCGACGAGAGGCCTTCTTCCGTGCACCAGGCCACGAGGGCCTGGACCAGCAGCATGCGGGTTGCGGCATCGCGCGCCAGCAGGCGCGGGCCGGGCACGGGCGTGAACGGCGGCGCCACCAGTGCCTTGGGGTAGTAGGGCAGCCCGTGCTGGTGGTAGGCGTTGGCCCAGGCGTGGTCGAACACGTATTCGCCGTAGGAGTGGTCCTTGAGGTAGAGGGCGCAGGCGCCTGTCAGCTGGGCACCCTCCCAGAGCGTGACAAAACGTGCTGTCCAGCCGGTGGCCGGCGTGGCACTGCCGCTTTCGAACATGGCGGCGAGGTACTCGTGGCGCATGAAGGGGTTCAGCCCGCCGGCCGGATCCTGCAGGGCCAGCAGGGCATTCCAGCCGGCAGCATCGACCTGGCCGGGCGAGTCCAGCACACGAATGACATAATCGTTTTCAGTCACAGCACCAACCGTATTTTTCTTTTTCATGACTCTCAAAATCTGCGTTGCTCAGTTGAACTATTGCGTTGGCGACATGCCGGGCAATGCGCAAAAAATCATTGAAGCCGCCCGCACGGCCTATGCCGACGGCGTGCGTCTGCTGCTGACGCCCGAGATGGCGATTTGCGGCTACGCGGCCGAAGACCTGTTCCTGCGCCGTTCTTTCATCCAGGCCTGTGATGATGCCGTGAATCTGGTGGCCCGCGAACTCGCCGGGTTAAAAGGGCTCACGGTGGTGGTGGGCACCCCCACCCATGGCGACAGCGGCAAGGGCCTGCGCACCAAAAGCGTGGAAGTGCAGCAGCGGCACAATGCCGCTCGGGTGCTGCGCGAAGGACGCATCGTCGACACTTATGCCAAGCGCGAATTGCCCAACTACCAGGTGTTCGACGAGCGGCGTTATTTCACGCCGGGGCAGGGCGTTTGTGTGTTTGAAGCCGGCGAGGGCGCCGATGCGGTCAAGGTTGGCCTGCTGATCTGCGAAGACGCCTGGTTCGAAGAGCCGGCGCGGCTGGCGAAAGAGGCCGGTGCCGAGCTGCTGGCGGTCATCAATGCCTCGCCCTTCCACGTGGGCAAGGGCGGCGAGCGCGAACTCATGATGCGTGAACGTGTGCTGGCCACCGGCCTGCCCATGGTTTATGCACACCTGGTCGGCGGCCAGGATGAAATCGTTTTCGAAGGCCATTCGTTTGCCCTGCAGGCCGATGGCGCACTGGCCGGCCGTGCTGAAAGTTTCAAGGAAAATCTGTTCTTGGCCCAGGCGCAGCGGGCGCCGACAGCTATCAAACTGGTAGCAAGCTCTGTTCCCGAACGCAGCCCCGAAGCCGACCTGTGGGACGCCCTGGTGCTGGGTGTGCGCGACTACCTGGGTAAAAACGGTTTTCCGGGCGCGATTCTCGGGCTGTCCGGCGGCATTGATTCGGCGCTGGTGCTCGCGATTGCGGTTGATGCGCTGGGCGCCGACAAGGTGCGCACCGTCATGATGCCTTCACCCTACACGGCTGACATCTCCTGGATAGACGCACGCGAGATGGCGGCGCGTTTGAAGGTGCGCTACGACGAAATTTCCATCATTCCGGAGTTCGAAGCCTTCAAGGCCTCGCTGGCCGGCGAGTTCAAGGGCCTGCCGGAAGACACCACCGAGGAAAACATCCAGGCGCGTATCCGCGGGGTGTTCCTGATGGCGCTGTCCAACAAGTTCGGCGCCATCGTGCTGACGACCGGCAACAAGAGCGAGATGGCCACAGGTTACTGCACGCTCTATGGCGACATGGCGGGCGGTTTTGCGGTCATCAAGGATTTGCTGAAAACGACGGTGTTCCGCCTGGCGCAGTGGCGCAACGAGAACGACCCCTACGGCACCGGCAGCAACCCGATCCCGGAGCGCATCATCACGCGGCCGCCCAGCGCCGAGCTGCGCGCCGACCAGACCGACCAGGACAGCTTGCCGCCCTACGAGGTGCTGGACGCGATTTTGCAGCGTTACATGGAGAACGACGAGAGCGTAGAGAACATCATCGCCGCGGGCTTTGACCGTGCGGTGGTCGAGCGAGTGACCCGGCTCATCAAGATCAACGAGTACAAGCGGCGACAGGCCCCGGTGGGTATTCGGGTTACCCACCGAAGCTTCGGCAAGGATTGGCGCTATCCTATTACTAGTAAATTTCGACAGTAGTGAGTCACGGATGCCCCCTCCCAAACCAGCATGAGCCGCGGAACCGGCTTTGCCGGGCCGCAGGC
>CAZIYA010000122.1:0-10176 GCA_964543355.1 uncultured Polaromonas sp.
CGACGCGCAGCAGCGGGCGGTCGAGATACAGATCCGCACGCAGGCCATGCACGACCACGCCGAGCATGGCGTGGCTGCCCACTGGGCCTACAAGGAGGCCGGCACCAAGGGTTACAGCGGCGTGTCGGCGAGCAGCGAGTACGACGCAAAAATTGCCGTGTTGCGGCAGTTGCTGGCCTGGGAGCGTGACTTGTCGGGGCCGGTGGCGGCCAAGGCGCGTGAAGCCAACCAGGGCCTGTTCGAAGACCGCATCTACGTCCTGACGCCCGAAGCGGCCGTCGTTGAATTGCCGCAGGGTGCGACGGCGCTCGACTTTGCCTACAGCGTGCACACCAGCCTGGGCCACCGCTGCCGCGGCGCGCGCATCGACGGTGCCATGGTGCCGCTGAACACGCCGCTGCAAAACGGCCAGACCGTGGAGGTTGTCACCACGAAAGAAGGCGGCCCGTCGCGCGACTGGCTCAACCCCGAACTCGGCTTCCTGGCCAGCCACCGCGCGCGGTCGAAAGTGCGTGCCTGGTTCAATGCGCAGGCCATGGCACAGACGGTGGCGCGTGGACGCGAGGCGGTGGAAAAACTGCTGCAGCGCGAGGGCAAGACCGCGATGAAGCTTGAGGATGTGGCAACCCAGCTGGGCTTCAAGAGCGCCGAGGATCTGTTTGAAGTGGTGGGCAAGGACGAGCTGTCATTGCGCACGATTGAAAACATGCTCAAGCCGCCCGAGCCTGCCCCGACCCAGGATGACTACGTCCTGGCGAAAAAACCCCGGCATGACAAGGCCGCGGAGCGCGGACGCAAGGGCGGCGTGCTGGTGGTCGGTATCGACTCGCTGCTCACGCAGCTGGCCAAATGCTGCAAGCCCGCGCCGCCCGATGCCATTCTCGGTTTTGTGACCAAGGGCAAGGGCGTGAGCATCCACCGCAGCGACTGCAGCAACTTCAGGAACATGGCCAGTGGCAGTCCTGACCGGGTGATCGAGGTCCAGTGGAGCCGGCCCAAGAGCAGCGACGGCTCGGTCTACCCGGTGGATGTAGCCGTGGAAGCGGCTGACCGGCAGGGCCTGTTGCGCGATATTTCGGAAGTGTTTGCACGGGAAAAAATGAACGTGATTGGCGTGCAGACCACCTCGGTCAAGGACAACCGCGGCGGCACGGCCTGGATGACGTTCACCGTGGAGGTGGCGGATTCGGGGCGGCTCAACCAGGTGCTGGCCATCGTTGCCGAGGTCGGCGGTGTGCGTTCCGCGCGGCGGCGGTGACGGCCTGCAAAAAATACGGCGCCCCGGGCAAAAGACCGGATTTGCCCTGCTACAATGACGAGGTCGAACAGTCCTTAGGCGCGTAGCTCAGCTGGTTAGAGCACCACCTTGACATGGTGGGGGTCGTTGGTTCGAGTCCAATCGCGCCTACCAATTTCCTGAAGTTGTTTTCCCGTCCACCGGACTTCGGTGCACACAGGGTAAACCAAGGGGATTGTGAGTATGCATACTTCCTAGAATGTCAGCAAGTCTTGTGCATCGGTACAGGCAGTCATTCACAGGAGTTCGTGCAGTGCCCAAAAGCAAGCCCACCAGTCAGTCCAGGAGCCGGTCAGCTGACGAGGCATCGCCTGCCGGCGATATGCCGGGAAAAATGTCAGGCACCAAAGGCGGCAACGGCAAGGCGGCATCGCCGCGTGCCATCAAGAAGTACCCGAATCGCCGTCTCTACGACACCGATACCTCGGCATACATCACCTTGACTGAAATCAAGAACCTCGTCATGGACAGCGCCGATTTTGTGGTGCGGGATGCCAAGACCAATGAAGACCTGACACGCAGCATTCTGCTGCAGATCATCCTGGAAGAAGAAGCCGGCGGTGCGCCCATGTTCACCGAGGCGGTGCTGGCCAACATCATCCGCTTCTACGGCAATGCGATGCAGGGCTTCATGGGCAGCTACCTCGAGAAAAACATCCAGTCGTTCATGGACTTGCAGGTCAAGATGTCCGAGCAGTCCAAGGGACTGACGCCGGAGGCATGGGCGCAGTTTGTCAATGCCCAGTCGCCGGCCATGCAGGGCATGATGGGCAACTATGTGGAGCAGTCGAAAACCGTGTTCACGCAGATGCAGGAGCAGATGCAGAAACAAAGCGAGCAAATGCTGGCGGCGCTGGGCCTGAAACGCTGACCATATCCGGGCTTTTCAGGCCCCGCCTGTCTGCTGCGGGCCGGCTCTGAGACAATAGAGGGCATGAGCCAAGCCCTTGCAACTCCCCCATCTTCCACGCTGAACACGGCGCCCCGCGTCGGTTTTGTCAGCCTGGGCTGCCCCAAGGCCCTGACCGATTCGGAACTGATCCTCACCCAGCTCAGCGCGGAGGGCTACCAGACCTCCAAGACCTTCGAAGGTGCCGACCTGGTGATCGTCAACACCTGCGGGTTCATTGATGACGCGGTCAGGGAGAGCCTGGACACCATTGGGGAGGCGCTGGCTGAAAACGGCCGGGTCATTGTGACGGGCTGCCTGGGCGCCAAGGTAGGCGAGGGCGGCGGCAACCTGGTGCGCCAGATGCATCCGAGCGTTTTGGCCGTGACTGGTCCGCATGCCACGCAGGAGGTCATGGATGCGGTGCACCTGAACCTGCCCAAGCCGCACGATCCGTTTGTGGACCTGGTGCCCAATGCTTTTGGTATTGCCGGCATCAAGCTCACACCGAGGCACTATGCCTACCTGAAAATCAGTGAGGGCTGCAATCACCGCTGCACCTTCTGCATCATTCCCTCCATGCGCGGCGACCTGGTTTCGCGCCCGATCGGCGATGTGCTCAATGAGGCGCGCGCATTGTTTGAGGGCGGTGTCCGGGAGCTGCTGGTGATCAGCCAGGACACCTCGGCCTACGGTGTGGATGTGAAATACCGCACCGGCTTCTGGGACGGCAAGCCGGTCAAGACCCGCATGCTGGAACTGGTGCAGGCGCTGGGCGAGATTGCCGAGCCCTACGGCGCGTGGGTGCGCTTGCATTACGTGTATCCGTACCCAAGGGTGGACGAGATCCTGCCGCTGATGGCCACCGGCAAGGTATTGCCTTACCTGGACGTGCCGCTTCAGCACAGCCACCCCGATGTGCTCAAGCGCATGAAGCGGCCGGCCAGCGGCGAGAAAAACCTGGAGCGCATTGCGCGCTGGCGCGAGATCTGTCCCGAAATCGTTATCCGCAGTACCTTCATAGCCGGCTTTCCCGGCGAGACCGAAGGCGAGTTCGAGCACCTGCTGGATTTCATGCGCGAAGCGCAGATTGACCGTGCCGGCTGTTTTGCCTACAGCGCAGTGGAAGGCGCCACGGCCAACGACATTCCCGGCATGCTGCCGCTGGAACTTCGCGAAGAGCGCCGCGTGCGTTTCATGGCAGTTGCCGAAGCCGTGTCCGCCGGCAAGCTGCAGCAGCGAGTGGGCTCGACCATGCAGGTGCTGGTCGATTCAGCTCCCGGCATGGGGAAAAAGGGAGGCGTGGGACGCAGCTATGCCGACGCGCCCGAGATTGATGGTGTCGTGAAACTATTGCCGCCCGAGAAGATCAGCAAGACGCTGAAGGTCGGTGAATTCACCAAGGCGCGGATCGTCGGCACGCAAGGCCATGATCTGGTGGCGGTGCCGGTCTGAGCGTCGCAGATGAGGCTGCAAAAGGTGCCGGGGAAGCGCCTGAAAAGCAAAAAGGCCACTGGGTTAACAGTGGCCTTCGCTTTGCCAGCATTTGCTGGCTGGATGTATCTGGTGCCCGGGAGAGAACTCGAATCTCCACATCTTGCGATACACGGACCTGAACCGTGCGCGTCTACCAATTCCGCCACCCGGGCACAGCCAGCAGTGTACCATTACAGAATCGATTTTCTGGGCCGGGCACCAAAAAATTTCAGTCATGGCGCGAGCTGTATGGCACATGACATCCCGCCGATTTTTTTGCCACCCAAGGTAAAAACAGGCACCGTGAATTTCCCGCAGGCAGCTTGCCGGCGCCAGAATTCCTTACACAATTAACCATCTCAAAAAAGAGAGATCACTTATCAAAACAACTACACACAGCAGCGGCCAGGGTGCCGGACTGCTCGCTGAATTTGAAGGCACTGTTTCAGGCCACCGCGACGGCCACGGCTTTGTGCTGCGCGATGACGGCGAAGCCGACATCTACCTGCCGCCCAACGAAATGCGCGCGGTGCTGCACAAGGACCGCGTCAAGGCGCGCATCGTGCGGCATGACCGCAAGAACCGGCCCGAAGGCCGCGTCACGGAAATCATTGAACGTTCCCCCAATCCCATCATTGGCCGCCTGCTGCAGGAAAGCGGTGTCTGGCTGGTGGCGCCCGAGGACAAGCGTTACGGCCAGGATGTGCTGATCCCCAAAGGCGCCATCGGCACGGCCAAGCCCGGGCAGATTGTGGTGGTCCAGCTGACCGAGCCGCCGGCGCTGTTTGGCCAACCGGTGGGCCGCGTCAAGGAAGTGCTCGGTGAAATCGATGACCCGGGCATGGAAATTGAAATTGCGGTGCGCAAATACGGCGTGCCGCATGAGTTCAGTGACGCCGCACTGGCCCTGGCCCGCACCCTGCCGGACGCCGTGCGCCCCGCCGACAAAAAAGGCCGCGTGGACCTGACCGACATTCCGCTGGTGACCATCGACGGTGAAGACGCCCGTGACTTTGACGACGCCGTGTATTGCGAGCCGGCCAAGGTGGGCCGCGGCAAGGGCTGGCGACTGCTGGTGGCGATTGCCGACGTGAGCCACTATGTGGAAACCGGAAGTGCGATCGATATCGACGCCTACGACCGTGCGACCAGCGTTTATTTTCCGCGCCGTGTGATCCCCATGCTGCCCGAGAAGCTCTCCAACGGCCTGTGTTCGCTGAACCCGAACGTCGAGCGCCTGTGCATGGTCTGCGACATGCTGGTCAATGCCAAGGGCGAGGTCCACGCCTACCAGTTTTACCCGGCCGTGATGTTCAGTCACGCGCGTTTCACTTACACCGAAGTCGCCGCCATCCTGGCCAACACGCGCGGCCCGGAAGCGGCTCAGCGCAAGGCGCTGGTGCCGCACCTGCTGGACCTGCATGACGTGTACCAGGCCCTGCTCAAGGAGCGTGGCGTGCGCGGTGCGGTGGACTTTGAAACCACCGAGACCCAGATCGTTTGCGACGAGGCCGGACGCATCGAGAAAATCGTGCCGCGCACCCGCAACGTTGCCCACCGCGTGATTGAAGAGGCCATGCTGGCCGCCAACGTCTGTTCTGCGGACTTCATCTCCGAGAGCAAACACGAAGGCCTGTTCCGCGTGCATGAGGGCCCGACGCCCGAGAAGAAGGACATACTTCGCACCTACCTGAAGGCACTCGGCATTGGCATGACGATCACGGACAACCCCGCGCCGGGCGAGTTCCAGCAGATCGCCATGGCCACCAAGGACCGGCCCGATGCGATGCAGATCCATTCCATGCTGCTGCGCTCCATGCAGCAGGCGATCTACACTCCCATGAACGCCGGCCACTTCGGCCTGGCCTACGAGGCCTACACGCACTTCACCAGCCCGATCCGCCGTTACCCGGACCTGCTGGTGCACCGCGTCATCAAGGCGGTGTTGACCAAATCCAGGTACCAGCTGCCGGTATTGCCCACTCCTGGCGAGGCCGAGGCCAAGCTGTCGAAACGGCTGGCCTCGCGCGTCACCGAGCCGGACCAGAAACCGAAAAACCCAACGGCCGACCAGCTCGCCTGGCAGGCCGCCGGCCTGCATTGCAGCGCCAACGAACGGCGTGCCGACGAAGCCAGCCGCGACGTGGAGGCCTGGCTCAAGTGCAAATACATGCGAGAGCACCTGGGCGAGGAGTTCGGCGGCGTCGTCACGGCAGCAACCAGCTTCGGCATTTTCGTCACGCTCGATGCGATGTATGTCGAAGGGCTGGTGCACATCACCGAACTGGGCGGCGAGTATTTCCGCTTTGACGAGGCGCGCCAGGAACTGCGCGGTGAGCGCACGGGCATTCGTTATGCCATCGGCACCCGTGTGCGTGTGCAGGTCAGCCGTGTCGACCTTGACGGCCGCAAGATTGACTTCCGCCTGGTGCGCGAGGGCGAAGAGCTGCTCACCCGCGCCATGAAAGACAAGGCCGGTGGGCGCAGCGTCGACCTGCCTGACCAGGAGCGCTCACCTGCGCGCAAAACCGGCGAGCCGCGAGGCGACGAACGCAGCGGCAGGCGGGCCGGCAAAGGCGCAGAGCAGCGTTCTGGCGCGCGCAGCGGCAGCGCGGCCGGCAGCAGCCGGGCAGCCAAGTCCCCCATCCAGGCGCTCAAGGCGGCCGTGAAGAAATCAGCTGCCAGCGCAGGGCGCAAGCAGAGCAAGAAACCCCGGCGTTGAACATCCGTGGCGCCATCCAAACCCGGGACTGAAAAAACATGCTGATCCGCATCCTGTCCTTCCTGCTGGAAACCCTTTTCTTCGTGCTGATCGGGGCCGCGCTGCTGCGTGCCTGGATGAACCGCCTGCGCATCAACATGAGCGCGCAGCCGGGTTATTTTGTGATGGCCGTGACCGACTGGCTGGTCAAACCTTTGCGGCGTGTTTTGCCCAAGACGCTGACGCAATCGCGCGTGGACTGGGCCAGCCTGTTGGCAGCGCTGCTGCTGGCCCTGGTGTACGCCCTGGTCTGGGCAGCCCTTGTTGGCGCCTTGCTGAACCTGACCGCGGCCATGTTGCCGGCGCTGTTGCTGGCCGCGCTCAAGATGCTGGTGCGGGTGGCGCTGCAGCTGGCCTTTGTCGTGGTGCTGGTGTACGCCATCATTTCCTGGCTGCAGCCGGGCTCGCCCATTTACGGACTGCTGGGGCGGCTGGCCGAACCCCTGCTGGCGCCGCTGCGCCGCTTCATCCCCGCGGTAGGCGGGGTGGACCTGTCAGCGCTGGTGTTGCTGCTCTTGCTACAGATCGGCCTGATGATTCTGGGCTAGCAGGGAAGCAGTGAGCACCTGCCCAGGGTGGCTGGCCGGCCAGTCGTCGGCCAGCTGACCATGCTGGAAAACGGCGCTGCATGCCGCATGGAAGGCAGTATGGCCGCCGGCCAACAGGGCACCTACCATGCCGGCCAGCACATCGCCGGTGCCTGCCGTGGCCAGGCGGGCATTGCCCGTGGGGTTGACGGCCGGAATTTCGCCAGGAGCGGCGATCACTGTGCCCGAGCCCTTGAGTACCACGACGCAGCCGAATTTTTCAGCCAGATGCTGCGCTGCTGCCAGGCGGTCGGCCTGCACACTGGCCGCATTGCTGCCCAGCAGGCGTGCGGCCTCCAGCGGGTGCGGCGTCAGGACCGTGCGGTAAGCGCGGCCGCAGCGTGCCTGTAGCTGGGTTTGCAGCTGCGTGTCCCGCGCGATAACGTTGAGCGCGTCGGCGTCCAGCACGGCGGCTGGGGCGCCCGAGAGCAGTCGGGGCAGAACGCCCGCTACCGCCTCGCCGCCGCCGCAGCCGCAAACGACCACCTGGGTTTTCAGGTCCAGCGCAGCCGGGCTGCGAAACATCAGCTCGGGCTGTTGCGGGTCCACGGTGATGACGGCCTGGCCGAGCAGGGCCACAAACACACGGCCGGCGCCCGCATGCAGGGCGGCCCGGCCGGCCAGCAGGGCCGCGCCGCTCATGTGTATTGCGCCCTCTGCGCCGGATTGCCCACCGACGATGGCAACGTCTCCAAAGCTGCCCTTGTGGCTGGCGTGTGCAGCCAAGGCCCGGTTATGGCTGCCCGCGCGGTCCTGACCCAGCAGCCAGGCGTCAGGCGCCGCGGCGGGCGCTGGCGCGATGCCCAAATCGTCCCACCACACCTGTCCGGCCAGATCGCGGCCGGCGGCGGTGAACAGGCCCGGTTTCAGCGTCAGAAGTGTCAAGGTAAATCGGCTTCCAGCCCTTTCCGGACGGGTACCGATAGCTATCGATTCAGGAGCGAGATCGGATCCCGTTCCGGCGTCCAGCCCGCTCGGAATATCCAGCGCCAGAACGGGTTGCCCGGTGGTGCGCAGCAGGGCCAGCCATTTGCCGAGCAAATCGGCCTGGCCGGCGGCGTGGGCCGGACGGGGTGCGGCGCCTATGCCGAGCAGCGCGTCAATCGCGAAATCGAAGCCGGACGGGGGTGTTTTTGCAAACGGAACACCGGCTGCGCGCGCCCGTACCAGCGAGGCCAGCGCATCGGCCGGCACCTTGGCCTGGTTCTGCGCGCCCAGCCAGGTCACGGTCACGTTCTTCCCCCACTGGTGCAGGTGCATGGCCGTTTCGAGGCCGTCGCCACCGTTGTTGCCCGGGCCGCAGGCGACCCAGACGTGCTGTGCGTGCGGCGCCAGCGCCAGGCTCAGGCGGGCGCTGGCCAGCCCCGCGCGCTGCATCAGCGTGTGCGGTGCAAGGCCGGCTGCCGCCTGCTGCTCCAGCAGTCGGATCGCCGCAACGCCATGGAGCGGCAGGCTGAGAGCGCTGGAGATGGCTTGCATGGGTTTGATTGTGGGCGCTTCAGGCGCCTGACGCCTTGAGCCGGCTCAGGCCCAGCCCTTCCATGTCGATGTCCGGCGTTTTACCAGCCATCAGGTCCGCCATGGCCCGCGCGCTGCCGCAGCTGAGTGCCCAGCCGCTGGAGCCATGGCCGAGGTTGAGCCACAGGCCGGGCAGGCCGCTGGCGCCCAGGATGGGGGGGCCGTCCGCGAGCATGGGCCGGGCGCCTTTCCATTCCTGCACATGGGCGGTGGGGTTGGAGGTGTGGGCAGCCCCGGGAAACCAGTCCTGCAGCACTTTGTACAACGTCTGGATGGATGCGGCGCGCTTTTTGTCCGGCGCACCACCGATCTCGGCGCTGCCGGCCACACGCACGCGGTTGCCCATGCGCGAGATGGCGACCTTGTAGCGCTCGTCCATCAGTGCGCTGCGTGGCGCGTTCAGCGGCTCGCGGATGGGCGCGCTTACGGAGTAGCCATACACCGCCGCCATCGGAATATTGATGCCCAGGGGCCTGAGCAGTTGCGCCGAGGCCAGCCCGGCGCACAGGACCACCGCGTCGAAGTTCCGCGGCGTGGCTTCACCTGCTATCAAAAAAGTAGCTGGTTGCGCCCGATCTATTTGGGCCACGGTCGTATTGAACTCGAACGTCGCGCCCAGGCGCTGGGCATCGGTCTTCAGCAGCAGGGCGAACTGGCGGCAATTGGCCACTTCGTCGTCGGGCAGGTGGATGGCGCCCAGAAGGGCGGTGTCCGGGTTCAGGGCCGGCTCTATCCGGCGCGCTTCGTCCGAGCCGATTTGCCGGAAAGCCACGCCGGCCTCACGCAGCACCTGCAGGCCGGGTTCGACCAGCTGGGTGTCCTGTTCGGCGCGCAGGAGCACCATATAACCCGGACTGCGGTCGTATTCGAGCTGCCGATCGGCGGTGAGCTGGTGCAGGCGTGTACGGCTGTAAAAGGCCAGGCGCTGCATGCGGGCCCGGTTGGCCAGGTAGGTTTCCATCCTGCAGGCCCGCCACCACTTCCACATCCAGGCCAGCTCGCTGCCGGACAGGGGCAGGCTGAGCCGAACCGGTGCGTGGCGGCCCAGCAGGTGGCGCAGCACTTTGCCCGGCATACCCGGCGCTGCCCAGGGTGTGACATACCCCGGTGCCACCACCCCGGCATTGGCAAAACTGCTTTCCTCGGCGGCCGCGCCACGGCGTTCGAACACGGTGACCTCGTGGCCGTCCTGGGCGAGTTCCCAGGCAGTGGTGATGCCGATGATGCCGGCGCCGATGACCGCAACTCTCATGGGGTGACCCGCCATGGGCCAGGGTGAGAAGCAGAGAGGGGGTAATTCATGGATAGAGCGTCGGTTTTGTCTGCAGCCCTTGCCGGTGGGGCGCAAGCAGCTATCATTTTTGTATCGAAGGTGAAGCTGCCAAGGTGGAGGCGAATGCCGCCTGCCAAGGGGCGGCGGTCTCCGGCCGGGGGCGGCAGACTGGCAGGGATGTTATACTCATTGGGTTGTGCAAAAGGCAATTCGGCCCTCGCGCAATAAATCGCAAATCAGCCATTCAAGGTGTTGCCCGCGAAACTTTTTCAAGGTTTGCAGGCGATAAGCGCTGATTTTAGACACAACCTTTGGAGTTACTTATGTCAATTAGCATGCGTGAAATGCTGGAAGCCGGCGTCCATTTCGGTCACC